>CAMWNT010000025.1 GCA_947175695.1 uncultured Porphyromonadaceae bacterium
ATCCACGACGGCCGCATAGTCGCCGACAATTCCTGACCGTCATCTCCCTCGCCATTAGAGAGTGTTTGAATTTAACACGATTAAAGGAAGTTGACTCTTCGGAGTGAATCTTTCCATCCACTCAAAGGTCTTTTTCGGTGCTTTTCGTCCGAATTCATCGGTCACAATTTGCAATTGCTCCCTCGAATCCGAACGAAAATCCCTCGAAAAATCCTCTTTGAGTGAATGGAAGTTAAATCCAAACACTCTCTTAATCAAACGTAAATCCGAAATTCGAAAACTTTAAAACACCAAACACTAATATCATGCGATTGGAAACATATGCCATCGGCAGCTCTCCGCTGACCTACGATCTTATTGAAAAGATCCTCAAAGATGGCACCAAACTGACTCTCTCCGACTCCGCTATCGAGAAAATCACGCACTGTCGCGAGTTTCTCGACCGCAAAACCGATGAACATGCGGCTCCGATCTACGGTGTCACCACCGGCTTCGGCTCGCTATGCAACAAACATATCTCGCCCGAAGATCTGACGACTCTTCAGGAAAATCTGGTCAAGAGCCATTCCTGCAGCGTCGGCACTCCCGTCGCTCCGGAGGTGGTCAAGCTGATGCTTCTTCTGAAGGCTCACGCCCTTTCGATGGGCTTCAGCGGCGTGCAGGTGATCACGGTGCAGCGCATTCTTGATTTCTACAACAATGATATTCTGCCGGTGGTCTACGACCGCGGCTCGCTCGGCGCCAGCGGCGACCTCGCTCCTTTGGCAAATCTCTTCCTTCCGCTGATCGGCGAGGGCGAAGTGATGTTCCAAGGCAAACGCCGTCGCGGCAAAGAGGCTCTCAACATATTCGGATGGGATCCGATCCGCCTGAAATCCAAAGAGGGACTCGCGCTTCTCAACGGCACACAGTTTATGTCGGCCAACGGCATCAAGGCCCTTATCGACGGCTGGCACCTCGTCAACTGCTTCGACCTTTTCGGCGCCATGTCGCTCGAAGCATTCGACGGCCGCATCGAGCCCTTCTTCGACTGCATCCAGCAGGTGCGTCCTCATCCCGGACAGATCCGGACCGGCAAAGTGTTCCGCCACCTCCTCGAAGGCTCGGAGATCATCAGCCGCGAGAAAGAGCATGTGCAGGATCCTTACTCGTTCCGCTGTATCCCGCAGGTGCACGGTGCGGTCAAAGACGCAATGAACCATGTGACCGACGTGCTCCATATCGAAATCAACTCCGTCACCGACAACCCGACCGTCTTCCCCGACGAGGATATGGTGGTCAGCGGCGGCAACTTCCATGGCGAGCCTCTCGCGCTGGCATTCGACTATATGGGAGTGGCGCTTCATGAACTCGGCAACATCTCCGAGCGGCGTGTGGCACAGCTGATCCTCGGCAACCGCGGCCTGCCCGAATTCCTTGTGGCAAAACCCGGTCTGAACTCCGGCTTCATGATTCCGCAATATGCAGCCGCGTCAATGGTCAGCCAGAACAAGATGTATTCATGGCCTGCAAGCTGCGACTCTATTGTCAGCTCCAACGGTCAGGAAGACCTCGTGTCGATGGGTGCGAACGCAGCCACCAAGCTCCACAAAATCATCGACAATCTGAAATTCATCGCCGCAATCGAGCTGATGAACGCCGCTCAGGGAATCGACTTCCGTCGGCCGCTGAAATCATCCCCCTATATTGAGGAGGTGATGGCTAAATATCGCGAGAAAGTGGCATTTGTCGACGACGACGTAGTCATGGAAGAATATATCCATGCGACAATGGACTTCCTCGACAATTTCGACATTGTGATTGAATAATGAATCTTTGTTGCGCCATACACGGCTTTTGAGCCGGGTATGGCGTGACGAACTTTGTTGTCAATCCGAAGCAAACACATTAATCCGGTAATAAAGTAGTTAGGTTACTAACCTACCATAATTATTAACTCAGAGTATGCCGGACCCCCGAAGTTCGTGCATGCTCGCAATAACTTAATGCTTATGAGAAAAATCTCTTTGGCAATCGCAGCAGCCGCCGCTATGGCACCTGCATTCGCGACAGCTCAGAATGTCGGCACCGAACAGCTGACATCTCTCAGTCCTTCAACCGGCACCATCAGTATGGCAGACTATGCCTACGGATTGACCAACCTTCTTCTCAACTTCAAGGGCGGAGCATCTGTCGACCGTTCCGCCGACCTCTTTATTTCACTCGACCGCAACGGTGAGACTGTGGCCTATGTGCCTGCATCGAATATCGGCCTCGTCACCTACGACGGAGTGTATGCCGATCTCTGGCAGATTCAGTTCTTCCAGAAGCCCCAGTATGTCTGCAAGGCCGGTGGCGACTACACTGTGACCATTCCGGAGGGATATTTCCTTATCGGAGAAGACAAAACGCCCAACAGCGAAATCATCCTCAATTACACTATCCCCGTCTCGGGCATCACGATCTATCCCGAGCCGACCGAAAACATCCTGGAACTTCAAGACTTCGTGCTGACTTATGGCAATGCGGAGTCGATCGAGGTGTTGCCCGACACCGGTCTGAAGATCCAGATGTATGACATCTACGGCAATCACGAATCCGGCGACGACAACACAGATGTCGATGACGATGAAGAAGTGGAGGAACCCGGACAGGTGATCTACGACGAAGACATCCTGCCGGAATTCAGCGCCGACGGAAATTCGCTGAAGATCCACGCCGACCGCAAAGTGACCAAGGGGGGCACATGGCGCCTCATTATCCCCTCCGGACTTATCAAGATCAACTATCCCGACGGCACTTCGGCGCGCAACGATGAGTTGATCTACAGCTACAAGATCCCCAATTACTCGATGGGTCAGCCCGAGGTGTTCCCGGCTGAAGGACCTGCTGTCAGCTTCCCCGGCGTGATCACTCTGACTGTCGACAAAGGCAGCACGCTCGGCAATGTCAACCAGATGGGAAAGAGCTATATCTATTCGATCGACTCCGAAGGCAATCTCGGCAATAAGCTCGCTACATATATCGCAGCGCCGAAGAATTCGTCGTATTATAAAGATCCGATCACAGGCCAGCCGAGCGCACAGTATGCCAACACCGTGTTCCTGGTCAATCAAAATGGCAAGGATGTCGAGATCTATCCTGCTCCCGGACTTTATCAGCTCGTGACGGCCGAGAAGCTCTATGCCGTCAAGACTCCCGCAGGCCAGTCGTATATCTCGAAGCTTTATTACACATATGATATTATCGAGGGTGCCGGTTTCGATATGGAATTCTCTCCCGCCAACGGCTCGGCCGTCACTTCGCTCAAGGAGATCAAAGTGAAATTCCCGACCGCCGGCGAACTGAAACTCGAATATGGTCTGGCATGGCTCAAGAGCGATAAGGCAAGCTATGTGTTCTATCCCGCCAAGGATTCCGATGATCCGCAGACTGTCAAATTCTATACCGACGTGCCTGTGACCCTCCCCGGATCCTACACACTGACTTCGGCCACCAACAGCGTGACTATCGACGGCGACCTCGTGGTTGTCACCGCCAACTATGTTGTGTCGGAAGAGACCGGCGTCGGCTGCGTACAGGATGTGCAGCTCCTTCCCGCCGTGTTTGATATCTGCAATGCCCAGGGCATGCTGATCAAGCGCAACGCCAATATCGATGATCTCCGCGCCCTCCCGGCCGGCATCTATATCGCGGGCGGCAAGAAATTCATCAACCGATAATCACTCCCGGAGAAAAAACTCACTTAAAAATTGGATTGACTCTGTAAAACTACAGGGTCAATCCTTTTTTTATTTGGTGATACGGAAAATTAATTGTAATTTTGCGGAGTTGAAGTTCCTGCCTCTCTTGAGAGACCGGGATTAAAAGGGAATCCGGTGAGAATCCGGAACAGTACCTGCTGCTGTAAATCCCATCAACGTTGCCGCACAATGTCATTGCCCGCGCTCGCGGGTGAGAAGGCGCGGATCAACGGGGATAAGTCAGAAGACCTGCTTCGACCGATGTGAGACACGTCCGCGGGTAATCGGCGCTTATCTCGACCTTATCATTCGCCGGGGCATATAATGCCCGGGCAATGTGTGTTCAGGATATTACGATATTTATTCCCGATAGGCAACGATGTTCGCATCGCTTACCGATCGGGAATTTCTTATATCAATATCTAACCCACACGTTATGAAAGGATTTTTACAAAAACTTTTAATACTGTCGGCTTTGCTCGCGCCTCCGGCCTCGGCGTTGTCGACCAGGGTGACGTTCTATCTCCTTGACAGCGAATACGGCTCGTCGAGTGTGGAATGTAAAGCCACCGGTGAAGTGATCCGACCCGAAGTGCAGTATGGCGGATCCGGCGTCGTAGAACTCGAGCCGGGAGAATATACCTTCCGGCAGATTGTCAGCGGCAGTGATCCCGACAACACTGCAAGCATCGACTTCACGGTGAAGGCCCCGGAGGAATATGCCGACTATGATCCCGCTAAAGGACTTAAATTGACTGTCTGTAAACTTGTCGCATATATCAGCAATTCCGAAGTGATCGACGGATCAAGAGTCTATTGGGAGATCAATAAGGATTATACGATCGACAATCTTCGAATAGTGGATCCGGAGGGCAATGAACACGCCTTTACGCAAGCCGCATATCGCTCGACTGACGATGCGCTGACAAACGGTATCTGTATGATCGGATTCAAGGGATATTCAGGCTTCGCCGATATCCGGCCTACTGAATTGCATCCAGACTATGTTGCGCTGGATTACGAAGCCGAATTTTCGCGTTCCTCTTCGAATTCCGTGGCAATCAACCAAGGCAAGACGCTCACTCTGACCTTCCCGGCGGATGCCGAAGGGGAAATATCTTATAAAAGAAACAAGACTCACTATCTGCCGTTTATATATGTTCAGCCGGTCGACGAAACCACCGTTGACGGGATGACGACCAAAACCTACATTCTTCCGAACGTCAGCAGCGAGTATTGCTATCGCGTCAGCCGTCAGGGATCCCTCACGCACTCGGGCCTATTTGCCCCCAACAAGTATGATCAGATCACCGTCGCAGAGTCTGATCTGTCGGCTCATACGAATCGCTATTTTGATCATGAAATAGTCGGGAAAGGCACTAACTATTCCGATATTTTCCTTAATATAAACTCTCGCAACCTCCTGAGAATGAAATCGGGAGAGCAGTTTCAAATCGTCAACCTGCGCACTTGGCAGCTGACCAATACATCGACTACCAATTATTTTATCGAACCCGATTATTCATGGACGGTGCTGAATACCGATTTTCAGCCCGACGAATCCGTTGTGGCTGTTGATGACAATGGGATGCTGACGGCAAAGGCATCCGGCACAGCAATCGTGCAGGTCAGATATGACGCCATCAACCTTAAGGCGATGAATGGCAGCCTTTGGAGTGAGATATGGGCCGAGAACACGGGAACGTTTGTCGTGACGGTCGATGCCGATGAATCAATGGCTCCCGCAGATAATATCCGACTTGCGTATAAACCCGATGTCGATGTTGATGCCGAACACGACATTATGTATTATATGGCAGATCAGCCCGGCTATCGACTGACGTTTACACCTGCCGAAGGCTCGAAAGTGGAGGTGGCGAATCCTCTGGTCGACAATATCGGCAACAATGTATCTTATCCCGACGGCTTCTCCGATAAGAATGTGAGCGTCGGGGCCGATGGCACTGTCACTGTGCTTCTGACGTTCGGTCGTAATATTATACGCGTCACTGATGCCGAGGGTCATTCCAATTATCAGGTGCTTAGCGCCAAACCTGTGGAAATGGAGCTCATTCGTGCACGCGATGACGAATATGTGCTCCCGGGTGACGATGTCATCATGCAGTTCAGCGGCTTATACCATGTAGCCGGCAAACTCGCGGGCATCTACAATAGCAACTGCCATATCAAATTCGGCAATGTGATCGTCAACGATGGTGTTTTGCTCGGAACAGGCCAATATGATTTCGCCGGCAATGCGCTTGCCCAGCAATTCCCTGTGAAGATCGATCCGGCTTCAACGGCTTCAACACTTCTTATGGATGGTGGCTGCCTTGTGCCTCAGGGCTACGGCAGCGGTCCGGGATCGCATCGCGCGATCAACTATTCTATCGGCATTGACCCCAATTTCAACGCAGGCATAGCCACAGGCAATTTCGGCTCAATCCCGGCGCAGTCGATTCCGGTCACTCCCCTTGCGGAGGCAGGACGTCTGAAGGTCAGCATCGAGCTTGGGTCGCGTGCGAAGCCTGTGGATATGGAGGCGATATATAATGCATTCGGAGATGATGCCTATTGGGTCAGTGATGATCCGACGGTGGCGCGTATTGGCGATGACGGAGAAGTGTTCCCGGTCGGAGGCGGCGAAACTGCGATTCACGTCGTGAAGCCCGGCGACGACAGTCATCTGCTCACATGTGATGTAGAAGTGATTGGTAATGACGATTTTGTAGCGGTGACTGGTGTGGAATTCACTCATGTCGGCGACAAAGAGATCGGCATGAATTTCTCATGGGGAAACTGGGGCAATAGTAATAATACCATGAGCGTCAGAACAATTCCTGAGAACGCCACCAACAAAACGGTCAGAATCACTTCTGCAAGTCCGGAAATTGTGGCGGTCGGCAAAAAGGGATTGTCGACTTATGAGACTACTTATAACATCCCCCTCTTCTGGAATGACGCCACGAAGGCTTCGGGAGAATCGATGATCACAGCCGAATCGATCGATGGGGGCTTTAAGGCCACAACCATCGTGCGCTGGTTGAAATATTCGACTAACGTGACTGTAGCTCCGACAGAACTCGACATGGAATTGGGAGATACGTTTGCTCTGACAGCGACATTGACTCCCGAAGACAGCGACTTCCCGATAGAATGGAGATCGGAAGATGAAAGTGTAGCCACAGTCGACGCCGAGGGCGTCGTCAAAGCTGTAGGCACAGGCTCGACGGGTATTATTGCCGTCAGCCGTAGTCTATATGGCGAGGTTAAATCGACGTGCAATGTGACAGTCGATTGCACATCGGGAATCGCCGAAGCGGGCAACTCTATAATGCATATCTGGCCGAATCCTTGCGAGGGTCAGCTCAATGTCAGTGTGACAGCCGCCGACACAATGAGAGTGTATGATTTGAGTGGCAATGAGGTGTATTCCACATCACTGACAATCGGCCATAATCTCGTCGATCTTTCGTCGATCACCAAAGGCTTCTATATTGTCGCAATCGGCAATCATAGCGAGCGACTCGTCAGGAAATAAACAGGTAATAATCATAAATGAAAAAGATGAAAATCAGAAGAAATCTGATAATTGCAGCCGCAATGCTGGCATCGGTCAATGCAATGGCCGATGCCGGCTATTCGCTGCGCACGCTGACCTTCGAGGATGCGGAAGGAAGTCAGAAGTGGGAGGCGCTGATCGATTCTCCCCAATATGGGGGCAAACTTTTGTATGGCCCCGAGGCAATGGGCTTCGACAACTATGCCGCGGCCTATAAATGGGTTGACACCGACAATACGTTTCTTTCTTCAGCGCTTTGTGAGGGCTGGGGATCGTGGTGTTATTGGACCGGCGGCCATGCTGTGTCGGACTATGGGACATCTGCGTTTAATGTCTACAATAGCTATCAAGATCAACTGACTGTCTATGATCCGGATGCCGACAAGTCACTGTCGAGGTCGGGCCATGGCCACAACGGTTCGAAAAACTTTGCCGTGCATTATGGATATACCGACGATTCCGGCTATGCGGCGTTGACGCAGGAGACTCTTCCCGCGCTCGTATTCTCAGATGGCAAAGCGCGAGTGATCGATCATATGTGGGTCAACAACACCTGCTATGCGTTGTCATGCTATATGGATGGCAACGACCTGACGGCGAGCATCGGAGAGGATGATTGGGTCAAGATCGTGGCCACGGGCTACAACGAGGGAATCACAGGCACAGTCGAAATGTATCTTTGCAACGGTCCTGATGATATTGTCATGGATTGGACGCTGTTTGATCTATCGTCGCTCGGCGAGGTGCAGTATGTCAAGTTTAATGTAGCCGGATCATCCGACAATGGGTATGGATTCTCTCAGCCGGCTTATTTTGCTTTTGACGATGTCGCTGTCAGATTCCCCGATTCATCGTCGGATGTAGATCAGATCGAGTGCGCCGGAGTTAATGAGGCCGATGACGCCTATTATGATCTCACCGGTCGTCGGGTCGAGCATCCGTCGAAAGGGATCTATATCCATCGTGGCAAGAAAATAGTATTACGGTAGATGATTATAGATTTAGAGAGTGTTTGGATTTAACTTTCATTCACTCAAAGAGGATTTTTCGAGGGATTTTCGTTCGGATTCGAGGGAGCAATTGCAAATTGTGACCGATGAATTCGGACGAAAAGCACCGAAAAAGACCTTTGAGTGGATGAAAAGATTCTCTTTCGATCGACTAAGTTCTTTAATCGTGTTAAATTCAAACACTCTCTTAGTTATAGAATAGACTGTAATTGATTATAGAATAGACTGTAAGGTAAGTGTAACTAAATGTGAACGACCCCGCGACAGTGATTGTCTCGGGGTCGTTGTGTTTCTATTAGGATTGTGTATCGTCGTTGTATCGTAAGCCGGTCAGTCGCGGCGGACGAGGCGGACGACGTTTTCGACATGGTGGGTGTGGGGGAACATGTCGACGGGCTGCACGTCGGTCACTCTGTAGAGCGGGTCGAGCAGAGCGAGGTCGCGGGCCTGGGTGGCGGGATTGCAGCTGACGTAGACGATCAGTTCGGGAGCCGCGTTCATGATCACCTTGACCACGTCTTCGTGCATTCCGGCGCGTGGGGGATCGACGATCATAACGTCCGGTCGGCCATGACGGGCGATAAACTCATCGGTCAGCACATCCTTCATGTCGCCGGCGAAGAAGAGGGTATTGTCGAGTCCGTTGACTTCCGAGTTCAGACGCGCGTCGGCTATGGCCACTTCGACATATTCGATGCCGACGACGCGCGATGCGTTGCGGGCCACGAAGTTGGCTATCGTGCCGGTGCCGGTATAGAGGTCGTAGACAAGCGGCTTTTCGCCTTCGGCCGGCGAAGCGGCGCGATATTCGGGATGTTGCGGGTCGAGGCCGGCATAGCGGCGGGCAGTCTTATAGAGTTCGTAGGCCTGGCGCGAGTTGGTCTGATAGAACGACTTGGCATTGACGCGGAAACGCAGGCCCTCCATCTCCTCTTCGATATAGTCGCGTCCGCGGAACGTAGTGATATCCACATCGGCCAGCGAATCGTTGAGTTTGAGATTGACGGCATATTCGAGCGAAGTGATTTCCGGGAATCTATCCGCGATTGCCTCCATCACGAGCCGGATCGCCTCGGGATCGTTTTCGCCGAATGCCACGACGACCATCTTTTCGCCGGTCGAGGCTGTGCGGATCATCAGTGTGCGCAGAAGTCCGCGATTGGCGCGGATATCATAGAATGAAAGGTCGTTGGCCAGAGCGAAATCGTAGATGAAATTTCGGAGATCGTCGCCGAATTTCTCTTGAAGCAGACACTCCTCGATATGGAGCACCTTGTCGAACGCGCCGGGGATATGGAATCCGAGACCGTTGCTTGAGTCTTCGAAATCCTTGCCGGCGCGGATCTCTTCCCAGGTGCGCCATTTTTTGTTGGAGAAGGTGTATTCCATTTTGTTGCGATAGGCCCAGCATTCTTCCGATCCGAGGGTGGGATTGATTTCCGGAAGCTGGATCTTGCCGATGCGTGTCAGCGCGTCGCTGACTTGCGTGTGTTTCTGCTGAAGCTGATGCTCGTAGGGGATATGTTGCCATTTGCAGCCGCCGCATATTCCGAAATGGCGGCAACGGGGTTGGCAACGAATGGGGGATTCGCTGACAAAGCGCGTGATATGCGCTTCGGCATAGGAATGCTTTTTGCGGTCGATCTGCAGATCGACGACGTCGCCGGGCGCGCCGTAGGGGATGAATATGACGATCGGCGATTCATCTTCGGGGCGCCATTTCACTTTTGCGATGGCCTTTCCTTCGGCGGCGAGGCCTGTTATTTCGATCCCTTCGAGCAGAGGAAGGGGCTTTTTCTTTCTTGCCATAGGGTTATTGTTGACTGTTCGTTGTCAGTAAGTTTATGCCGGGGGTGAGGGGAAGAGTTAAGTGCGAGGGTCGGGGTTATTCCTCGCCTGACGGGTTTGTCGCCTGATCGGCCATGTGGCTGCGGACATATGCCACCATCTCATGTGGCTCTCCGCAGCTGATCATGTAGCGGCGGTCGTCGCGCAGCCGGATGAAGATGCAGTCGCTCGATCGACCGAAGTATGCGAAATATTTACCGAGATTCTTGCTTCGAAACCATCCCCAATGGCCCATGAACCCACCGCTCCCCATCATTCGGAAGGTGGGGATTTCGGGAGCGCACATCCGGATTTCGACGATATCTTTGATCGGGATGTGTTTGCGGGCGAAGGCGCGGATGATGGTCAGTCGCTCGGGATCGGCTTCGATTTCGAGCGGCACATAGAAGAGCGATATGATCAGCATCGCCGAGAAGAGCACGCAGTAGAGGAAGAACGAATCGTTGGATCCTACGCGACATGCGAATGCTCCAAGCGCCACAAGGCATATGAGCGTCAGGAGAGTGGCGAGCAGCGAATAGCGGCTCATTATGACTTTTTGTTTCATGATTCGTTGGAGTTAAGTAAGACGTTTCAAAAGTCGCGGAGCGGACGGTGGTAGACTATCTCGGCGAGTGTCGTCGTCAGATCTGCGGCGCTCACTCCTTCGGGAAGCCGGCCGCGCAACATGAGTCGCATTTCAACACCCTTACCGCCCCGGCGATAGGGGGGCTGGATATAGTCGATGTCGAGCAGTCCGAACCCTTCGCGCTGATAGAAGCCGATGCGCCGGCGGGAGATTTCGTCGTCGGGCATTTCCACTTCAAGCAGAATCGGCCTTTGGCCGACGTCGGCGATTAGTCGGCGAAGGGCGGCGCTGCCGATCCCGCTTCCGCGAAGCCGCGGAAGAGTGGCGAAGTGTTCGATATAGACGGCGCCTTCCGGGAAGTCCCAGTAGGTCAACATGCCGACGGGATTCTCGGCGTCGTCGATGACGGTCGTGTTGTGAAATGTCGGTTCTGACGCCGTCAGCCGCCGCCATGCGGATTCGTCGCGCCGCTCCTCCGGGGGGAATGAATCGAGGAGAAGCCGCAGGTTGAAGTCCAGCAGCGGATCGTCGGTGGATAAGATTTCGGATAGTCGCATGATACGTAAATATCGGCTGTCGTCGTGATCGGTCAATACACGGCGATGAAAGCCGATACAAAATTACGAAAAAATTCGTCAATACAGAAAATATTCCTTATATTCGCGTTATTTGTGGCTTGATCCGAAGTGACGGTTTGAATTGAACCGGGATCGAAGAACGCTGTCTATCGAGTTTTTTAATCGTGTTAAAAGTGGACATACTCCAAGAATGAAATATGGAATTTCGTACTGAATGCATTATCCCGGCGGCGACTTTGCCGCAGTTGAGTATCCGGCGGCCTGTGATTCTTGTCGGCTCTTGTTTTTCGGATAATATCGCCCGGAAGATGCGTGAGTCGTTGTGGCGCGCTTTCAATCCCGGGGGCGCGTTGTATAATCCCTTGTCGGTAGCGGCGGCTTTGCGTATGCTTTTGCTCGATGACGACGAGAGCCGTTTTGTCGGTTCGATCGTGGAGGTTGAGGAAGCGGGCCGGCGATTGGTGCATTCGATGATGTTTGATTCTTCGATGAGTTCGCGCAGTCGCGAGGGGGTGGTCCGGAATTTCAGATTGCGGCGCGATGAGGCGCGCCGGTTGATGGAGGAGGGTGCGGATCTGATAGTGACGTTCGGCACGTCGATCGCCTATTTCGAGGATAACGGTGCCGGTCCGGTAGGCAATTGCCATAAATTGCCGTCGAGTCGGTTTGTGCGGCGCATGCTTGAGATCGGGGAGATCTGCGATGAGTGGACTCGCCTGGTCGGGGAGTTGCGTGATGTCTATGGCGAATTCAATATCGTTATCACTATCAGTCCGATCCGGCATGTGCGAGATGGATTGCCGACAAATTCATTGTCGAAGGCAATGCTGCGTGTGGCGGTCGATCGGCTTGTCGGCCGATTGGCGTCGGCATATTATTTTCCGGCTTTTGAGTTGCTGACGGATGATCTGCGCGATTATCGGTTTTATGCAGCCGATATGGTGCATCCGTCGGATGTGGCGGTGGAGTATATTTGGGATAAATTCCGCAATGCCTGTCTTTCCGACGCCGACCGCGCTATGTTGCGGCGCGCGGAGGGAGTGGCGAGACTCGCCTCTCATAGGAGCATAATCGAGCCAACGCCGGAGGAAGCGCGGCAGCGTCGATCCGACATAGCGCGCCGCTTTGCGGAGGTCAGGAGGGAATGGCCTGATTGCCTTGATCTTCCGGGTGGCGTTGATGATGCTGCTGATGATGATCCGATCGCGGATGTGCGTGGCGATAAAGCTGGGCGGAGTTGATGAGGTTGTGCCAGATACTGTAGAAGCCCCCTACGAGGGCTGTGATCGGGGTGAAGAATGTGTATCCCATCCAGATGGCGAGAACCGTGTTTTTCTGACCGAGTGACTGGCCGGCGGTGACGGCATCGCCGTAGCGATGACCGATGTGGCGGCCGATTGCGAATTGCATCACACAGCATATCAGCGAGATGGCTACAAGGCCGAGTTGGATGCCGATTGATATGTCGGTGCGCACGACGGTGTGGGTCGTGACCGAGAGTGCCAATGCGAGTGCGACAATCCAGAGATAGAAGCTCCATTCCTGCTTTTCGGCGAGTCTGCTTTGGAGGCGCGGCAGGAAGCGTCGCACAAGGAAAGCTGCGAGTAGGGGGAGGAGCAGCAGGGGGAACACTTTTGCCATGATCTGCATTCCGGCCGAGAGGAAGCTGACTCCGGCGGCAGGGTGGACGAGCGGCACAAGTGCGGGCACGAGCAGAGCCGTGAGGATGTTGATCAGGATGGTGTAGGTGGTGATCGAGGCGGCGTTGCCTCCGAGTTTGCGGGTGATGACGGCTCCGGCTGTGGCTGTGGGGCAAATCAGGCATAGCATGGCTCCTTCGAGAATGATACGGAGTCCGCCGGAGGGCATCCCCATCAGCAGGAATGCGATCGCGAGGAATATGCCCCCTTGGAAGAGTATCAGCCAGAGATGCCAGCCGGAGAGCCGGAGCTCGGCGAATGAGATTTTGCAGAATGTCAGGAAGAGCATCGAGAATATGAGCAGTGGCTGGATGATATGCACTGCGCTGACGAGCAATTTTCTGATGTCGGCGGGGAGATGCATTGCGTCAAGCACCAGGAAGGCGATTATGCCGGCCATCATCGCGATGATGAGGGCCCAGTCTTTGAGAATTTTTTTCATTTGGCATTATCAGCGTATGTGATTGCGCTGCCGGAGTGCAAAGTTAGTGAAAAAATCCGATACGCGAGCTTCGGTAGGCGAGGAATGGAGGAATGGAGCCTGCGAAACGCCAAGAACCCGCTCCGGGGAGTTCCGGGAAGCGGGTTCTTGAATACCTTTTTCGTAGCGATTCGGGTTGTCGTGACGATGGTTGAAAGGTTTGTCCCCATATATGGTATAGGGGTGATTAACTAAAAATAGATGAACTTAAAGTGACTGTGATGTCGTTCATACATCAATAGTAGATTTCGCTGATTTCAGCCGCGCCGCTTGTGGAAGCACGGAGTGAATCGGAATCGTTGCAGCTCCACTCGGAGAAAAACGACTGCTTGCGAAGACTTTGTTTTACGTTGTCGCAAAGATCGACAAGGGATGAATAGGGGAAGTATCCTGCCATAATATTATAGATTAAAGGTGTGTTTGCTATTAATAACACGACAGGCGTGAAAATGTTTTATGCTGAAATTGATTTTTTTTGAAAAAATGATAATTTTAACACTTTTTCAGCAGTTTGCCACTATGATTTGGCATTTTGCAACCGTTTTTGATGGCTTCGCCAAGGAGCGTCTATCGCACCGATCAGATTTTCCCAAACCGTTCTGCCGGATTGCCGCCGCGGTCGTACATCGCGACTCTGGGGTCACATCAGGCTCGCATATGTCTGCGCGATCGAGCGGCGGGGGCGTAGTCGCAGTTACATTTTGATAGAATCGAGATATTTTAAAAATTTTAATTAAAAAATTGGCCGTATAAGAATATTGTACTATATTTGCGGCTGACGATAGTCTGTCAGTCAATAAATGAATGATCGCCTATTGCAAAACGCAATATTACTTCTTCCGATTCCGGATTGTCATTTCTCTTTTGTTGAGTTCGCAGGAGTTCTGTTATGAATGAATACGGGAAGTAAAATATTGGGCAAAATTATATCCCCTATACCTAATTACATCATGATCAGATCTAACATCAGGAAATGGAACATCAATAGTTTTGGCTTGGTTTTAGGAGTCGCTCTGTTGAGCGGGTCGGCTACTGTCAAAGCCGAGGAGGCGGCGGATTCGGTCGAGAGCAAAGAGCTTAGTGAACTTGTAGTTACCGCCAATCCGAAGATTATCACTAAGGAAGGTTCTATTACAAAAATCAAAATCCATGGCACTCCTTTTTCACAAATGGGGTCGGTCGCGGATATGCTCGGAAATGTCCCCGGTCTGATGAATATTGGCAATGGTATTCAAGTGGCGGGATTAGGAACCCCGATCTATTATCTCGACGGGCGCGAACTGACAGATATCAGTCAGCTTAATGTGCTTCAATCCTCCGACATCAAGGATATCCGGATTGAGAGAGCGCCGGGGCCGGAATATCCGGCCGGCACTAAGGCCGTCGTCCTCCTGACTACATATAATCCGTTAAAGAACAATATTTATCTGGCTGTAAATAATACATTTGGCATCGGACGGAAAGTGAGCGATTTCCCGGGGATCAACTTCAAGGCAAAGGCCGGCCGGTTTGTGACATCGTTAGCTTATAATTTCGGGACGTCAGGAAGTGAAGTCAGAGAAACTTATTTTCGTAAGATCGAGCATCCTACCTACGAGTTCGAACGCAGTCAAGAGCGTCGATTGCCGATGCGCAGAATTTCAAATACTGTCAACTGGAGTGGTGAATATCAGTTGAATACGTTCAATCGAATCGGCTTGCATTATTACTTCACAAATGCTCATCGAAAGGAAAAGGAATGTGGAATAAACGTCATTACCGACGAATCCGGCGTAAGTTCGATTGATGTGCTTGACAATAAGAATGTGCATACTAATCTTCATAGTGTGAGCGCCGTATATGACTATGCATCTACAACCAAAGCTTTTCATCTCTCGCAAGATTTTGCATTCAATGGTTCGAATTCAAAATCGAATGTGACTGAGACGCCGGAAAATCAATTGGCAGGCAATATCGAAGAGACGTGGAATTCCAACAATACGACGTATCGTGTAGCTACGACCAACTTTCGGTCCAATTTCTATTTGCCTTGGCAAATATATGCTCAGGCCGGCGTAAGATTCACGTATGTCAATTCATCATCGCGCTTGGAAACAACCGACGATAATCTAACTGTATGGCTCAACAATAGCAAGCTCAATGTGGATGAATATACTCCGCAGGCTTATGTCGCTTTGGGAAGGATGATCGGTAAGGTTTTGATTTCTCCGGGTGTCAGATATGAATATACCTATCGCCGGATAGCAGATTATGACTTGCTCGGAACGGGCGACAATCGCTATCACTACGACAAGTCGTCGTTCTATCCATTTTTGACAGCGCAATACTATGGTGGAAAAATCAATGCCTTTCTGCAGTATTCGAGAAGTGTCGTGCATCCGGATTTTAATCTTTTGAATTCCGGACTTGCGTATGTCGACAATCTGACCTACTCGCTTGGAAATCCGAATCTGGAGGCTATGACTGTCAATTATCTGCGAGGCGGCTTGGATTTCGGCGATTTTTCGCTGGAGTTGCAGTATCTCAATAGGCAAAATCCGTTAGAGGATGTGGATATTCCAATAGCGGCTTCGGAAAATGTGGTTTATTCCACATGGATTAATTTGCCGAGATATGAACGCTTTACGACAGGATTGTCGTATGGTGCCACCTATGGCGGATTGAATTGCTATGGCAGAGTGGATTTTAATTTTCATCGGTCGAAGTTGCCGACAGAGTTCGTCAACAATTTTTCAATCGATGTCAATGCCAATGTGTCGTATCAGTTCAATAGCCGGTTTTCGGCATATGTGAATTATGCGCTTCAGGGTCGAAACAAGGTGTTGTTGACAACGCAGCGAAGCGTCCAGAACCTGAATCTGGGGTTGTCGGGGAAATTCTTCAACGATCGACTTGATGTGAATTTCGAAGTTACGGATATTCTCGGCAAAGCAAACTATAATAATTTGTCGAGCACATATATGAATGTCACGAGCGGAACGAGGAATGGCTCAAACGATATGCGTGGCGTGCGATTGCGTCTTTCCTACACTCTATTCAATAAGCCTATCAGAGTAACGGGATCAAGAGAAAACACCGAAATCCTCAACAGAGTCAAGTGATGGATTCTTGAGAATCAAGCGACAATGTAGGTTAAAGGCGATATAAAAACAGGAGTTTTTATATCGCATTTAATCCAAGTTTCGCGAGTCGGATATAGATCCGATAGTTTTCAGGATTGGGTTATTTTCGGATAAGGCGCAGCTCGGAGCGGGCGCCGGTGCGTCGGATGTAGAGGCCGTCGGTCGGATTGTCGACGCGGATGCCGTCGAGTGTGTAGTATTCGGCGGCAGAGGAGTCTTCGGATTCGGGAGCTTCAATTCCGGCGGCCTGCCGCTCGATAAGCTCGTCGAGGATTGAGCGGAGCTGAGAGTCGGCCGGCCCGTATTCAAACATTTCTACAGGATTGCCGTTGTGGTCGAACACAATGACCGTCGGCAACATGCGGATCGCATATGTCTGCGCGATCGATCGGTTGCGGTCGTAGTCGCAGCTGACGAGGTCGGCTTTACCGGCGTATTCCTTTTTTAACGCTTCATAGCGTGGCGAGAATGCCAGACAGGGGGCGCACCATGTAGCCCAGAAATCGATGACGCATGGTCGCGTGCCCTCTTCGGAAATACCGAGGGCGGTGCGGATGCCGGTCGATAACTGCGGCAGGCGACTGACAGAGGAGGCGATGAGGCGTGTGGCCGACGCCGGCGAGGGGGCCGAGGATGATTGGGCTGAGGCGGGGGCGACGCCGAACAAGGCTGCTGCGAGCAGGAGGGTATGTAGGATTTTTCGCATAGTAAGCTTAGTTAGATTGTTGGTTTTATCCGCGGGGAACCCCCGACGGCGGTAAAGTTACTAAAAAAATGGAAGATGGCCAAATAGCCTATGTCAACAAAATTTTGTAACTTTGCAGGCTGACCGGGTCGCAACAGTGTGGCCGGCCGATGTCACTTATACTTATTCTGCTATGACAAAACAATTTGGGGTCATTTTCGGGTGTCTCGTGCTCGGCGAGCTTATAGCGATGATACCCGGCGCATCGATTCCCGGTAGTATCTGGGGAATGTTGCTTCTGACCTTTTTTCTTGATGGAAAATGGGTTCGTCCGGAATCAATCTCGCCGATATGCAAGTTGCTTATCAAGAATATGGCGCTCTTTTTCGTGCCTCCGGGAGTCGCGTTGATGCTTTATTTCGATATCATCGCCCGCGAGTGGATGCCGATCACTGTGGCTACGCTGGGGAGTATATTCCTCGTGCTTGTAGTCACCGGTCGGCTATATGAATTCCTTCACAAAATCTTCAAGAAATATCGTTGACAGCCATGGATTTCACTATTTTTATCCGCAGCGAACTCTTTATGGTGACGCTGACTTTTCTGCTTTTCTGGCTTTATTCGCGGCTTCAGGCGATCTCGCGCATTACGCTTCTGAATCCGATGGTGCTGACGATCGCGTCGCTTATCGTGTTTTTGAAGTTCACGGGCATCAGCTATGAGGAGTATTACAAGGGGGGACACATGATTGAATTCTGGCTCAAGCCGGCGATCGTAGCGCTTGCACTTCCGCTATATAATGAGCTGAGGCATATCCGTCGGCAACTGTTGCCGCTCCTTTTGGCCGAGCTCGCGGGGTGTGTCGTCGGTATTGTCGCCGTCGTGGTGATCGCCGGAGTGATGGGCGCGGGAGAGGACGTAGTCAGATCGCTCGCACCGAAGTCGGTGTCGACCCCGATCGCGATCGAAATCTCGCATCAGATCGGCGGCATCCCGGCACTGACGTCGGCCATTGTGGTGGTGGTCGGCATGATCGGGTCGGTCGTCGGACTGAAAATGATGACGTGGGGGAGGGTGAAGAGCCCTGTGTCGCGAAGTCTGAGCATGGGCACTGCCGCTCATGTCATGGGCACCAACCGCGTCAGCCAGTATGGCGAACGCTTCGGCGCGTATGCCACCATCGGGCTGATCATCAACGGCGTGCTTACGGCATTCCTTGCCAATCCGATCGTAGAGCTGATCTATTCGTTTCATCTCTTCTGAGGAACGAAGGTTTCCGATCTTCCGATCGTCGGCCTCGCCGGGCGCCGCAACCTTAATGCGCGCGAGTTTGTTAGGATATTGGAAACGTCGTATTGACGGCGTGTCAAATATTGTGTCGGAAAGCCGACATTTTATAATATCTTAAAGCTATGAAAACATTCGAAGAAGTAATAAAGAGCGCGACTCCTTCGCTGGTGGTGTTTATCCATTCGGGCGAGCAGGACGATAAGGAAGTCGTCGATGTCGTGGAGGAAGTGCGCCGCAAGTATGACGGAAGGCTTAACGTGTTGCGTGTCGATGAATCCTACGATCAGCGTGTCGCCGCGCCATTCAGTGTGTCGCGTTATCCGACATTCGTGCTGATGAAAGAGGGGGAGGAGCTGATGCGCGAATCCGGCAAGAAGAGCCTCTCGGAGCTTTCGGAGATGATCGAAAGAGCATTCTGATAAGAGATAGCACACCGGCGGCCGGCTCGCCGACCACCGATGCTTCGGTCAAGACAAAAGGAAGCCCGCGATGATTCAATCGAGTCGTCGCGGGCTTCCGGTGTTGTTTTTCGGTCGGTAAGCGTCAGCTGTCGGTCAGTTGGCACCGGAGATTATGATCGCGCCAAGGCCGACGATGAATAGCAGAAACATGCAGCCGAGGAGCAACTTGACGGTGCGGCTCGCACCGGCGAATTCCTTCCATACGAATATTCCCCACACGGCGGCTATCATCGGCGCACCTTGCCCGAGAGCGTATGAGACGGCGGCTCTCGCCTGATTCGCCCCCTTCCCACCCGAATTCATCATGAAACTGCCGCCTAAAACAGTCTCGCCCGGGCGCGGGATGTGTGACGATTTGACCACCATGTCGGTATTGATGCTCCCGACGACGGCGATTCTCTTGCGTAAAGTATCCATATGTCAGATTTTAAGGTCGCGGATCTCCTGAGGGATCCTATTAGAAAAACGCGCCTCGGAGCGCGTCGGATCAAAAGATTTCCAATTGATTATGTGGCGAAAATCCGCCGGATGCCAACAGCCGACGGCATCCGATTGCCCATTTATTGAAAAACTTCCGGCAATTCTTTGCCACAAATCAAGGCTATTCCATAATTTTTTCGTAACTTTGCAGTTCAGAGCATAGTCGCGCCCGGCTATGGCCTTTCGTCATGCCTTGTGCGATGCTCATCTGTCAGGAGCCCGCTCCGGGGCGGGGAGCTCCGATTGAAAGAAGCGGGCCCCTGATACAGACTTGACAATTCATATTTAGTTACAACATAAAATTTAATGGCACAGAAGATCTATACATTCGGCGACGGTAAAGCCGAAGGAAATGCCGGGATGCGCAACATCCTCGGCGGCAAAGGTGCTAACCTTGCCGAGATGAATCTGTTGGGAATGCCCGTACCCCCGGGATTCACCATCACCACAGAAGTCTGCAACGAGTATACTCAATATGGCCGCGACAAAGTGGTTGAAGACATCAAAGCCGATGTCGAAAAAGCAATCGCTCACGTCGAGAAACTGACCGGCAATAAATTCGACGATCCCTCGAATCCGCTCCTCGTATCAGTGCGCTCCGGCGCCCGCGCTTCAATGCCCGGCATGATGGACACAGTCCTCAACCTCGGTATGAACGACGCTACTGTGGCCACTATGGCCGAAAAGAGCGGCAACCCCCGCTTCGCTTGGGACAGCTATCGCCGCTTCGTTCAGATGTATGGCGACGTTGTGCTCGGCATGAAGCCCGCTTCCAAGACCGATATCGACCCCTTCGAGGCCATCATGGATGAAGTGAAGGAAGAAAAAGGCGTCAAATTCGACAACGATCTCGACGTTGAAGATCTCAAGGAGCTCGTGAAGCGCTTCAAGGCCGCTGTGTTCAAACACACCGGCAAAGACTTCCCCGAATCAGCCTGGGAACAGCTCTGGGGTGGCATCTGCGCCGTGTTTGACTCCTGGATGAACGAGCGCGCGATCCTCTATCGCCGCATGAACCAGATCCCCGAAGAATGGGGAACAGCCGTCAATGTGCAGGCCATGGTCTATGGCAACATGGGCGACAACTCCGCTACAGGCGTGGCTTTCAGCCGCGACGCCGCTACCGGCGAGAATATCTTCAACGGCGAATACCTCATCAACGCCCAGGGCGAGGATGTCGTGGCCGGTATCCGCACTCCCCAGCAGATCACTGTCGAGGGCTCGCGCCGCTGGGCTGCCCTCCAGGGTATCTCCGAGCAGGAGCGCAGCGAGAAGTATCCCTCGCTCGAAGAGACAATGCCGACTTGCGCAGCCGAGCTGATCGCAATCGCGCATCGCCTCGAGGATTACTATAAAGATATGCAGGATATGGAGTTCACTATCCAGGACGGCAAGCTCTGGATGCTCCAGACCCGTAACGGCAAGCGCACAGGCGAAGCTATGGTCAAGATCGCCATGGATCTCCTCCGTGCCGACATGATCGATGAAAAGACAGCTCTCCTCCGCATGGAGCCCCAGAAGCTCGACGAGCTCCTTCACCCCGTATTCGACAAGGACGCTCTGAAGCGTGCGAAAGTCGTAGCCAAGGGTCTTCCCGCATCTCCCGGTGCGGCTTGCGGCCAGATCGTATTCTCGGCCGATGAAGCTGAAGAATGGGCTGAAAAGAAGAAAAAAGTCGTGCTCGTCCGCATCGAGACTTCTCCCGAAGACCTCCGCGGCATGGCTGTCGCCCAGGGTATCCTCACAATGCGCGGCGGCATGACATCTCACGCTGCCGTTGTGGCCCGCGGCATGGGTAAGTGCTGTGTATCAGGCGCCGGTGAAATCCAGGTCGACTATAAGGAAAAGACTGTCAAGATGGGCGATAAGGTCTACAAAGAGGGAGACTGGATCTCGCTCAACGGCTCGACCGGCGACGTTTACGACGGCCAGGTGCCCACTACGGAGCCCGAAATCGGCGGCGACTTCGCAGCAATCATGAACCTTGCCGCGAAATACACCAAGACACTCGTGCGCACCAACGCCGACACTCCCCGCGACGCCATCCAGGCCCGCAACTTCGGCGCACAGGGCATCGGCCTCTGCCGCACAGAGCATATGTTCTTCGAAGGCGACCGCATCAAGGCAGTGCGCGAAATGATCCTCGCTTCCGACGAAGAAGGCCGTCGCGCCGCTCTCGCCAAACTGCTCCCGATGCAGCGTGGCGACTTTGAAGGAATCTTTGAGGCGATGGACGGCTTCGGCGTGACAATCCGTCTGCTCGATCCCCCGTTGCACGAGTTTGTGCCTCATCAGACAGCGACTCAGAAGGAGCTCGCCTCTGAAATGGGACTCACACTCGAAGAGGTCAAAGCTAAAGTTGACTCGCTCGAAGAGTTCAACCCGATGCTCGGCCACCGCGGCTGCCGTCTCGGCATCACCTATCCCGAAATCACCGAAATGCAGACACGCGCCATCATCGAGGCCGCTCTCAACTGCAAGGCAAAAGGACTGAAGGTATATCCCGAAATCATGGTGCCCCTCGTAGGCTCGCTCAAGGAACTCTCCAACCAGGCTGCCGTGATCAACACTACTGCCGCCAAGGTGTTTGAAGAAAGAGGCGAATCGATCCCCTACAAGGTAGGCACAATGATCGAGGTGCCCCGCGCTGCCCTGACAGCAAATCAGATCGCAGAAGTTGCTGAATTCTTCTCGTTCGGCACAAACGACTTGACTCAGATGACATTCGGCTTCTCGCGCGACGACGCTCCCAAATTCCTCAAATTCTACAAGGACCACGGCATCATCAAGGTTGATCCCTTCGAGGTTCTCGACCAGGAAGGTGTTGGTCAGCTCGTAGAGATGGGCGTCACCAAAGGCCGTTCGACACGTCCCGACCTCAAGGTCGGCATCTGTGGCGAGCACGGTGGCGAGCCCACCAGCGTCAAGTTCTGCGCCAAGCTCGGCATGAACTACGTATCCTGCTCACCGTTCCGTGTGCCCATCGCACGCGTAGCTGCGGCTCAAGCTGCCATCGAAGACTAAACTAATCCGTTAATAATCAACAACTATAAAAGGCTGCAATGCATTTTCCAATCGGTAGCATTGCGGCCTTTTTTATTATTATCACTATGTCAGAAACTGAAATGAACTCATATCGGTTCAACTCCGGTCAGGACCCAACCGATGAGATGCTCGCCCAAATCATGCGCGAGGCGGCTGAGGATGCAAAGAAACGGCACGAAGAGGCCACAAAAAAATACTTTGAGGAATTACGTCTTGGTGCTGATGAACAGCAAGCCAAGTGGGCTGACCGCATTAACGAAGTCAAGAATGGCAACTGTTGAACATAAACCGGAACTGATAATAATTGCGGGGCCTAATGGGTCAGGCAAAACTTCTATTACCCAAAAGTTCCTTCATCATGAGTGGGCAGAGGGGACAACGTATATAAATCCCGACCAAATTGCCAAAGATTTGTTCGGAGACTGGAATAATTCGGAATCCGTGCTGAAGGCTGCTACTTATTGTTCTGACCTTCGCGAACAGTGTCTTAAAGAAAAGAAGGGTTTAGTATTTGAAACCGTTTTTTCTGCGCAAGATAAAATTGACTTTGTCATCAGAGCAAAGCAAGCAGGGTTCTTTATTCGAATATTCTTCATCTCCACATCTAACCCGACAATAAATGCATCGCGTATCGCCAAGCGAGTAATGGAAGGTGGACATGATGTGCCAATCACCAAAATTATCTCTCGCTACAACAAGTCAATTCAAAACTGCAAAACAGTGGCTTCAATCATTGACCGTCTTTACGTCTACGATAACTCCATAGACGATGTTGATGCCCGCCCTCTCTTCCGTCTTTCAGAGGGAGTTTTAGTAAAGCAATACACTGAGGATATTCCCGATTGGGCTCAAAACATTCTATTTTAACGAGCTATGAAATGACTTCGTAAGATATTAGACTGGATACCATTAATCTGTTAATTGCAGGAGGTATAGCCTTCTCCATATACTTACAAAATTGGATTCTATTGGGTCTGATAATGCTTGGAATAGTTATATTTGGTGGATTTATTTATCTAATGGGAATGGGAGGATTGGAAAGCGGATTTAGAAATCAGTTCCCATTAGATTACTTAATGCATCTGACAACAGAAGTTGATTATTTTAAAGAAAAAGGCTATCAACAAATTGACTATGTAGATCCTGGTAGTGAACAACCCGGTGTTTTAATGCAAAAAGAAAATTCACCACATATAAGGATTATTCTGGATGCCCCCATCAATTCTATTAATTACACCGTTAATGTCTGTATTATGGAGAATCCGGAAATTTGCATTCATTATACTGTCGCCACTGACCAGAAAACAAAGATTGAAATGTTAAATGAGTTATATAAGAAAATATGAGTTTGTATAACATCTTTTTTACTGAACAATGTTGACCAACTGTTGAGCAATAGCCCCTAACTGACTGATACAATGCCACAAATTATCGCGGCCCAGGCAGCCATCGAAGACTAAACTAAAACTCCCTATTATAAAACGCTTAGGCGGTAGGCCCTCTATCACAGAGGCTTACCGCCTAACGTGTTTTATGACGGTATGTACATTTGAACACGATAATGTGTATAAATAAACAGCGAGAATTCAACAAAATCCTCGCGTCTGTCGTACTGCAAATTCAACAGGAATTCAACAATGAATAACTAAAAAGAAGCGAGACTACCCGACTAAGTGGTAGCCTCGACTTTACCTTTTTTTAGAGTGCTAAATGGAGCGACTAAAGTCTCCAGAAGCACTATGATGACGCAAAGGTAATGCTTTTATCTGACGTTACAAAATTTTCAGTGAAAAATCCGCGTTAAAAATCTCATATCGTGGAGAAGTCAGGTATCAGTGACTTTAGATTTGGCGAAGCAGAGCAAAGATTCTCGTAAAGGTTCTTTATCTGCTTACTCAAGTCATCGGCTCTGTTAGACGATACCTGCTTCATCACATACTTAATAACGCGAAGCGCACCGATTAAGTTGTTACGTTCTGACGGATTGTATGCCGCTGGGCCGCGACGGATTGCCTGAGGTAGACGCAAGTCATATAAAAGAAGTCCGTGGGCGCAAGCATTGCGAACTTGTCTAATGGTGTGCATATAACTTTCGAACGTAACGACTTGGTGTAGTCCTCGACATCATTCTTGACCTTTGCAGTGGTTTCGGTGGTGCAATATTGCAGCCCCGAACCATAGCATACCTCGGCGTTGAAACATTGGCAGGTTGCCAAAGTTTCGTCTTTCTCAACGAGCGCGAGCAAGTCGAACGGCATCTGATTGTCGCCGCCCCACGGAACGTATGAGAGTTTATCGTCTATGATGGTCGGCACGATGTCAACGTCTTCGCGGAACACTGACGCGGAGTTGACGGTAAATGCTGCGCGAGCCTCGAAGCCGGGCAGATTTTCAACCGAGTTGAAATTAAGGTCGGAAAAAGAGAAGTCCATAACTTGCTGATTTTTCAGCGAAGTTATGGACTGTATAAAGTTAGCGAAAAGACGCTTATTGGAGCTTATCGAACAATAATCTTGCAGGTTTCTAATGTGTGGCCTTTATCTGTGACGGTGATTAGATAGATTCCGGATGAAAGACTCTCTGTGGGCACAGAAATCTGCGTGGCGTCTGCTTCTACATTAAGGCTCATGACTGTCGAGCCGTTAAGAGCATTGACTCTGATGGTGCGTTCGCTTGTAGATGCCGGCAAATCCACAACTATAGGAGTGCCTTTTGACGCAGGATTTGGCTGAGCGGTAATATGATTTTCTTCCTTGATGACCTTTGCAACACTTCCGGTAGACTTATCTATGCGATAAAATCTCACGGTTTGCACATAGCGACCTTGTTCATCATGCCAGTTATAATTGACCTGTGCGAGAATACTGTTGTCTGATTTAAAGAACTCAACAGTTGGTTTCCCCTCGGCATTGTCGGGCATCGGGAACGTGTAAAGAACCTGATTATTTTCGTTGACAACCTCCAGACCGGAGTAATGGACTCCGTACACTGTACGTTTGTAATCTGTCTCGCCGTCACCGTCACGGTCTGTTTTCGTAATGCCGAAAAGATATGCTTCAGGAGTCTGTAAGTCATCTGTCACACCGCTAAAGTTACTCTCGCCACCTTCGGCTACTTCCGCTTTGAAACGAACATATTCAAAGGCTTCATCGTCATTAAAAAAAGTTTGAGAGAAAGGCAGGTAAACGCCACCGTTCCAATCATTGAGTTTTGCAACATCATTGCAACGAGGAGTGCAAAAATTGCAGATGGGAACATCTTCCCACGAGCGAACGCTCCATTCTCCATTGTACTTTGGGGTTTGAGTAGAATAATAGTAGGAGAATCCCCACTTTCCTGAGGGTTCAAGATATGCATCTACGGTCTTGAGATATTCCTCGAACTCATACAATCCACTGCCCTTTTTAAAGGGAATATTGATAAGTATAGCATTATCCTCTACCTTGGTGCCATTTTGCAATATGGCAAGAGTCAAGGTTGGGTCTGAATATCGCAAAGTCTCGAAGATGTAATTGATAAAAGCATCCTTGCGGGCTTCCATATCCGATGTGGGCGGTATTCCATCTGCTTCATTTATTATAAATCTGTCCTCCTTAATCACACGAGATTTTTCCTGAGTTCCGGTCGAGGCCCTTTCCTCAAATACGCAATATGGACGCAGGATGGGGAAATTGAATGATTTGAGAGGTTGAAGCTCAAAATCGAAGATTTCAGCCGTATATTTCGTGCCGCCGTCTTTATATCCGTATTCGTCTTCAGAGAAATATATAGCAGCTTCGCCATTTTTCATGTACTGTCCGGGGATGAAACGTGTGTCAGCACCGTTCATCTCCTTTACAAATGTTTGAGCTGAAACATTCAAAGCACTGGCAACAGCAGCCGCGATTGTAATTGAGAGAAATTTCTTTCGCATAGTGGTTGTGAATTTTGGCGCAAATTTAAATAAAAATCGCGAGATTTTTACACCGGCAGGATAAAAAAACAAGGC
>CAMWNT010000026.1 GCA_947175695.1 uncultured Porphyromonadaceae bacterium
CCCCCCCCCCCCCCCCCCCCCCCCCCCCCCCCCCCCCCCGCCCATCATGATTAATCGGGAGGTGCGAATCAGCATTAATCGGGAAAGAGGAGCGTTAGAGCATCATGGGCTTTTGGATTCGCCCGAATGTTAAAACCCTCCGCATCAAAATCATTCATTGGCCTCACCGCGTTATATATAGCAAAGAGCCGACTCTACAGAGCCGGCTCCAAAGATAAATTTTGTGCGTTATTTCTCGTTTTTCTGCTTCTCTCCATCAACACTCTCCCATTGGCGCGATCCGCCGCCACGCGGTACATCGCACCGATATCTCTGTTTTTAGCCACACTCTAAAATGTAGCCAGTTATGAAAACTTTGTCTATTATCTTCTATGTCGTAGGGTCGGTGCTTTTAATCCTTTCGTGCTTCATTAGCAGCGTCTCCGCCACTTGGTGGCTCGGAGGCTCGGCCGTGGTCTGCCTTATCGCAGGTTGTGTGTTCCAATACAATGCCAACCGCCATAATCAGCTCCACCATCTATGATCATCTCTCACTTTCACTCTTTGACTGACATCGCTCTCCTCTGATTGCCGCCCCTACTTGCCCCCTGTTCTGCTATCTGCTTCGCGAGATCGGTCAGCCTCCGATTTCGCGAAGCAATGTGGGCGCAAGTGCGAGCGTTTCGGGTTTGCCTATGTCGATCATACGAAGACGGTCTACCTCCATCGCTTCGACACGCAGACTACCGATGGATTGCATATAAAAGTCGATCACCGAAAATCTACCGCTTCTGTCCTGGCGATTCATCTCGGCAAACACTTCCGCAGGATTCATCACATGAATACCACTGAAAGCAAGCTGTCGATAGTCAGACTGCGACTCAAACCCCGCAGGCTTGTATTCGTCGGTCGAGAGATTGTGCCACCCGCGAAGGGCGTCCGCTCCATCGAATATCAGCCGGCGCGATGATTCCCGATCGCTGACAAGCAGTGTCGCCGCGGCATCGCTGCGTTGATGACGGTCGATTAGTTCTCTCAACGGTGCATCGGAGAGGATGTCGACATTATGTATAAGAAACGGTCGGTCGTCGCCACCAAGCAGTCGACGCGCATGAAGCAGTGCGCCACCCGTATCGAGCAATTCGGCACGCTCGTCGCTGAATGCTATGTTCACCCCGAAATTATCGTGAGCCTTGACAAATTCCTCGATCTTGTCGCCGAAGTGATGAAGATTGATCACCATCTCGTCGAAGCCATCTCGCTTAAGACGCAAAATAACGCGCTCAAGCATCGGCACTCCGTCGACTTCCACCAACGCCTTGGGATTGGTCAGCGTGAACGGGCGCAGGCGTGTGCCAAGTCCCGCCGCCGGTATAAACACCTTCATTTCTATTTATTGGATTTAAATGTTTGATGAATGCCACGCTCGCGGTGATGAAGCACTATCTCGGCCTCGGGATAGCGCGCCGCGAGTCGCTCGGCCATATGTTGCGCGCAATACACCGAGCGGTGACGCCCCCCCGTGCAACCGAATGCCACTTGCAGATTGTTGAATCCCCGACGCAGATACGAATCTACGGATGGTTCGACCATCGCAACCGCCGATTCGATGAATCGGGCCGCCTCGCCCCGCTCTTCAAGGAAGTCGATCACAGGGCGGTCAAGGCCTGTCAGTTGCTTATATTCGTCGTAACGACCGGGATTGTGCATCCCGCGGCAGTCAAACATAAATCCGCCCCCATTGCCTGAGAAATCTTCGGGGTATCCTCGCTTGTAGGAGAAACTGAACACCTCCACTCGAAGTCCGGCGCCCGACGGGCGCGGAGTGTAGCGTTCTGCCATGCCGACAAGAATCCGACTCACTCTCAATAGCTCGGGATAATCGTCGACAGCTCCCTCCTCTATCAGTTCGGCGAGATTCTTCAGCGCCCCGGGAATACTCTCGATGAAATGCGCCTTATGCTCCACAAGACCGCGAAAACCGTAAGCACCCAACACCTGCAGAGTGCGCAGCAACCGATAGACCGGCAACAGCCGTTCGATCTCGCCACTCATATCAACACGACGCCGTTCGCTCAATGCCTTGACATACACATCGAGCAACCGCCGGCGCATCCCGGCCGAAAAGCCCGCTTTCGCCTGCCATAAAAACGACACTACGTCATAAAGCAACGGGCCGCCGCCACCCCCTTGAAAATCGATGAACACAGGCCCATGAGTATCGAGCATGATATTCCGACTCTGGAAATCGCGATACATAAAGCCCGACAGTTGGTCGCTATAGCTCAACGCCACATCTGCAAGCCGATCAAAATCATCCTCAAGCGCCGACTCGTCGGGCTCTATTCCGGCCGGCTTCAGAAATTCATATTTGAAATAATTCAGATCCCAATGGATCTGCCGGGCGTCAAACCGATTTCCGACTCCAGCTCCGATCAGATCAACCTTATCGTCGGTCTGCATAGCCACAAGCGAACGCAACACGTCGCCACACAGACTCTCGCATGCTTCGGGTCCGTCGGCTCGCAGTCGGTCGAAAAGCGACTCTTCGCCATGCCATGACTGAATGTAACAGCCATCTTCCTCAGCATAGCCATATACTCGAGGCACTTTATACGCATCGCTACGGCCAAACTCTGCGGCGAGATTGATAAAAAGCCGATTTTCCGACGGATTTGAGCCCACGGTAGCCACCAAAACCTGTGGCACACCGGCCGGCGCATCCTTTGGCGCCTCCACTTTATAATAGCGGCGTGTCGACCCTGCTCCGGGAAGCTTTTCAACTTTTTCGGGCAACACTCCGAAGGTCGTCAGATATAAATTTTTGATTTCTTTAAATTCCATAACTCAAAATTACTAATTTTTTCACTAAAAATCGCTATATTTGCAGAATCAAAGCGTCATGTCGGCTCTCTGAGCGCGATTCAGGCAGATATTTCACATTCATGCACGCCTTTTCTCGACCCCCGACACCCACCCTGACCCCGGCTGTCGGCGCATGTCAATGAAATCAGCCTTCGGCGCCAACGCCCTTCAGGGCCGCGCCCCGCCCGACAAACCGACATACACCCGAGACAATTCAAAAAACACTTATACTTATATTTAAAATGGCAACTATCGAGAATTACAATTTTGCAGGTAAGAAAGCCATCGTTCGCGTTGACTTCAATGTACCCCTTGACGAAAACGGCCACGTGACCGACGACACCCGTATCCGCGGCGCTCTCCCCACTCTCAAAAAGATCCTCGCCGACGGCGGATCGCTCATCCTCATGAGCCACATGGGCAAGCCCAAAGGTAAAGTCAACCCCAAATTCTCCCTCAGCCAGATCCGCGAAGATGTGGCCAAGGCGCTCGGCACTGACGTCAAATTCGTCGACGACTGCATGAAAGCTTCCGAAGCAGCCAAGGAACTCAAGCCCGGCGAAGTGCTTCTGCTCGAAAACCTCCGCTTCTATCCCGAAGAAGAGGGCAAGCCTGTAGGCATCGACAAAAACGATCCCGCATACGAAGACGCCAAAAAGGCAATGAAAGAAAGCCAGAAGGAGTTTGCCAAGACTCTCGCAAGCTATGCCGACGTATACGTCAACGACGCATTCGGCACTGCCCACCGTAAACACGCCTCCACTGCTGTCATCGCCGACTATTTCGATCAGAACGACAAGATGCTCGGCTATCTCATGGAGAAGGAAGTGAAGGCTGTCGACAATATCCTCAAGGATATCAAACGCCCCTTCACTGCAATCATGGGCGGCTCGAAAGTATCCACCAAGATCGGCATCATCGAAAACCTTATGGACAAGGTCGACAATCTCATCCTCTGCGGCGGCATGACTTATACATTCGCAAGAGCTCAGGGCGGCCACGTCGGCGAGTCAATCTGTGAGGAAGACAAGCTCGACCTCGCGCTCGACATCATGAAGAAAGCAAAAGAAAAAGGTGTCAACCTCGTGCTCGGCACCGACTGCGTGGCAGCCGACGCTTTCTCCAACGACGCCAACACTCAGGTTTGCTCAGTGATGAATATTCCCGAAGGCTGGGAAGGTCTCGACGCAGGCCCCGACAGCATCATCGCTTTCCGCAACGCCATCCTTCCCGCCAAGACCATCCTCTGGAACGGCCCCGCAGGCGTGTTTGAATTCGACAACTTCACTGCCGGCTCGCGCGCAATCGCCGACGCTATCGTAGAGGCAACCCAGAACGGCGCCTTCTCGCTCGTTGGCGGCGGCGACTCTGTGGCTTGCGTCAATAAGTTCGGATGTGCCGATGCAGTCAGCTACGTATCGACCGGCGGCGGCGCTCTGCTCGAAGCCATCGAAGGCAAGACCCTCCCCGGCATTGCAGCCGTCAAAGGAGAATAATCACCGACTTACGATCACACCCTCACCCGGCGGCGCGTCTGACGCCCGCCCGGACTCAGAATAGAGAATCCCCACCCCGATTCCGGAGCGGGGATTCTCATGAATGAGGGTAAAACATGTTGTGCAACATATTTTGCCAGCATAAAATCGTATAAAAGACTTACAATTAGTTAAAGGAAACAAACCGACGACAATTTTTTCGTTGCCTTCTCGTTTGTTTTTCAGAAAATAAATTGTAAATTTGCAGTTGCGACAGCTCCAGGCAGCATACCAAGGCAAAAAGTCACGCCGACGTTCGCCCCCATGAACTACTCACGCGACGATTTCTGCGCAGGAGAAAAGCACATATGCATCAATAGGTAAAAATCTACTTAAAAATACATTAACCTAAACAACAAACATCTCAAAGTATGGTATCCAATGATCCCAAGGCTACAGCAGTAAAGCCTGCTGCTCCGGCCTCCAACGCGGCAGCCCGCGTCAAAAAAGAGGAAAAAATCTCTCAGGTGCGCGGCATCCGCAACGCATTCATCGTGATCATCGCATGCGCTATCGCAGCTGTCTGCATCTTCCTCTTCGGTATGGGCTACGGCGGTAACTTCGAAGGCGGCACCAACGACGGCCACCCCCTCAACCTCGCCGGCACTGTCTACAAAGGTGGCTTCATCGTGCCTATCCTCATGACTCTTCTTCTCACAGTAATCGTGCTTTCCGTTGAGCGTTGGATCGCCATCAGCTCCGCATCCGGCAAAGGCAACACTACCAAGTTCGTTGCTGCTGTGAAGGCTGACCTCGCCAAGAACAACATCGACGCCGCTATGCAGCGTTGCAAGCAGCAGAAGGGTTCTGTCGCTTCCGTTGTCTACAACACTCTCGTGAAGTATAAAGAGATGGACGCCAACACTGTCCTCTCCAAGGAGCAGAAGCTCACTACTCTCCGCAACGAGGTTGAAGAGGCTACAGCTCTCGAGATGCCTTCTCTCTCGCAGAACCTCCCGATCATCGCTACCCTCACTACCCTCGGTACTCTCGTCGGTCTTCTCGGTACGGTTATGGGTATGATCAAATCGTTCCAGGCTCTCGCAACTTCCGGTTCGCCCGACTCCACTGAGCTCTCAACCGGTATCTCCGAGGCTCTTGTGAACACTGCATTCGGTATCGCAACCGGTGCGTTCGCAGTTATCTCCTACAACTTCTTCACCAACAAAATCGACAACCTCACCTACGCTATCGACGAAATCGGTTTCTCTATCGTAGCTACTTTCGCCGCAACTCACTGATCCGCGCCCGCTGATCATCAACACGGCAAAAGAGTTTGTTAATCCACTTAACATCAAACATCAACCGATTTAACTGTTAATAGCTAATATGGGAAGAGTAAAAATAGCAAGAAAGAGCACATTCATCGACATGACGGCGATGAGTGATGTCACCGTGCTGCTGCTTACCTTCTTCATGTTGACCTCTACCTTCCTTTCCAAGGAACCCGCCACAGTGATCACTCCCGCATCCGTCTCGACGGAGAAAGTGCAGGAGACCAATGTGCTCCAGGTCTTGGTAAGCCCCAAAGGGCAGGTCTGGCTGACTATGAACAACGACACATCCGCTCAATGGTCGAACGCCAAGATGCGTGTGGCGATGCTCGATGAAGTCACCCAGCTCTACAATGCTCAACATAAGAACAAGATCAGCTTCACGCCCGCGCAGAAGGCTACCTTCAGCAAGCTCGGTGCTTTCGGCGTACCCCTCTCGCAGATGGGAGAGTTCCTCTCTCTGGCGGATGAACCCGAAGGCCTAACCAAAATGGACCAATGGCTTGCCGGCGAGGATAACAATCCTAAACATATCTCCGGCATACCCATCGCCAAGGAAAACAACGAGGATAACCTCAATGAATTCCAGCTCTGGATCAAAGCGGCCCGTCAGGCCGGCAACGACAACCTCAGCCAAGCCATGAAAGATGGCGCCGGCGTGGCTATCAAGGCCGACCAGAACACGAGCTTCGATATAATCCACATGGTGATGGATAATCTCCAGACCGTCCGTCAGAATAAATTCACGTTATTGACCGCTCTAAAGGCAGGAGGAGAATAAAATGGCAGAAGTTCAGCAATCTAGTGGTGGCGACGGCAAAAAAGGCCACCAGAAGAAAATGACGATCCGTGTGGACTTCACGCCTATGGTGGACATGAACATGTTGCTTATCACATTCTTCATGCTCTGTACTACCATGATCAAGTCCCAGACCCTTACGATAGCGCTCCCGACCAATGAGAAGGTGCAGAATGAGGAGAACATGTCGCAGGCTTCGGCCGACGACGCGATCACAATCATTATCGACGCCAAGAAAAAACCCGGGCCCACGCCCGGAACTCTCGTGGTCGATTCTGTCAACGGTAACGTGGTCAATGAGATCTATTATTACGATGGTAAACCCGGTGGCGACACCGGCATGTTCGGCCCCGGAGGCGTGGTGCTCTCTGCCAACAACAACCTCAAAAAGTCGGAGCTCCTCTCCGATGAGGTCAATTCCGTAGGCGACCATAAGGCTCGCGGCATCCGCGAAATTATCCAGGCTCGCAATAAGGCTGTGCTCGAAAAAATCAACGCGCTCAAAAAGCAACTTGAGGAGGGCAAGTTCGGCTCGCTCGAAACTAAAGCCGATCGCGAGGCTGCAATGGCCAAATACAACGAGGAAGCATCAAAAGTGCGTAAGGACGAAAACGTCAAAAAGCCGGTAATCATCATCAAGTCTACTCCCGAAGCCTCTTACCGCGGCCTCGTGGATATCCTCGATGAGATGCAGATCAACTCGATCTCGAAATATCAGATCGACAACATCACCGACGTTGACCTCGTCATGCTCGACGACTATCGTAAACACCAGAAGTAATGTTAGATTTATTAATTCTTAAGCAAAGCAGACAAAATGGCTAAAAATGTAGATCTAACGTCGAAAGAATGGCGTGACATAGTCTTCGCCGATAAAAACCAGGAGTTCGGTGCATATCAGCTCCGTAAGGATTCCGACAAGCGCCACAATCTCGCAGCGCTCTATTCGCTGATCGGCCTCGTCGTGATCATCCTCCTCGTGATCGGTTATTCGTATTATTCCGACTATAAGGCCGAGCAGGATCGCCTCGCTCTCATCGAGGAGCGTGAGAAAATGCAGGCGCTCGAAGTCGAAATGCCCGACGATGAAGCCGACAAGGAGGAAGAGGAGCAGCCCGAGCAGAAAGTGGAGATGGAAATCCCCACTGTGCCTGAGGAAGTACTCGCAACCGTACAGGTCACTCAGATCGCTATCGTCGACGCCGATAAGGTGAAGAATGAAGTGGTCGATATGGAAACCCAGAAGGAAGACAACACCGCCCGCGGCGTTGTCAACCAGGAAGGTTCCGACGATGTCGATAAGTTCAAAGCTGTCCAGGAGCAGGTGATCGTGAAGGAGGAGCCTGTTGTTGAGAAGAAACCCGAGCCTGAGAAGATCTTCGTGGCTGTCGAACAGCCCGCTGAATTCCCCGGCGGACCGGCTGCCATGATGAAGTGGCTCTCCAACAACATCCGCTATCCCGAATCGGCTCAGCAGAACGGCATCTCCGGCCGCGTGGTCGTGAAGTTCGTCGTTGAGAAGGACGGTTCGATCGGCAGCCCCACTATCGTGAAGGGTGTCGACAAGGACCTCGACCAGGAAGCGCTCCGCGTCGTGAAGAGAATGCCGAAGTGGCAGCCCGGTAAGAACAACGGTCAGCCCGTGCGCTCTTACTTCAACCTCCCTGTCACCTTCCGTCTCCAGAACCAGTAATTTCCTGACTGAATCCGCGCGTTGTCGCCCGAAGCGCAATTGAGGCAACAGCCTCAATGCCCCGAAATCCGGGCGATACGCTTAATCCCCTATATCGCGGGGGCCGGCTTGCAAAAGGCGGCCCCCGCGCTTTTTTTCAGTTTTCAGCGAGTCCAAGCCGAAACTATCGTGTAAATTAATTGTTAATTTGATAGAAAAGCAATATATTTGCAGATATTTACGGTAGCCGCGCCGGATTCTCTCCCCGGTAGCCCGAATCTGCGATTGCATCACAGTTACGAACCGTTAAAAACTTTACTGCTATGGATAACTATTCTAACCAGCCCCCGAAGGGAATGCGACTCGCGTTCGGCATCTTTATGGTGCTCATCTATCTTGCTGTCGGCATACTCTTTATTGTCAATGTGTTTGACATCGCGAATCACACGATTTCGATCGTGATCGGCGCATTGCTCTGTGCCTATGGCGTCTTCAGAGGCTATAGGATGTATAAGGGGATGAACTGATCGCCTCTCCGTGAAAGCCGCTCGCTGCGATTCATCGAGCTCCGGCAGCCGTGGCCTTGGCAGACCCAATCCGACAGATCTTACACCCCCCACAGAGCCATTTAAGTTATGAAATATAGCAAAACTCTATTGTACTGTGTCATGGCGGCTATTGTCGGCATGACACTTTCCGCATGCGTAGAAATCAAACGGGGCGAATATGCCTCCGGAACTGCAGCCGTGTTCTGCGACGACGGCTTCAAAAATATTCTCGACGAGGAGATAGCCGCCTTTGAGTTCTCTTATAAGGACGCCACAATTGTGCCCTTTTACATGTCGGAGCAGGCTTGCATTGATTCGCTCCTCGCCGATAAATGCCAGAGCATCATCATCACCCGCGACTTCACCAAAGAGGAACGCCAATACGTAAAGTCAAATAATAAGCGCATCGTCAAGTCGAATTGCATCGCGGTCGACGCCGTGGCGATGATCGTCAATAAGGATAATCCCGTCAGCGCCCTTTCGATGGATGAAATCCGGAAGATACTGACCGGCGAGATCACCCGCTGGAGCCAGCTCGCCTGCAACGACACGACGGCAATCAAGGTCGTCTTTGACGCCGAAGGATCCTCTACGGTCAGCTATATGCGCGATAAATTCCTCCCGCAGGGCAAGAAAATCACCGATTACATCAAGCCCTACGCGCAGAAAAACAACGCAGCCGTATTCGATGCGGTGAAGAATGATCCGGATGCACTCGGCATCATCTCGGTCTCATGGCTCGGCAACGACCTCTCCGTAGCGCAAAACGTCCCGATGGACCGACGTATGGAAGACTACGCCAACGAAAATGACTCGATCAACACCGCGCTGACCGAAGAAGTCAATATCATCAAAGTCAGCAACCCGAATGAAGACAACGACTTCTCCCCCGTCGCCTACAAGCCTTATCAGCTTTACATCAACTCGGGAGAGTATCCTCTTTTCCGTAAGGTCTGGATGATTTCGACAGCCTCGAACTCGACGGTGCTCCATAGCTTCTATACATTCGTGACCGGATTCGTCGGCCAAAAGATCATCATCCGTTCCGGCATTATGCCCTATCATGTCCACAGCCGGGTCGTCGAAGTCGTCAAATGACGACGACACACCCCCGGAATTCTCTGACAAGATTTATTGGGAAGATGTGAAATAAACCGCCTGTCGTTTACGTTGTCAAATATAGACCTTGCGCCGACGGCGCTATAAGAAACGGCGAAAACATGCCCGATTCTTAAATCACGGCATCCCGCCACGACGGCTGAATCACGAAACAGCACTGAAAAATTTTAAAAAAAATACAAACATCATACATATGAATTATAAGCCAATTCTTTCTATTGTCCTCGCGGGGATGATGTTCTCCGCAGCCGCCCAGACCCACAAAGAGGGGGTTGAGTATTATGAGGCCGGCCAGCTGAGCAACGCCAAGGAACTCCTTGAGCGTAACCTCAACAACGCCGGCACCGACAAGGCCGTGACATATTACTATCAGGGTCTTATCGCTCTTGACGATGAAAATCCCGCAGAAGCCACACGCCTCTTCAACCTCGGCGTGACGGCAAATCCCGAATATGCCTACAATTACATCGGTCTCGGCCAGATCGAGCTTCAGAAAGGCTCGCCGAAAGTGGCTCAGGAGAATTTCAAGAAAGCCGAATCACTCGGCAAGAAGGATGCGGCTGTGCAGGTGGCGATCGCCCGCGCATATGATAGCGTCGACCCGGCTCTCTACGCCGATGAAATCGGAAAGCGCATCGCGAAAGCTCGCAAGATCGATCTCAACTGCCCTGATATCTACATCTTCGAGGGCGATGTGAAGGCCCGCAACAAAGACTACGGCGGCGCAGGCGCTTCATATGAGATGGCGGTCAACTACGATCCCAAAGCCACTGCGGCTTATTTCAAATATGCCAACCTCTTCTCGCAGGTCAACCCCGAGTATGTCATCAACATGCTTAAGAAGCTGCTCGCCGACAATCCCAACTCCGCTCTCGGACAACGTTCGCTCGCCAATGCTTATTACGACCAGAACATGTTTAAGGAAGCGGCTGAACAATATGGCAAGTATGTCAAAAACCCCAACCACTTCAAGCAGGACGAAGACCGCTACGCATTCCTCCTCTTCTACGGTCAGGACTATCAGGGGGGCTATGACTACGCTACCCAGCTCCTCAACTCCAACCCCGACAATTTCACGGCTCAGCGTTATCAGTTCATGAACGCGGCTCAGCTCCCCTCGAAGTCGGGCGATCTCCTCTCCATGGCCGATGCTCTCTATGCAAAGCATCTCCAGAATCCCGACAAGAATGTCATGGCTCCCATCGACTACACTCTTATCGCCGAGGAGTTCACAACTGCCAAACAGCCCGACAAAGCGGTCGAAGTGCTGAACGACGGTATCAAGACTCTTCCCAACACAGCCTCTTTCTATAAGCAGCTCGCAATGGTATATGTCGATAAAGACGACATGCCCCAGGCAAGCAATGCTTTCGACGGATTTGTCAAAAACACCGCCGAACCCGGCTACAACGACATGATCCAGGGCGCTGTGTTCGCATTCTATGCCGGCGTACAGGCTAAAGCCACCGATGCCGCTGCATCCGACGCTTTCTATCAGCAGGCCGCAGACTATGCCGATAAGGCCGCCGAGCTCTACCCCTCGATGTATCGCCCCGAGAAGATCAAAGGCGATATCGCTCTCCAGAAGGGCGACAAGGAGGCGACTCTGGCCCATTACCTCAAATCGATCGAACTCCTTGAGGCTATGGACGACACATCGCGCTATGCATCCGACGCCAAGAATCTCTACAACTACGTCGGCAACGCCTATCTCGACAAGAACGACAAGGCTACTGCCAAGCGCTATTTCAACGGCTATCTGAAATATGACCCCGACAATGCGGACTATCGCAAATTTGTCGATGGACTTTGAATTTATAATGAAAATTTATAAATCGTTAGGTGTATAATGATAAGTTACGATTTATGATCCACTTCGGATTATAGATCGTAACTTATTGCTTTTACACATATGGATCTATCCTGAATCTAACATCATACACAACAATGCAGAGAGACAATCTTGTGTTCGACATCATTGACCGCGAACACCTCCGCCAGCGTCGCGGAATCGAATTGATCGCCAGCGAAAATTTCGTCAGCGATGAGGTTATGAGAGCAATGGGCTCGTGTCTGACCAATAAGTATGCCGAAGGCTATCCCGGCAAGCGCTATTACGGCGGCTGCCAGGTGGTCGACGAAGTGGAAACACTCGCCATCGAGCGCGCCAAGAAGCTTTTCGACGCCGAATGGGCCAACGTGCAGCCCCACAGCGGCGCTCAGGCCAACATGGCCGTTTTCATGGCTTGCCTTGAGCCGGGCGACACATTCATGGGCATGGACCTCAGCCACGGCGGCCACCTTTCGCATGGCAGCCCGGTCAACTTCTCCGGCTTGATGTTCAACCCGATCTCTTACACCGTCGACGCCAACACAGGTCGCGTCAACTATGAAGAGATGGAGGAGAAGGCTCGTGCGGAGCGTCCGAAGCTGATCATCGCCGGCGCTTCCGCCTACAGCCGCGAATGGGATTATGCCCGCATCCGCAAACTCGCCGATGAGATCGGCGCGATCTTCATGGTCGACATGGCTCATCCCGCCGGACTGATCGCTGCCGGACTGCTCGAGAATCCCGTGAAGCACGCTCACATCGTGACCACCACAACCCACAAGACACTTCGCGGCCCACGCGGAGGCCTGATCCTTATGGGCAAGGACTTCGACAACCCCTGGGGTAAAAAGACTCCGAAAGGCGAGATCAAAAAAATGTCGGCCCTCCTTGACTCGGCAGTTTTCCCCGGCGTACAGGGCGGCCCGCTCGAACATGTCATCGCAGCCAAGGCTGTCGCTTTCGGCGAATGCCTCCAGCCCGAATGGAAGGAATATGCTCTGCAGGTGAAGAAAAACGCCGCGGCTCTCGCCAACGCGCTCATCGAAAGAGGATATAAGATCATCTCCGATGGCACCGACAACCACTCGATGCTCGTCGATCTCCGCCCCAAATTCCCTGAAATGTCGGGCAAGAAGGCTGAACGCGTGCTCGTCGAAGCCGACATCACAGCCAATAAGAACATGGTGCCCTACGACAGCCGCTCCCCCTTCCTGACTTCCGGCCTCCGCTTCGGCACAGCCGCAATCACCACCCGCGGCGCCAAGGAAGACATGATGATCACCATCGCAGATCTTATCGACCGTGTGCTCAGCAATGCCGACGATGAAAACGTCATCCTCGAAGTGCGCCGCACAGTCAACGATATGATGAACAAATATCCGATGTTCGCCTGGTAAGCCGCTACGGCATCATCAGCCTACAATCTATTGATATCGACGGGGCATTCGCCATGGATTCAACTCCGGCGAATGCCCCGTTTCCTTCATCATGGGGTAAGCACTCCGATTCTCTACAACTGATTGTTTTTATATTCGGTTAAGAAACCGTTTCCGACATGGCAAACATATTCATTTCAGGCATCGGCACAGATGTCGGCAAGTCATGGGCCACAGCCTGGCTCGCTACATATCTCGCCCAAAAAGGGCAGCGCGTCATAACGCAGAAGTTTATTCAGACCGGCAACACCGGCCTCAGCGAAGACATAATGCTCCATCGCCGACTGACCGGCATGCCCCTCACGCAGTTCGACCACGACAGAGTGACATGCCCCGTCATCTTCACATATCCCGCCTCGCCCCACCTCGCCGCCGAAATCGACCGACGTGAAATCGACCTCCAAGTTATCGACAACGCAACAGCGACACTATCCGATCACTTCGACACAGTGCTGATTGAAGGGGCCGGCGGCCTGATGGTGCCCGTCACCCGCGATTTCCTTACAATCGACTATATCGCCTCGCGCCGACTCCCTCTCGCTTTTGTCACCCACGGCGGACTCGGCTCCATTTCCGACACACTACTCGCCTTCAATGCGATCCGCGACTACGGGATCGAACTTAAATACGTCGTCTACAATCCTCACTTCGATTCCGACCGCATCATCGCCGACGACGCTCGCGAATATATGCGTGCTCAGACCACCCGGCTCTTCCCTGACGCCGAATTCCTTGTCATGCCCGACGACTTCGCCAAGTGACCGGCACCCTACCCCGGTGACAGCTCCCTTACCCAAGTGACCCACCCTTTCCGACTTCAACCCCGACCACCTCAATCCCAACGACAAATGAAAATACTATACCATCAGAAGAGTATCTTCGGAGCCGGCGGAATCGAACGCCAGATACTCCGGAAAGCCGCATGGCTCGTCGCCCATGGGATTGAAGTCGTTGTGGCTGTCACCGACTCCCCTCCCCCCGCCACCCGACAATTCTTTCCAATCGATCCACGCGTCAACGTCATCGAACTCGGGATCAACTACACCCCGGCATCCTCGAAAGAATCCGGCATGAATCCATTGTCAAAAACCATTGGATTCATCCGCAAACGAATTCTCCACCGTCGACGGCTCAAAGAGCTCCTCAATAAGGAAAGGCCGGATATATTGATCTCGGTCTATCCGACTGTCTCATCCTTCATCCCCTCGATCGGCTACGACTGCCCGAAAATCCTCGAATTTCATTTCTGCCGTCCATGGCGCACTCTTGCCGCACGACGCGGAGTCGCCGGGTTGATCGACCGCTGGCGCACGCTGACCGACAAGGCCAACGTCAGACGTTTTGACAGATTCGTCGTCTTGACCGACGACGACATGCAGCTCTGGCAACCTCTCGACAACCTCATTAAGATCCCCAACGGCATACCGGCATCGGTCATGACCGCCGATCCCGCGAAGTCGAAGAAAGTCGTCGCCGTCGGTCGACTGACCCGTCAAAAAGGTTTCGACCGATTGCTGAAAGCCTGGCGACTCGTCAAAGCGCATGACGAAGCAGCCGACTGGCGACTCGAAATTCTCGGAGAGGGAGGCTTGCGCCCCCAACTGACCGACCTCGCCGAGAGCCTCGGAATCGCCGACAGCGTCGCAATGCCCGGCAATATCGACGACATCGGCCCGCGACTGGCCGACGCCGCCATCTTCGCCGCGTCAAGCCGCTATGAAGGTCATCCGCTTTCAATTGCAGAAGCCATGGCCGCCGGCCTTCCCGTGGCCACATTCGACTGCCAATGCGGCCCCCGCGAACTGATCACCGACGGAGTCGACGGTCTGCTTGTCGCCAACGGAGAAGCCGACTCACTCGCCGACGCCATCCTGCGCCTCATCCGTCAGCCCCGACTGAGAAGCAGCCTCGGCGAAGCGGCCCGATTGAAAATCACCGACCGATTCAATCCCGAGCGGATCATGCAGCAATGGATCGATCTATTCGAAGCGCTCTCCCCGCCGAAATAGTCCCTTATAAGGCCGACACAAAGGCCGACTCTTGATTTTACCGATTTTTTTTTGTAAATTTGCGTTCACGAGTGCTCTTCAACTGCGCCGTCGAATCAATGAAAAATCAAATCCAAGATCGGGCCGAACGCCCCGCCCCCACTCTCTCCATCTCCAAAGCCGAGCTCGCCAAGCTCCCGGCAGCCGATTACCATGGAGAAATCCACATGGTGGATTCCCCCGATCTGGTCGACGCCGCGGTCAATGCCCTCTCCAAAGCCGACATCATCGGATTCGACACCGAAACGCGTCCGAGCTTCAAAAAAGGGCAATCCCACCAGGTGGCGCTCCTGCAGCTCGCCACTCGCACAGACTGCTATCTTTTCCGACTCAACATCATCGGATTGCCCGCCCCCGTCAAATCGATCCTCGAAGACGAGTCCCTCCTCAAGATCGGAGTCTCTCTCCACGATGATTTCCACAACCTCCATCGCCTGCACGACCTTACCCCAAAAGGATTCATTGATTTGCAGCCTTACGTGAAAAAATTCGGAATCGCCGACAACAGCCTCTCCCGAATCTACGGCATACTGTTTGACCGACGCATTTCAAAAGGCCAACGATTGACCAACTGGGAATCACCTTCGCTGACTCCGGCCCAACAGGCATACGCCGCCTTCGATGCGCTTTCATGCATCCAGATCTACGACTATCTCCAATCCGGAGGCTTCGATCCCTACAATTCGAAATATATTGTCAGCCCGCAGGCTACTGCCGAGTCGGCCGCCGACTAACAAACATTAACTATGAGTTTCAAAATCAAGCGCCATATTCTCCTCCCCTTGGTGTTATTAATATACGGTGCGGTTTTTGTCGGCATCTATGCCAACGACTATATCCAAATGGGTGAGGCCTGGAGGATATGGCTATGGTCGGCGATCCTCATCGTCAACTGCATCCTCCTCCACTTCGCGCTGAAACGCAAACAGCGACTCGCCGATCAGCGCAACTCCCGCGAGGGCGACCTCCTTGGAAATAATAAATAATAAAACCCCACACTCTCTGATGAGCAACGACAATACAGCAGCTCCCGGTGCTACTACCGCCGACGACGCTTCCTACAATATCATCCAAAAGGCGATCGAAATGCTCAAGACCGTCTTCGATCCCGAGATACCCGTCAATGTCTACGACCTCGGTCTGATCTATAAGATCGACTATACTCAGAACGACGGCGTTCTGCATGTCGATATGACACTGACAGCGCCCGGTTGCCCGGCCGCCGATTTCATCCTCGAAGATGTTCGCCAGAAACTCCTCTCTATCGAAGGCCCCAAAGCCGTCGATCTCCGACTCGTGTTCGAACCCGAATGGAATAAAGACATGATGAGCGAAGAGGCTCGCCTCGAACTCGGATTCATGTAAATCAAGCCCCCTGCGCCAACATCCGGCTCAGACCATTGTAATTCACCGACGCGCTGACGCCTAAATCAATCACTCTTGGAGAAAAAAGCCTATTTCCTCAGCGACACACATCTCGGCGCGGCCTACTTCCCCGACTCTCGCGAACGAGAGCTGAGAGTGGTCAGATTCCTCGACTCAATCAAGGATTCAGCCGCCGAGATCTATCTGCTCGGCGATGTGCTCGACTATTGGTATGAATACCGATATGTCGTGCCGCGCGGTTATACCCGCTTCTTCGGCAAACTCGCCGAACTCTCCGACTCAGGCGTCAAAATCACCTGGCTCATCGGCAACCACGACATCTGGATCTTCGACTATATCCCCACGGAATTGGGTGTCAGAGTGGTCGACGGCACTCTCGTCACCGACGTACTCGGCACAACCATGCTCATGGCTCATGGCGACGGAGTCTGGCAACACAACACCAAATTCCGCATCCTCCGCTCTCTCTTCCGCAATCGCCTGTGTCAGCATCTCTTCGCCGCCATCCATCCCCGATGGACCGTCGCCTTCGCCAACGCATGGAGCCGACACTCCCGAAGCTCCGCGACCTCTTTGACCGGCGAAGCACTGCAACGACATGACGCCGTCGTCGACCGCAACATCGACCGGCTCCTGCAATTCAGCGCCGACTACTGCGCGTCGCACCCCGAATGCCGATTCTGCCTCTTCGGACATATCCACCGCACCACCGATCTGCCGCTCCCCTCCGGAGCACGCATGATCATCCTCGGCGACTGGCTCACAGCATTCACCTACGCCGAATTCGACGGCACCGACATGACCCTGAAAAAATTCAACGGTTAACGCAACGCCAACAACCGATTACCGCCGATCTCAGTCGAAAAAAGACTAGAATCGGCGGATTTTATATGTTATACAACATTTTTAATTATTTTTGCAACATTTTTTTTGGTGGATTAGGAAAATCGGCTTACCTTTGCACAGAACCTATAACAATCTTTTTTACCTTAAGATTTTTTACCTGTAGAAACTTATCAAAAGGGTACGACCGCGGAGGTTATTACCCTTTTTTCTTTTTTTATATACCTCACCCTTCGAAAACTATAACTAAACCAAGTATAGACTCCTATCCATCAACCGGTTACGCCCAACACGCCGACATCAGCCACCTGACTCCTCCATCATCGCGACACTCCTTTGCTCGGTTGAAATTTTGTAGTCCGACGGAAAATAGCTAAATTTGCGTATCCCTATCTCTCCATCCCGCTCTCCCGGACAATGACATTGTATTGAAATTCAAAACAATGACCCGACAATAACAGCGACTTTCTAAACTTTACATCAATGAATACACTTAGAAAAATCTTTGTTGCGCTCGCAGTGGCGCTCGTTGCTACAGGCGTGGCCGAAGCTAAAATGTTCTCATTCGGCGTCAAGGCCGGACTTAATGTCAACAAGCTCAAATTCAACAAAGATATCGCTTCAAGCGACAATTCCTGCGGATGGACCGCCGGCGTAATGGTCGACTTCACTGTGCCCATCATCGGCATCAGCGCCGACGCAAGCCTCATGTATGCTCGCATGAACAACGCCGCCGACGTCACCTACAACAAAGCTGTCAACGGCGATGTGGCCGGCGGAATTGTATCCGCTCCCACTTCCGGCGCAGCCCTCAACTCCACAAGCCTCTATGGCAAGAACTTCCTTGAAATCCCCATCAACCTCAAGTATAAGTTCACTATCCCCGTTGTGGCAAGCATCGTGAAGCCCTACCTCTTCACCGGCCCCAACTTCGCATTCCGCCTAGACAAGAGCGTGACCGACAACATCCAGAATCTTAAATCACGTTCCTGCCAGATCGCTTGGAATGTCGGCCTCGGCGTCGAGCTCCTCAGCCACCTTCAGGTCGGCGCAAGCTATGGCTTCGGCATCAACAACATCGTTGAAAAAATCCCCGGCGCAACCGGCCAGATCAACCCTGTCGACATCAAGGCCCGCAACAACTACTGGACCGTCACTGCCGCCTACCTCTTCTAATCACTACCACTTCCACGCTCCCGGCCCCGCGCCGGGAGCCGCAACCATATCAGCATGAGAAAACTATTGACACTGATCATCCTCGCTGCCTCGGCAATCTCGGCTTCGGCCGAATTCCGCTGGGGGCCGCAGATCGGATGGAACATGTCGAATTTCTATTGGCGTCAGCCGCTGCTTAAGTCGCAGCAGAAAAGCGGCTTCCAGGCCGGAGTGCTCGGCGAACTCATGATTCCGGGCATCGGTTTCGGAATCGATATCGGCGCCAGATACGCTTATCACGCCTCAACCATCAATCTCGGCGATCAATATATCTGGTCGAGCGACGGATATGAAAACGGAAATTTCGATCTCCACAGAATCGAAGTGCCTCTGCACCTCCGTTTCAAATGGACCCGCATGGACGGCCTGGAACAATACGTCGCCCCGTTCGCTTTCGTCGGTCCGGTGTTCGCCTTCAATGTCAGCCAGACAAAATGCAACGCCATCGAGCATCCCCTCGGTAGCGTTGGACTCGAATTCGGTCTCGGCGGCGAATTCCTTGAGAGAATCCAGCTCTCCGCCTCCTACACATGGGGCGTCAGCTACGACATCCGAACTGTCAAACTCGACAACATGTCGGCCAGCAGCAGCTCCTGGAATATCAATGTAGCTTATCTCTTCTGAAATGTTTGCCGAAGTCATACTTCCGCTCCCGCTTTATTCTACCTTCACATACAGCATCCCCGCCGATATGCGCGGGGATGTTGGTGTTGGTACGCGTGTGCTCGTGCAGTTCGGAACCCGGAAGTTCTACACCGGCATCATTTCGTCAATCCACGATTCCGCCCCGGTCGGTTATGAAGTGAAGGAGATCTCCGCACTACTCGACTCTTCTCCGATCGTCAGATATCCGCAACTTCGACTCTGGGAATGGATCGCCTCTTATTATCTTTGCTCCCCGGGGGAAGTCTATAAAGCGGCTTTGCCCACAGGACTTAAGCCCGAGTCTTCGACCGTCGTCTCGCTTAATCCCGACTTCGACCTCACCGAACTCGAAGGCTCCCTCTCAGAGACCGACGCTTCCATTATCCAGCTGCTCGATTCGGAAAAGAAGCTGTCGGTCGGTGATATCGAAAAGACGATTAAGTCGCCGAATATCCTCACCCGACTCAAGCCGCTGCTCGATCGCGGAGTGGTCGAAATCTCCGAAAAGATTGTGGAGCGCTATGCTCCTAAGGTCGAGAAGATGATCGCTCTCGACGCCAAACGCGGCGATCACGACGCGCTCCACGCTATGATGGATATCGTCGCGCGCTCAAAGCGTCGCGAACGCGCCCTTATAGCCTATCTCGATCTCTCCGGATGGATGCAGGAGCAATCGCCCCTGCGCGAAGTGACCCGCCAGGCTCTCATCGAACGCTCGGGCGCGACTCCGGCCATACTCAAAGCCATGGAGGAGAAGGGGATCTTCAGATTCTACAAAAAAGTCGTCAACCGCTTCCATTCCGAAGTGGCCGATCTTCTGCCTCCCGCTTCTCTATCGCCCGCCCAGGAAAAAGCCAAAGCCGAAATCCTCAATGCTTTCCGCGACCGACAGGTCGCTCTGCTGCATGGCGTGACCGGAAGCGGCAAAACCGAAATCTACACCCACCTCATCCATACAACCCTCGAAGCCGGCCGGCAGGTGCTATTCCTTGTGCCGGAAATTTCGCTCACCACTCAGCTGACCGACCGACTCCGGAAATTCTTCGGCGAGCGCCTGCTCGTCTATCACTCCAAATTCACCGACAACGAACGCGTCGACATCTGGAAGCGTCTGCTCCATTCCAATGATCCGCTGCTGATCCTGGGAGCACGTTCGTCGGTGTTTCTCCCTTTTGCCAATCTCGGGCTTGTCATCGTCGATGAAGAGCACGAAGCCTCTTTCAAGCAGTATGATCCCGCGCCGCGCTACAACGCACGCGACACAGCGATCATGCTCGCGTCGATGCATGGAGCCAAGACTTTGCTCGGCTCGGCCACTCCCGCTGTCGACACCTACTATAAAGCCTCCGAAGGAAAATATGGTCTGATCACCCTCTCCGAACGCTTCGAAGGTGCGGAACTGCCGGAGGTGGAGACCGTCGACATGCGCGACCAAAAAAAGCGCAAACTCAACAAAGGGATATTCTCCGCCCCGCTCCACCTTGCCGTCGACACTGCCCTCAAAGAGAAGAAGCAGGCTCTCCTCTTCCAAAACCGACGCGGATTCGCGCCGTTCGTCGTATGCGACAGTTGCGGTTGGAGCCCGCGTTGCGTCAACTGTGATGTGTCGCTCGTCTACCATAAATATTCCGATCAGCTGCGATGTCATTACTGCGGCTATGCGATTCCACGCCCTGCTGTCTGCCCGGCATGCGGATCCAACAGCGTGGAAGTCTACGGCTACGGCACCGAACGAATCGCCGAAGAAACCCACCTCGCATTCCCCGAAGCGCGCGTCAGTCGCATGGATCTCGACACAACCCGAAATAAAAACTCATATCAGGAAATCATCGAGGAATTCGCATCCCACGACACCGATATTCTCGTCGGCACTCAGATGCTCTCCAAAGGTCTCGACTTCGGAGATGTCACTGTCGTAGGCGTGCTCGGAGCCGATTCGCTGCTGAATTTCCCCGACTTTAGAAGCAATGAGCGAGCGTTCAACATGCTCGAACAAGTCGCCGGGCGCGCCGGGCGCCGCGCCGAAAAGGGGCGCGTCGTAATCCAGACTTCCGACCCCGACAACGCCGTGCTCGCTTTCGTCAAGGCCCACGATTACCAAGGGTTCTACCGCCGCGAGATTCAATCGCGACGCCGACTGCTCTATCCCCCTTTCAGCCGGATAATCAATATCTATCTGAAAAACAAGGATCCTCATATGGCCGAGGAGGGTGCGCGACTCATGGCCGACGCCCTCCGAAACGTGTTTGGCGCCCGGGTGCTCGGCCCGGAAAAACCGTTTGTCAGCCGCATCGCCACATGGTATCTGCAGTCGATCATGCTGAAGATCGAGGCGACGGCGTCGATGACCAAGGTCAAACACATACTCCGCACCCTCTACGAAAGTCTGGCCCGCGACCGAAGGATCAAGAGCTCGATTATCTATTACGACGTCGACCCCTCTTGAGAGCCCGACTCCTATCCACCTCTCCGGAATCCACTTCTCCAAAAATTTTCTCTCCCCTCACTGCCGGCCATCGGCATTACAAATCTCTCTATCCAACTACCGCAAAAACACGTATATAGATCATGCGATACTCCGACATATCTGATTCCGATTTCGACCGTCGGCATCTATGGCATCCCTACACTTCGACAATCGACCCGCTCCCATGCTATGAAGTGGAGAGTGCCGAAGGGTGCGTCATTACCCTCAAAGACGGTCGCCGACTGATCGACGGCATGTCGTCGTGGTGGTGTGTGATCCACGGTTATTCCCATCCGGTGCTTGTCGAGGCGGCGAAGCGGCAGATCGATTCGATGTCGCACGTCATGTTCGGCGGCTTGACCCATGAGCCGGCGATACGCCTCGGTCGGCTCTTGCTCGACATTCTCCCCGATGAAATGGAGCATATTTTTTATGCCGATTCGGGTTCGGTGGCCACAGAGGTGGCAATGAAAATGGCCGTGCAGGCTCAGAACGATCCGCGACGCACCAACTTCGCCACGATCCGCTCCGGTTATCACGGCGACACATGGAACGCCATGTCGGTGTGCGATCCCGTGACGGGCATGCACGGTGCTTTCGGTCCGGCGCTCCCCCGGCGTCTCTTCGCCCCCTCGCCGGAATGCCGCTTCGGCGACGAATGGGATCCCGAAGACTTTGCCCCTATGCGCAGGCTCCTCGAAGAGAATGCCGACACTTTGGCCGCAGTCATTCTCGAGCCTATTGTGCAGGGAGCGGGCGGCATGAGATTCTATCATCCCCAATATCTGCGCGAGCTCCGCAAGGAGTGCTCCCGACTGGGGATATTCCTCATCTTCGACGAGATCGCGACAGGATTCGGCCGCACCGGCAAACTCTTCGCCCTCGAACATGCCGGGGTCGTGCCCGACATCATGCTCCTCGGCAAAGGTCTGACCGGCGGCTTCATGACATTCGCCGCCATCGCCACCACTGCCGATATCGCCCTTCGCATCTCGCAGTCGGAGGCCCGTTGCATGATGCACGGCCCGACTTTCATGGGCAATCCTCTGGCTTGCGCCGTGGCGCTCGCATCGACCGAACTCCTTTTGCGCTCGCCATGGCAAGAGCGTGTGAAGCAGATCGAATCGATCATGAAGAGCCGACTCGCCTGCGCCGCCGACTGGCCGGAGGTCGACGACGTCAGAGTGCTTGGTGCGATCGGCGTCATCCAACTGAAGGAGCCTGTAGATCTCGCTGATTTCCAACGCCGATGCGTAGATATGGGCGTCTGGATCCGCCCCTTCGGCAAGAACGCCTATATCATGCCCCCGTTCATGGCCGCCACGGATGAGCAGGTGGAGCGTCTCTGCGATTGCCTGTTGCAGCTGATCCGCCGCCATTGATCCCGCAGCCGATCCATTCGGCATCACTCATCCGACGCGACAATTCCGCCTCTCTTACCGTAATACTCTGAATCAATGTCAAAGACTGAATCTTCATCGGCTCCGGCTGTCGTCGACAGTCCGACCCCGACTAAAGCATATTCCGACATCCTCTCCCATCTGCGCGACGAAAACCGGCTTCGCGAAATCCCCGCCGATCCCGACGCGAATTTCTCTACAGTCGACCTGCTGAGCAACGACTATCTCGGTCTCGGCAGCGAGTCGCATCTCTATATCGAGGAGTTTCGACGCCGCTTCCCCGATGCCGAGTTCACGTCGTCGGCTTCGCGACTCCTCTCGCGCCGCAATCATTATCACTCGCGCCTCGAGGCTTATCTCGAAGAACTATACGGCCGCCCGGCACTCCTCTTCAATTCGGGCTATCACGCCAATGTCGGTATGATCCAGGCCCTGGCGATCCCTTCGACCCTCTTTCTGGCCGATAAGCTCGTGCATGCCTCGGCAATCGACGGACTGCGCCTTTCAGGGGCCGACTACAGAAGATTCCCCCACAACGACATCAAGAAACTGAAGCGACTGCTGAGAGATAATCACGCCGCCTATGAACGGATCATCGTGGTCGTGGAGTCGGTCTACAGCATGGATGGAGACCTCACGCCGATCGAGCGCATCGTCGCTCTCAAGAAGGACTTCCCGAATATGATGATCTATCTCGATGAGGCCCACGGATTCGGCGTCCGCGGCGAGCGCGGTCTCGGTCTGGCCGAGGAGAAGAAGGTGGTCGACGATATTGATATCATCATGGGCACACTCGGCAAGGCGGCCGCTTCGGCCGGTGCGTTTGCCGTCGCTTCCCCCGCGATCAAGGACTATCTTGTAAATACGGCCCGCAGTTTTATCTTCTCCACCGCCATCAGTCCGGCGCAGGCCGCCTGGTCGATTCTGATGATCGAAAAACTGACTGCGATGAGCGACCGTCGCCGTCGGCTCGCCCGAATAGGACACGATCTCCGGCAACAACTCTTCCGCAAGGCGAATATCGAGACCCCCTCGGAGTCGCATATCGTGCCTGTAATCATCGGCGATGCCGGCGAGGCCCTCAACATGGCCCGCTATCTGCGAGCCAACGGATTCGATTCGCTCGCGATCCGCAAACCGACGGTAGCCGTCGGCTCCGAGCGTCTGCGCCTTTCGCTCAACGCGCTGCTGACCGACAGCGACATCTCGCGCCTCGTCGAGGTCATCGGCAACTATCACTAAAATAAAGAATCTCAAAGATGCAGACATCATTCATATCCCGCAATCCCGGCTGTCGCCGGGTGATTCTCATCTTTGCCGGATGGAGCACCGTCCCGGCCTTCTATCGCGATCTCCATGCCGAGGGGTGGGATATCGCCGTGGTGTGGGATTATTCGTCGCTTGATTTCGACGCTACAGTCATCGACGGGTATGAGACCCTGTTTGTCGTCGCATGGTCGATGGGGGTCGCAGCCGCGGCTCACGCCGCTGCCACTTCGCTCGATCCGGCACGCGTCAGCGCGGCGTTTGCAGTCAACGGCACCACTCACCCATCGTCCGACCTCTACGGCATTCCCGAAGCTATTTTCGAAGCCACACGCGCCACTCTCAATCCGCGCAATCTGATGAAGTTCACCCGCAGGATGGGCTACACGCCTCCGGATATGTCGCATCTTCCACCCCTCCCGGCCTCGGAAATCTACATCCCCGATTGCCAACAACTGGCCGACGAACTGGCGAATGTGCGCGATAACGCTCTGCGCGGCCGGCTGCCATGGAAGCGGGCGTTCATCTCTTCGGGCGACAGGATTTTCCCCGCCGAGTCGATGCGCCGCGCCTGGGAAAATGAGAATCCCCGACCGCAGATCGTCGTGCTCGACGCCCCCCATTACGTTCATCTGCAGAGCGTCATCGACACTATCACCCCCGATATTGCTCATATCGGCCGACATTTCGCGAAGGCTCTCCCGACTTATGACGAGAATGCCGACGCTCAGCGACTCATCATCGACCGGCTCGTGGAGATGCTCCCTGCCGAGAGGCTACCGAAGTGCGCCGCGATGTTGGAGATCGGCGTCGGAAGCGGTATGCTGACGCGAGCCTTGGCCGCGAAAGCCGATATCACCGACGCCCTTTACGTGGATCTTTACCCTGTGCCCCGACTCGGCCTGTTTGAAAAGGAGCGGTATGTGGAGGCAGATATAGAGAAATGGCTACCGGAAGTGGCCGACGGCTCATTTGATCTGATCGCTACAGCCAACACCATCCAATGGCTTGCCGACCCCGAAGCGTTCTTCCGGAATGCCGCGCGCGCATTGCGCCCCGGCGGCCGGCTGCTCTGCTCGACGTTTATCACCGGCAATCTCAAGGAGCTCGACTCGCGCCGACCATCCCCGCTGATCTATCGCAGTCGCGAAGAGCTGGAATGCATGATTCGCCGCTACTTCCCCGACGTCGAAATGCGCGACCGTCCCATCCGACTTGAATTCCGCTCCCGACGCGAAATGCTCCTCCATCTGAAACTGACCGGAGTTGCCGGAGGCGGGGCCTCATCGCTCCCGATCGCGACCGCCCCCTCATTATCCTCCCCTGTCAATCCGACCGCATCCTCTCAGATCGAAGCGGCGGTGAACGGTACTCCCTCAGTTTCCTCACCCATTACTCTCACCTATTATCCCCTCTACATCTCCGCCTCCACCCGGAAGGATTAGTTTTTCCCCATTCGGAGATCAAATTAATTATGCGCATGAGCAATGGCAAAAGCGAAGTTATTCCAGGCGCATATTCTTATTAAAAATCCAATCTCTCGATCCGACTGTTCTACTGTCGGATAAAAAAATCCGGAATGATCGCGCGATCATTCCGGATTTTTTTATTTGATGTTACGGCTAAATTACAAAACCGTTTTTCAGAGTGTCAGTGATTACACATTCTTGCGGAGTGCGATCTCCTCGGGAGTCAGCTCCGGATCAACGCCCCAGTTCTGGGCTGCAAGACGCTTATAGTTGTTATAGCGCCACATTGCGTTGTCTTTCGCTGCCTTGAAGAGTTCGGCGGCAGCCTCGGGATACATCTTCTGGACGGACGCGAAACGCACCTCACCCTTCAGGAAGCCCTCAAACTTATCCCACTGCGGCTCTTTGCTGTCGAGCGAGAAGGGATTGTTGCCCTTGGCCTCCTCATCGGG
>CAMWNT010000027.1 GCA_947175695.1 uncultured Porphyromonadaceae bacterium
TTAAATTCCATTCGAGATTACTCCCGATTAATCATGATAAGCCTAACCCCTAAAACCTAACCCCTAAAACCTAACCCCTAAAACCTAACCCCTAAAACCTAACCCCTAACCTCATCTCCTTCTCTTACCGAGGAGATCGTTGAGGCCATCCATGTCGAAAGTGAGGGTGAAGCGGAGAGTCTGGTCGAGGGGGGAGCTTTGCGCGGTGGCGAGCATATAGGAGGCGTCGAGCTGCACCACATTGAGCGAGAAGCCCGCACCGAAAGCGAAATACGAGCGACCGCCCTTATTGGCATTCTCATAGTTATAGCCGGCGCGCACGAAAAACTGCTGATTGTAGGCATATTCAGCGCCGAGAGAGACGTTGATCTCCTGGAGCTCCTCCTTGAATCCGCCGGGGGCGTCGGAGAATGATTTGAAGATGCCGGAGATGGGCGACATCGTCTCCCATTTTTCAAGCGCCTCTTCATATTCCATTTCACCTTCGACTGTGTCGGGGAAGTCTTTCAAACGGGGCTTGGTCGGCACGAGGAGTTTGTTGAGGTCGAGGCCGATCGCCAGCGAGTGGTAGTCGGCCAGGGGAAACATGAACTGCGTGCCGAGTCGGAGATTTGTCGGCAGGAATGCGTAGTTGGCGCCATGGTCGTAGCTGACTTTAGAGCCGATATTGGAGATATTGAAGCCCCATGAAAACTGGCATTCGTTGCGGCCTACCATCGGATAGCTGACGAAATAGCCGGAGATGTCGGCGCCGAAAGCCGAAGCCGCCGTGTTGGTTTCGCCGGAATAAGAATCCTCATAAGAGAGGTCGGAAAGGATGTAGCGGAGCACGACGCCCATCGAGAACTTCTCCGAGAGCTTGCGCGAGTAGCCGAGGTCGATGGCGAACTCATAGGGATTGATCGTCTGGATGGCGGAGTTGCCGTCGTAGTCGCTCATCGAGACTTCGCCGAGCGAGAAATAACGGAACGAAGCCGAGATCGCCTGATTGTCGCCGCTTCCGGGCTTCCAATATCCGGCGAGGTTGGCGAGGAATATGTCGTTGACGATTTTGCGGAGCCAGGGGGTGTAGGAGATCGAGAGGCCTCCGGTGGAATATCCGAACGCATACTTCGATGGATTCCAGAACTGGCAGTTCATGTCGGGGTCGGTGGCGGCTCCGAGGTTGCCCATCGAGCTGCCTCGCGCATCGGGAGCGATGCTGAGAGTGGTGACGCCCGTATTGACCGGATTGAAATCGTTGTCCTTGATATCATTCTGGGCGGCGGCGCAAAGGGCCGAGAGAAGAATGGCGGATATTGAGAGTATACGTTTCATCGTAGGGGGGATTCGGTGAGGGGGAGAATGGTAAGAATTTGAAAGGAGTGACCGAGAAGAGATACGGCATTGTTGTTGCCATGCACTCATTTACATAAACTGAAAAAACGCTATAATATTGCCCGAGGCGATATTATAGCGTTTTGTAGGATTATAGTGGCCGGCGTGTCGGCGGGGGGAGGAGAGGCCGCTCGGTCGGCCGGACGGTCGGAAGGGTATGCGCGGGATCAGATCACCGGGATGTCGATTGTAGCCGAATGGCCTTTGCGGGAGTGAGAGCCTGTCTCGATGATATAGGCGCGGTAGAGTCCCGGAGCTACGGCTTCGCCGTTCTGGTCGGCTGCGTCCCATGTGAATCGGCCGTTGCGGAATGCGTCGCGGCGCACAAGGAATCCGTTCTTGTCGAGAATCACGATGTCGGCCGATTCGGGAGTTTCGCCGATTGCGACGATGTCGCCCGAGCCGTCGACTGCCGTGGCATCGAGAGCGATCGCATATTTGGCGAGAGTGTTGAGATAGTCGAACACGATCTCAGCCTTAGTGTCATTGCCGGCGGCATCGCGCACAGTGATCCAGGCTGTGTGGGATCCTTCGGAGAGGTCGGCCAGATGCACACTCTTCTCATATGAGTTGGAGTCGTAGTCGATGATCGGAGTGGAGGTTGAGCCGGTGGTGTATTCGCGGTTGTCGATTCTCATTCTGAAGGGGGGACGGAGAGGATCGGAGTCGAATGCGAGCGCCACATCGTCGGCGACTTTAACGCGGATCACATTTGCCTCGGCGTCATATTCGAAGACTTCAACTGTCGGTGGAGTCGTGTCGGAATCGAGAACGGATGTGCCGGGCTCTGCGGCGTGGAGCGTCACGCCATAGTTGGAAGCGGCTCCCATGCGGGCTGAGGGGTCATATGCGCCGAGCTGGATGACACCGGACTTGCCGTCGAAGACAGATGCCGCCGAAGGCACCATGATCTTGAGCGAGAAGCGACCCTCGACGACTTCGGCCGCGCCCATCGAAAGCTGGGAATCGGCGTAGGTGATGTCGACAGGATATGAGGGGACGGATTCACTCGGGTCGTTTGACATGATGACATGCTGGCAAGGAAGCACTTTGGAAGGCTCCATGAGGCGCACGACTACTTCACCATTAAAGTTGGTGTCGGGTCTGTCGAGGCGATAGTTTTTGACATAGCCCGAAACTTCGAGCCATTCTCCGGCAGTCGCTTCGCCGCTGTCGCCCGCTTCGATGACAATCTCACGGTTGATTCCGGGGATAGTGATAGCGGGGTCGCAGAGGAGCTGATAAGCCATTTCGTTGGAGAATGTGGAGAGTTGCTTGGTGTTGGCGTAGATACGGCCGATTGTGACAGGATTTTCGAAGAGCTTGGAAGTGACCTGTCCGCCGTTGCGGAGGAAATTGGCATGGAATTTCTTGAAGAAATCGAGATTCTGGCTCGACCATGTCTCGCGGGTGGCGATAAGAGTGCCGATCATGCCGTAAGGGGTTGAGAGCACGACAGACTCACCCATGCCGCGCACGCCTTTGTCGGGCTCGGAGAGTTCGCATCCGGCGACGCCCCAGAAGGGGAGGCGCTTATTGCGCATCGTGTAGACGTCGGAGGCTGTGAAGAAGGGGCCGTCGTGGTTGAGCAGAAGTGGGTCGCCATGGCCGAAATAGGTCATGAGCACAATCCCTTCATCGATAGTTTTGAAGAGTTTGTCGTGACCTTCCTGATGGCCGTAGGCGTCGACCACGAGTTGGGTGGAATAGAAATTCCGGCGTCCGAAATTATTGAGGTAAGTGTCGATTTCAGGCACTTGCGACGCGTGAAGATCGGAGTCGCCGTAGCCGCCGATAAGGAGATAATGGTTGATTGAATACGCGAAATCGGTGCGCGTGAGATAGTCGGTCAGTTTGTCGATATAGGTGTCGATTTCGGCGTCATATCTGACCGGGAGAATGCCGACTCCCACAGCCATATTGCACAGCTCGAGATTGTTGGAGCCGATATAATCGGTCATGATGCCGTAATAGTCGTTGACATTGAATCCGCCGCGAAGCTGATTTGTTGTGAACGACTGGTAGGCAATCAGTCCTTCGCCGATGTGTTTGTCGACGGAGATGCCTCTGAAATCGGCATAGAGAGGTCCGAGAAGAAGCACATTCCCGCAGCCGTATTTAGAGAGATAAGCAGTCTTTACGAATCCGCGATACGCCATCGGATCGGGCACACCTGACGAATATTCGTTATAGATCTGATCGGTCGTTGCGACGATCACACGCTGTCCGAGCATGTCGCGGTGAACATCGGCGAGTCGCTCGGCTCCGCTGAGGAGCTGAGGAGTCGTGATGATGATGAGGTCGGCACCTTCAGATGCCTGCGCGTGAAGGTCTTGATTGACGATCATTCCGGCGTTGGTCTCGACCATAGTGACTTGATACTGAGGCATCATCGGGTCGAACACTGTGATGACAGGGATAATGCCGTTGGTGTTGGTCAGTTTTGCGATGCCGTCGGCGCCGTCATATTTGACGTCGATATAGATCGGCTCGGCCGGATTGCTGATGTCGAAAGTGAGGAAGGAAGCTCCGCCCGGGATTCTCACTTTGCCCGACTTGTTGGTGCCCAATTGCGGGAAAGCGATAAGGTCTTGCGCGATTCTTTCCCCTTTGGTGTTGCGCAGGTCGGGGGCGGTGCGATGATAGCAGATTGTCCAGAAATCGAGGTTGGACGCGTCCATGTCTTCGCCGTTGAAGTTGATGTCGGTAAAGAATTTGTCGCACTTTTCGGGGAGGGAGAAATACGATGTGTTGGGGGAATGGGGAGCGAAATCGGTGCTTGAGATTGCCGGCACGGGGATTTCGGTGTATTCGTCGGTGCCTTCGAAGCCATAGCTGACTGAAGTTCCCTGAATCTTGTCGGTGTAGATATCGCAATTGACCACACACTGCGTTCCCGGGATTGCGCCTCGCAGGTCGAGGTCCCATGTGAGCCGCGGATTTTCCGGGGTCATGGCTTCGCCGTAGAAGAGCTGTCCGGTGTTGGTCGTGTTGTGGTAGAGATCGACTTCATGATATTCATATCCTATACCGACTTCAAATTCTTTGAGGCTGGTCAGGCCTACGGAATTGACCTGGGTCATTGAATTTGTCGGCTGTGAATCAGTGATGAAATAATAGCCGATGTCGGAATAAATGTTTTTCGACTTTCTCTGGATTGCCGCGAGGAGGTCGTAATATCTGGAGCTGTAGTGGATTTCGAACATTTCGGGGCCGATGCCGTAGAAATAGATCTTGTTGTTGCGGTGAAGCACGGGCACGGCTCGGAGATCGTCGACATAGTTCATTTTTCCCGACGAAGTGTTGAAATCAAAAGGCTGTCCGAGGCCGCCCATACCGAAGAGGGCAACTTTTCGCGGATCGGAGAATCCCATGGCCTTAAGACTTTCGTAGGAGATTTCATAGACGCCGGTGCGGTCGACGCCGACTTTGATCCATCGTCCGGATGCGAGTTTCGACGACTTTGCGAAATTCGCGCTGGTCAATGCGACGGCGTGGCCTGCGAATGCCAGCAGGAGCAGCAGCGATGAGATGACGTGTCGTAGATATTTCGAATTCATGAAGTGAGGTATTGAGTAGGAAGTGAAACTGCTTATTTGAAATTTATGGCAAGTTGAGCCTGATCAGAGTTGGATAAGGATATTTTCAATGATGTTGCGGGGGCGACGGGGGTGGCGAGCCGATAGAACGGCGTGACAAATATGTCGCCCATTTTGATGGTGTTGGTTTTCGATGCTTCGGCAATCAGCTCGTAGACTTGTCGGATATCGGCGTCGATGGTGGAGTGACAAGTCTTGTCGCAGGAGTCATGCGGAGGCGAATCGTGGGTGAATGTGATGTCGAGAGAAATTGGCTCCCGGAGGGCGGCAGGCTGCCAATCGCCGATGGCGACGGCATTGTCGAAGCACAGCATAGACTGGGCGACGGGCCGATTGTCGGCGATTGCTGCCAATGCGCGTCGTGGGATGACCAGGGCCGACGCTGTCAGTTCGCCGACATAGCGATCGGCAAAACGCGTCGCGACGCATTTGCCGATGCGGCCGATTTTGGCGGCGAGAGCCGGAATCGCCACAAACTCCTCCTCGAAATCGGGGATGAAAAGTGGCCTTCGGGATATAATCATACAGGAATCTGGATAACACAGCCAATCGCCCCGGACGGCTTGGGCGTCATGGGGCGTGACATCGGAGTCGGATGGAGCTGACGATAAACGAGCCTGCGAAGTGTCAACAAATATTTTCACAATTTCAGAATCTGTCGAGTCGATTGTAAATCAAAGCCAGATGGGCATAAATCGATGTGTTGGCCAGCGCGATGTTGCGCGGCACTTTCACGCGGTAAGGAGAGAAATTCCATATAGCCGAGAATCCGGCTGAGATAGCCGAGTCGGCCACTTCCTGAGCGGCTTCGGCCGGCACAGTCAATATGGCGACACTCGGATTGTGACGGTCCATGATTGCCTGCAATTCGTCGGGGGCCACTATTTCCACCCCCTCGACGATACTTCCGGCCAGAGCGGGATCTGTGTCGACCCCTCCGACGATCTGAAGGCCATAGTCAGCCAGGCCTTTGTCGAGAATCAGAGCCTTTCCGAGATTTCCGACGCCGAAGACGCAGGCCTTGTGGGTGGCCTTGAATCCAAGGAAGTCGGAGAGAGCCTCCTCGAGCGCCTTTACTTCATATCCGATGCGGGTCTTACCCTTAAGATTTAGAAATGAAAGGTCTTTGGCGATCTGAGATGCATCGACGTTGAGCGCTTTCGATATTGCGGTGGAACTGACATACTCTGTTCCGCGGCCGAGCAGGGTCTTCACATAAGCCAGATACCATGGAAGGCGTCGCAGAGTCGGCTCCGGAAGCAGCGGCAGCTGACGTTGATTCATATGGGCAGGTGGTTTTGTAAAATGCAAAATTAAGAAAAATCCTCCGTATATCAAAAAAGTGTCGTGTCGTCGGGGGCGCGCCTCGGGCCTTCGGCCGGGGAAAGCCCGAGTGACCCCGTCAAGGGGCCGCGACTGCGAGTTTGCGTGCGGTAGAAGTCGACGGACCTTCCGGGGAAGTGATGGTGGCGCGGTAGATGTAGATGCCGCGTTCGACGCGCACTCCGCTGCTGTCGCAGAGATCCCAGGGCACACTGAGCGCCGCCGACGAGTCGGTGACAGTCTGGCGATCGGAAATCCATACCCGGCGTCCGTTAAGGTCGAACACTTCCACCGTGCATCCCACATTCGCCATCGGGCGGTCGGTCGATAGCGTGAAGTTGACGTGGTCGCGTGCCGGATTGGCATCTGAGGTCAGAGTGAATATCTCCGGAGCTTTTGCGACGGCCACTTCAAAATCGATCACCGCCGACGAGGAGTTTTTGGCGTTGTCCCATACAGTCAGTTTGAGTGTATGACGTCCGGGAGTGAGATCGGCGAGCTGATATGTGATGTCGCCCGCGGTGAAGTCGTCAGGGTCGGGAGAGTAGTATGAGTTGAGATTGTCGTAGTATGTCTTTTCGTCGAGCACGAGAGTCATTTTATGGCCGATGCCCGCGTCGGAAATATTGATTCCGGAGGGGTCGGAGACTCTTGCGAGCACCACCGGCGAGCAATGCACGACACTACCCGGAGTGAAGTCGTCGCGGTTGAGGACGAATCGGGAGATTGTCGGGCCTGTGACATCGGGTTCGGTCGATTCGTCGAATCCATAGACATAGAAGCAAGAGTTTTCGCCGTGAGCTTCCTTCAGATCATCCGACGCGGCGTAGAACAGAAACTGGGCCGGAGCAAAATTGTTTTCGATTTCAGAGGGGAGAAGGGCTGTGGTCGACCATTTTCCCTCAGCGACTTTGGCGACTCCCTGATAGAGGAGCGTCTTGCGGTCGTTGTAGTACGACACGACTCCGGCGTCGCCGTTGCCGTTGGTGGCTACGGCGCTTTCAGCGTCGTAGAGGCTGATCTCTACGGTGCCGTTGAAATCGGTTGCGACATTACCGTCGCGGTCGCGGATTTCGCCGACGAGCGCAGCTTTGCCCTGGGCGCCGAGGGTGGGATAGTCGGAGGGGGATTCGATGGCAGCCATGTCGACATCGTTGATCGACGAAAGGCGGACGTCGTATTCCGGCACAGGGAGTCGCATCGCCGGATTGCCGATAAGCACATATCGGAGCTTATTGGTGTTGTCGGACGAAGGATAGCCGTTTTTTGCCTCTACAAATATATCGCCGATGCGTCGTGAACGGCCGTCGGCGTCGGGCTTCATCATGGCCTCACCCACGAGATGGGAGAGCTTGCCGTTCATGTCGATATAGACGGTGCGGCATGGGGTGACGGTGCCGATGATTCCGGCGTCGGAATATGCCCAGAGTGCTTCGGCGCCGCTTCGTGCCGAGGCATCGAAGCGTCCGAATTCGCAGGTCGCGGCGTAAAGGAAGGGGAAATTGCGATTGGAGAATGACGAGATGTCGCTCCAATTGAGGAGGTCTTCGTGAGTCCAGCTGACGGTCGATGCGTGGCCGATATAGTTGATCATCATCACTCCGTCGTTCCAGAGTCGAAGCATCTTTTCTTTAGCCTCAGGGTAAGTCGGTCCGCGACTGCTTTGCTCGAGGGTGAAAGTGTCGAGATAGAGTCGTTCGATGCGGAATTTTCGGCCGGCCTCTGTAGCCGTATATGAAGAGATCATGTCTTCCGACTGAATGAGGTGGTCGCCCTGGTTTTGGTCGTCGGCGACAAACATGAGTCGGTTGCGCCAGGATCCGGTGGCGGGACGCTCGACATAGTTGATGTATTTATCGGTCAGATAAGTAGCTTCGGTCGTCGACATGAAAGGCATTCTTCCGACAGCCACCTGAATCTTCTGCTTGCCGATTTCGAAAGTGGAGCAATCGGCGAGCATTCCGATATAGTCGTCGGTGGCATACGATGAAGTCTGGGATTCACCGGTCGGTGATTCCCAGATGGGCACAAACGGATATCCGGCGTTCTTGGCGGCGTCCATTTTGATTTTATTGTCGAATGTGCCGCGTCCGAGAATGAGGCAATATTTGATTGTCGAGGGGGTTGTGTCGTCATCGTCCGAAGGGGCGGCAGCTGCGGCCAAGCCGCGGTCGTACCACATTTTGAGGAGTCGGCGGAACGCGGTGACATCGGGAGTGCCCGACGAGAACTCATTGTAGATCAGTTCCGGCTCGATGACATGGCATGTCAAACCGTCGAAATCGCGGTGGTGGGCGGCGAGCCGCTCGGCGGCATCACGAAAAGCCGCCGGAGCGATGATCAGCATGTCGGGCACGGGCAGGGAGTGGAGATCCTGATTGGCCACGCGGCTGCCGCCGGTGATAGAGCGGGTGCATTTGTCGGGCAGGAATGCGACATACTCGCGTGTCCCCGAGGGGGTGACGAATGTCAGATCCGAGCCGCTGAGCGAAGCGTCGACGATCATGGGGTTGCCCTGATCGGTGATGTCCCATACGATTGCCGAGTTGTCGGCACCTGCGATTTTGACGGCTGCCGGGAGAGTCGAGTTGGTGAAGAAATGCAATTCTCCGGTCGAAGCGAGGTTGAGATTGCGTTGGTATTGCACTTCGATATAGTCGAGGCGTGCGAGGCGAATGGTGCCACCTCCGGAGAATGCGAGGTCAAGGCGCAATGAATTGCCGGGGTCGGTCAGTGTTCTTGTGCCTGTTGAATATCGCATGAATGTGTTGATGTCGGAATTGCCGGTCAGCGTGATGGGGGAAGCCTCCACCGGCGAGTTGCCGTTGGCCGTGATCGTGAGTGTCGAAGAGGCCGATGTGTTGGCGGCGAATGCCACACGGATCATGCAATTCTGTCCGGCCACGGCATCGGTCAGCGTGAAATTGTAAGATCTGCGAGTCGGCGAACGGAAATCGTCGCCGAGATAACGCTGTCCGGTGTCGGAGGGGTGATAGAGATCTGTCTCGTAAAGGAGTGGCTGGATAAAAGAAGTTATGACACCGGCGCCCCCCGAAGCCGATCCCGAGTCGCGCACGGGGATCTGCTCGGCATATTCATCCGAATCCGAAAGGAAATAATATGATTCCTCGGCATAAGGATGGAGAGTATGTGTGAAAGGGATGGTCGACTTCGGAGCCGACATTGTCCAATCGACCGATCCATATCCGTAGAAATATAAGCCTCGGGAATTGGCAGTCGAAGCTACGATCGGCAGATCGTCGGCGTTGGCGGCGGTCAGAGTCGCCGGGAGCGGGCGGCCGCCGAGGCCATAGACGCGCACTTTGGTCGGATCCGAGAAGCCGAGATTGCGGAGTGTGGCTGTCGAAATGAACTGCATGCCCTCCTCCTCGATCTTGATCTTGACCCAATTGCCTTGGGCCAGACGCGAGGATGCGGCGTAATGGGCGGCGTCAAGAGCGAGCGCATCCGGCGCAGCCGCGAGGGCTGTCGCAAAGATAAGAGTCGCAGAGGCGATACGTAATGCGAGACTTGAGGATATATGGCGTGGATTCACGATGTTTAAGTCGGGGTGAAAAGAGTGGCTGAAATTGTTGGAGACGCAATGGGAAATGCGTCGCGACGCGAGTCGGCGATTCCCGATATTGATCTCAAGATATAAACGTGGGGTTGATTGGTTTATTGTCAGTTGAGCGAATCATAGGGCCATTGTGCCCCTTCAAGGAATCTTATCCAGTCCTGGCGCGAACCGCAGAATGCGTTGAGATCGACATCCCCGCGGATGCCGTCGACTCGTCCGTGATGGTCGTATTGCCAATATGTCCATTCGGCGTTGATCGGATCGCTGCTGAACGAGCATATCCAAAGGCAAGCGCCGGGCACACTCTCGCGGAGATATTCATAATATCCGGCGCGATTGGAATAGAGTGTGACGCGATATCCGCTCATGTTGAGAAACTCCACCATTGCCGACAGTCGATCGGCCACGACGGCCGAGTCGATGCCGATGGCATTGTTGTGTTGTTCGACATCGATTGCGACGCCGAGGTCGAGTTTGCGTCCTCCGATGGCTTCGATGAAATTCTTGGCCTGCGAGACGCCACCGCAGTCAAACCTGAAGAAATGGTAGGCTCCGATCTTCATTCCGGCATGAAAAGCCTTGGAATAATTGATTCTGAAATTCTGGTCGCGGAATGTGTCTCCCTCAGAGGCTTTGATGAAAATGAACTCATAACCGGCTCGATAGGCCGCGTCGAGGTTCATCATTCCGTTGTGGGCCGAGACATCGATTCCGCGGACGGGATATCGGGCCGGATCGACATAAGGGGGCGACGACATAAACTGCCGATATGCCCAAATCGAGGCGCACGCCAGCAGAGCGGCAATCGCGAGAAACGCGGCCGCCACTTTCAGATCGCGGAATTTATTCCGGATTGCCAACAGTGTGCTGAAACCTCTCATACTACAAATTTACGAAAAATTCGCGAGTCGGCAAATAGCGCAAGTCGGCCGGAGGCCGGTGCGCGATGCCGCAGGCAATTTGACCGACCGTCAAATTTACGAAAATTTTTAATCGATTGCCCAATATTGCGCGAAAATATAACAAGGAGGCGGGGCGGATAGGATATGATAATTTGGCAGAATCGTGGGAAAATGGTAAATTTGTGGAATAATTCCGAAAGATGAGCGATGCGCTGTTTCATATCATAGCGCTGGCTGTGGCCGCGCTGGGTGTCGTCAGGGGTTATCGCCGTGGTCTGACGGGGATGGTGACCTCTGTCCTCGGTATGGCCTTCGGGGTGGTGTGTGCCCATATCTTTTGCGACGCATTGGGGGATATGCTACTCGGGGTTATCCCGCCGGGCGACGATCCGGTGGCGCGGAGATATCTGGCCTTGAATTTGGGTTGCGGAATCGTGTTTTTCAGCGTCTACTTCATCTTCCGCACTCTGACGCGTATCATCCGCGACGCCATATCCTCAGAGGGCAACGGACTGCTCAACTCGTTGCTGGGCACAGTGTTTTGTGTGTTCAACTATCTGCTGATGCTTTCAATAGCCTTCAACATCGGGGTCGGGTTGGATCCGTCGGGGCCATTGATGCGCTTCGGGAAGGCCGACGACGGCAATATAATCTCTGCCGTGATGTGGATGGCGCCGGCATGTCTGGGTAGCGGCAGTTTCGCTGAATTCGCCCATCTCGAACAGCTGCGCGACGCGAGGAAGATCTCGGTCAACCGGTGTGACGACAGCGACGTTATAATAATATGCGCCGGCACGCTCCGGCGCTCAACGATTAGATAATAAGATAAACAGATATATAAAGCAATGCTAAAGGTCAGTGATCTACATGCGGAAATTAATGGCAAGGAAATCCTCAAGGGTATAAATCTTGAAGTCCGTCCCGGCGAGGTTCACGCCATAATGGGTCCTAACGGTTCGGGCAAATCGACATTGTCGATGGTGCTTGCCGGCAATCCGATGTATAACGTGACATCCGGCTCGGCCGAATTCTATGGCAAGGATCTGCTTGCCATGCCGCCGGAAGTGCGTAGCCACGAAGGGGTGTTCCTCGGTTTTCAATATCCGGTGGAGATCCCGGGTGTGTCGATGATGAATTTCATGCGCGCGGCGGTCAATGCGCGTCGGAAATACTTCGGCGAGCCTCCGATGAGTGCCGCCGAATTTCTGAAACTGATGCGCGAAAAGCGCGCGATCGTCGAGCTCGACAATAAGCTCGCTTCCCGCTCGGTCAACGAAGGATTCTCCGGCGGCGAGAAGAAACGCAACGAAATTTTCCAGATGGCTGTGCTTGAGCCGCGCCTGTCGATACTCGACGAGACCGACTCCGGCCTCGACATCGACGCGCTCCGCATTGTGGCCGAGGGGGTCAACAAGCTCAAGACCGATCGCAACGCAACGATTGTCATCACCCACTATCAGCGTCTGCTCGATTATATCAAGCCCGACATTGTGCATATCCTCTATAAGGGTCGCATCGTCAAGACCGCCGACCCCGAACTCGCGCTCGAACTCGAAGAGCGCGGCTACGACTGGATCAAGCGCGAACTCGGTGAGGAGTAATCGAGGGTAATCGATACGGTTAATTTTCACAGCCTGATTAATGGAAAAATCATTATCACAATATATTGAGCTATATCGCGAGACGGCCGAGGCGCTCGACGCCGGATCTGCCGGCGTTCTCAATGCCCTGCGTCCGGAAGCGGCGCGCATTATCGAGACGCTCCGTCTTCCGCGACGCGGCGAGGAGAATTATGAGACAATCGACCTCCCCGCGATCCTTGGCCGCGAATATGGCGTCAATGTCGGCCGGCTCCGACTGAACGTCAATCCGGCCGACAGCTTCCGCTGCGGGGTGCCTCGCGTGGCCACCTCGCTTGCCGTCATGGTCAACGACGAGCTGCTCCCTCCGAGCGAAAAGAATTTTGCGGATCCCGCACTTGAGATCGACAGTCTGGCCAATATGGCCCGGAAGAACCCCGAACTCGTAGGTCGCTATTACGGCCGCATAGCCGATCCGGCCAATCCGCTCGTGGCGCTGTCGACACTGCTCGCTCAAGACGGTCTTTGGATCCGTGTGCGCAAGGGCGCCCGGATTGAAAATCCGCTCCAGGTGGTGGATATTCTCGGCGGAGCCGTCAATATGCTGACTCCGGTCAGAATCGTCATCGTCATGGAGGAATGCAGCGAACTGCGGATGTTGCTTTGCGGCCATACTGCGTCCGGCTCCACCGACCAGATGCTGCTCCAGACGATGGAGATCTTCGCCGCTCCCGGCTCTCATCTCGATATCTATGATCTCGAGGAATCGGCCGAATCAACGACGCGCCTGTCGACAGTATGGTTGCATCAGGAAGCGGATTCGTCGGTGCTGATAAATGGTATGACGATCTATAACGGCGTGACCCGCAATGAATATCATTGCCGCTATGCCGGCGAGGGGAGCGAACTCAAGCTCTACGGCATGGGAATCGCCGATGCGTCGCGACAGATCGACACATATGCGCGAGTCGACCACGATTCGCCGCGATGCCACACCGATGAACTCTTCAAATTCAGCGTCGACGATCGCGCATCGTGTGCCTTCACGGGGATGGTGCGTGTCGACTATGGTGCGTGCAAGACCGAAGCCTACCAATCCAACCGCAATATCATCGGCAGCGACGAAGCCCGGATGTATTCCAAGCCTCAGCTTGAGATCTACAACGACGACGTCAAATGCTCCCATGGCTCTGCGACAGGTCAGCTCGACGAGATGCAACTCTTCTATATGCGCACCCGTGGCCTTTCGGCCGAAGAAGCCCGCATGCTGCTCAAGCAAGCCTTTATGGCCGATGTGATCGACTGCGTCAGAATCCCCGGACTCAAAGAGCGACTCGCGCATATCGTAGAGCGTCGGTTTGCCGGCGAGGGCGCCGGATGTCACGACTGCGCAATGGAGTGCCCGACAGTCTGAGCTTCGTCAGACGATGCCCCATAGCCGGCATTCCCGGCCATAGCATAGACATTACATAGAAAGGATGTCAGATGGAATATGATGTAGAAAAAATACGCTCGGAATTTCCGGCTCTCGAGCGCACGGTCAACGGCCGTCCGCTCATATATCTCGACAATACGGCCACATCCCAGACTCCGCTTCGTGTGCTCGAAGCGATCCGCGAGATGTATGTCAGCCATAAGGCGAATGTTCATCGCGGCGTGCATACGCTTTCGCAGGAAGCCACCGACCTCCAGGAGCAGGCGCGCCGCCATGTGGCCCGCTATATCAACGCTCATTCCGAGCGAGAAGTGATCTTCACGCGCGGCACAACCGAGGCGATCAATCTCGTGGCTTCCTCCTTCGGAAGCCTCTTTCCCGCCGAAGGGGAGATCATATTGACTGTCATGGAGCACCACGCCAATATCGTGCCCTGGCAGCTGCTGCAGTCGCGCCGACCGGGTCTGCGATTGAGAGTGGTGGAGATCGACGATCGTGGTGTGCTCGATCTTGAGCAATACCGCCGGATGTTTAACGAGCACACTGTCATGGCATCGTTTGCCCATGTCAGCAACGTCTTGGGCACAATCAACCCTGTCGGGGAGATGATCCGCATCGCCCGGGAGCATGGTGTTCCGACGCTGGTCGACGGTGCGCAGGCCACTCCGCATATGCGCATCGACGTGCAGGCGCTGGATTGCGATTTCTACGTGTTCTCATCGCATAAGATGTATGGATCCTCGGGAGTCGGCGTGCTCTACGGCAAGGAAGCGCATCTCGACCGTATGCCTCCCTATCAAGGTGGTGGCGAGATGATCTCGCATGTGTCGTTCTCCGGCACGACTTATGCCGATCTCCCCTTCAAGTTCGAGGCCGGCACACCGGATTTCGTCGGTATCGCCGCCTTCGACAAAGCTCTTGATTTCTTGGAAGAGGTAGGGGTCGACCGTATCGCGGCTCATGAAGAGCATTTATTGCGACTCGCCACCGACGGCCTGCGCTCCGAAGTCAATGGGCTTCGGATCTTCGGCGAGGCGCCCCGGAAGGGAGCTGTCTTGTCGTTTCTTGTCGGCAACGAGCATCCCTATGATTTCGGTATGCTTCTCGACGGCCTCGGAATCGCCGTGCGCACGGGTCATCATTGTGCACAGCCGCTCATGGAGCGCTTAGGCATCCCCGGCACTGTGCGTGCCTCCTTCGCCGCCTACAACACCGAGGCCGAAGTCGAAGCCTTCGTCGCCGGAGTGGCGCGAGTGGCGCAGATGTTGGGGTAGGTTAGGTTTTAGGTTTTAGATTTTAGGTTTTAGATTTTAGATTTTAGGTTTTAGGCGCCCCTAAGGGCCTTAATAACCTTAAAGCCCTTAAAGACCTTAAAAAAGCCCTTACTCCCCATTACGGAATAATCCCGATTAATCATGATTTATCAGGAATAATCATGATTAATCGGGATTTATCTTGAAAAGCCTAAAGCCTAAAGCCTAAAATCTAAAATCTAAAATCTAAAACCTAACACCTAAAACCTAAAAAAGCCTAACGCTTAACCTCCTCCGCGAAGTGGTTGGGGAAGGTCCAGTGCTGGCGGGGGCGCTTCAAGGCGATAGCCACCAAAACGATGCCGAGGATGATGAAGGGGATGCTCAGCAGCTGGCCCATGTTGATGCCATAGCGGGCAATCATCTCATATTCAGATGCCACCTGCACATTCTTGACATATTCGATCAGGAAGCGCGAGCCGAACACCCATATGAAGAAGATGCCTGTCAACAGCCAGGGTCGCTCCTCGGCATTCCGTTTCCAATACATCCACATCAGCAGACCGAACAGCACGAGATAGCACAACGATTCATAGATCTGAGTGGGATGACACGCCACAGTCTCGTCGTTGCGCAGGAAGACAAAGCCCCACGGGAGAGCGGTCGGTCCGCCATAGATCTCCGAATTCATCAGATTGCCGAAGCGTATCAGCGCGGCCGTCAATGCCACCGGAATGACAACTTTATCGAACACCCACGACGGATTCTTCTTGCTGACAAACCATGAGAAGAGCAACAGCGCCACGATATTGCCCAGTGTGCCGCCGTGGCTGGCCAATCCACCTTTCCATACTTTCAGAATCTCCACAGGATGCTGCGAGTAGAAATCCCATTCGTAGAAGAATACGTGGCCCAGACGAGCACCGACAACTGTGCCGACCACAAGATAGATCAGCAGAATGCCGAGCCAATTCTCAGGCGCACCCTCATGCTTGAACATCGAGGCCACGATCTGATAACCGATAAAAAAGCCGATGGCGAATGCCAGACTATACCATCTGATGACCAGCGGGCCTATTGAAAAGAGCACCGGGTCGGCATTCCATAAAATTTCGAGTAGCATTTACGTTTGTTAGTGGTTAATATTAACTGCGGATACGATATGTGGCGTAATAAGATTGTTGCAAGACCGTCGTGGTTTCCGACAGTCTTGCAACAGTCATTATGCGTCAATATGAATCAGACGCGGGGCGTCGATCGGTCCCCGCGATCCGTCATAGCCGGGATCAGAGTTTTCCTACGATGTCGGCAGTGTCGCGTGCGATCATCATCTCCTCATCGGTCGGGATGACCACAACGTGAACTTTAGAATCCTCTCCGGAGATTTCGATCTCCTCGCCGCGCACCTTATTGGCTTCGGCATTGAAAGTGACTCCCATGTATTCGAGCTGACGGCAGATCTTTTCGCGAGTGCCGGTCTGGTTTTCGCCGACTCCGCCGGTGAATACGATGACGTCGACTCCGCCGAGCACAGCCGTGTAGGCTCCGATATATTTCAGAATGCGATATTCATACATGTCGAGGGCAAGGATAGCCTTCTCCTCTCCGCGGGCCACAGCGGCTTCGATATCGCGCATATCGCTCGAGATGCCCGACACTCCGGCCACACCGCTCTGCTTGTTGATAAGCTTCATCAGGCCGTCGGCGTCGAGGTTGAGACGCTGCATGAGATAGACGAGCGCACCGGGATCGACGTCGCCGCAGCGTGTGCCCATCATGAGGCCTTCGGTCGGGGTGAGGCCCATCGAAGTGTCGACGCTGACGCCGTCTTTGATGGCAGTGATCGAAGCGCCGTTGCCGATGTGGCAGGTGATGATGCGCTGCTTCTCATAGTCGAGTCCGAGGAATTCGCAGGCACGACGCGACACATAGCGGTGAGATGTGCCGTGGAAGCCGTAGCGGCGCACGCCATATTTCTCATAAGCCTCATAGGGGAGGGCATACATATAGGCCTTGGCGGGCATAGTCTGATGGAATGCGGTGTCGAACACACCCACCTGCGGCACGTTGGGGAGAATTTCGCTGACAGCCTCGATGCCGGTGATGTTGGCGGGATTGTGAAGCGGAGCCACAGCGTAGCATTCCTTCACTTTCTCGATCACTTCGGGAGTGATGAGCACCGACTTGTTGAATTTCTCCATGCCATGCACTACGCGATGGCCGACGGCCTGGATTTCGTCGAAGCTCTTGATGACGCCCTCTTTCGGATCGGAGAGCACATTGAGCACCTGACGCACAGCCTCTTTGGCATCGGGCATATTGACGACGATCGTCTCTTTGGTGCCGTCGGGGCGCTTGAATTTGAGGAAAGAGTCGGGAAGGCCGATTTTTTCCACGCCGCCTTCGGCGAGCACTTCCTTGGAGTCGGATTCGATGAGTTTGTATTTGACACTGCTGCTGCCGCAGTTGAGCACAAGAATCTTCATGAGTTGGAATGAAAGTTAAAAATCTGAAAGTGTTTATCCCCGGAGGGGCGAATGCCATGAGGGCGACGCCGGGGGATCGACAGTTTCTAAATCATGATTATGCGTTGGCTTTCTTTTCGCCGATCGCCTGATTGCAGGTGACGATGATTGTATTGACGATATCCTCGACTGTAGCGCCTCGGGAAAGGTCGTTGACGGGAGCTGCGAGGCCCTGGAGGATGGGGCCGACGGCGCCCGCTCCGGCGAGACGCTGCACGAGCTTATAGGCGATGTTGCCCACTTCGAGCGAGGGGAAGATGAGAGTGTTGGCTCTGCCGGCCACAGCGCTTCCCGGCGCTTTCTTTTCGGCTACTGAAGGCACAATTGCGGCGTCGCTCTGGAGCTCGCCGTCGATGTTGAGGGTCGGATCCATCGAGCGTGCGATTTCAACAGCGTTGCGCACTTTGTCAACGCGTTCGTGGCTTGCCGATCCCCATGTGGAGAAGCTGAGCATAGCCACTCTGGGATCAAGGCCTGCGATGTTGCGGGCTGTTTTTGCAGTTTCGACAGCGATCTGCGCGAGCTCTTCGGTGGTCGGATCAGGCACAACGGCGCAGTCGGCGAAGATCAGCATATGGTTGTCGCCATAATTGACGTCTTCGGGGAGAAGCATAATGAAAGCTCCGGAGACCACCGAGATGCCGGGTTTGGTCTTCAGAATCTGGAAGGCCGCGCGCAGCACATGCGATGTCGGGCTCAGCGCGCCGGCCACCATGCAGTCGGCATCGCCCTCCTTGATCATGAGGCATCCGAGATAGAGGGGGTTTTTCACCTGCTCGAGAGCCATCTCATAGGTGACGCCTTTCTTTTTGCGGAGTTCGTGGAATAGACGGGCGTATTTTTCGGTGAATGCCTCGTCGAGGGGATTGACCACTGTGGCCTTTTCGATGTTCTGCAGGCCGAGAGAAGCGGCTTCGGCAAGGATTTCATCGCGATTGCCGACTAAGATGACTTCGGCTATTTTGTCGGCCAGAATACGGTCGGCGGCCTGAAGCGTACGGGGTTCTTTGGATTCCGGGAGCACGAGTCTCTGCGGCATTGCCTGGGCTGTGGCCGTGAGACGTTCAAAAAGTGTCATGATATAATTAATTTAAGAGTCGTTTTTGCAAAGTCCCTAAATAGTATTAAGGAGTCGTTTTTGCAAAGTTAATAAATAGTCGGCATCGAAAGGCAAATTGGAGGGGATTTTTTTGACTGCGCACGGAATTAGTATTAATTTTGCAACGTGAAAATCATAAAGCGCCTCCATTGGTTGATGCTGAAGACCTTTCTTCCGCTGTTCGCGATGACATTCTTCATCGTGCTTTTTATCGTGTTGATGCAGTTCCTTTGGAAGTATATCGACGATCTTGTCGGCAAGGGGCTGGGCATCGGAGTGCTTGGCGAGCTTTTTTTCTATGCCGCGGTGTCGATGGTGCCGATGGCGCTGCCGCTTGCCATCCTGTTGGCGAGCCTGATGACCTTCGGCAATCTCGGCGAGAAATTTGAGCTGACGGCGATCAAGGCTTCGGGCATATCGCTTGTGCGTGCGATGGCGCCGCTGATTGTGACGGTCGGCATGATAGCCGTCGGCGCGTTCTTTTTTCAGAACTACGTATTGCCGAAGGCGCAGGTGAAGATGTGGACCCTCCTCTTTTCGATGCGTCAGAAATCGCCCGAGCTTGAGATTCCGGAGGATGTGTTTTATGATCAGATACCGGGCTTCAATCTCTATGTCAAGCAGAAAGACCGCGAGACGGGAATGCTTCGCGGCGTGATGATATATGATGTCAGCAACGGCGGCGACAACGCCACGATCATAACGTCGGATTCGGCTCGGCTGGCATTCACCCCCGACATGCGATTCCTCTATCTCCATCTCTGGAAGGGGGAGCAGTTTGAGAATCTGCGCGATCAGAACAATCGTCGCAGCGGCATCAACACGCCGTTCCGGCGTGAGACGTTTGTCGACAAGGAGGTGTTGATCCCGTTTGACGCCAATTTCAACCGACTCGACGAGGAGGGTATGCGCAAGCAGTATGTCGGCAAGAATATGCAGGAGTTGCTCCACACGATGGATTCGATTTCGGTGCGCATCGATTCGCTGGGACGGACGATTCTGCCGTCGTTGCGTCGTCAGGAGCTGACGATCGTCGACAAAGGGCGTGTCGTCCCTTCGTCGGCTGCGGAGAGCGCGTCTTTGCTTGGCCGGGCCGACACGATCGGTTCGAAGGCAGGGGATGACAAGGAACTCGCATCGGAAGTCGCTCCGATCAGGATGGACACTCTGATAGCGTCGTTGCCTGATCTGGCGCAGGGCGAGGTGTATGGCAATGCGCTTTCGCTCGTGCAGCGTCGCCGCGACCAGCTGACATTCCGCGCTCAGATGATGAGCGATGAGAAGCGCACGCTTCGCCGCAATGATATCGAGCTGATCAAGAAGTTCACTCTGTCGGTGGCATGCGTCATATTTTTCTTTATCGGCGCGCCGCTGGGCGCGATTATCCGCAAGGGAGGACTGGGCACACCGCTCGTCATTTCGGTGTTGCTGTTCGTAGTGTATTATATTATCGACAATACGGGCTATAAGATGGCTCGCGACGGCAAGATCGAAGTGTGGTTCGGGATGTGGTTGTCGACATTTATTCTGGCTCCGCTCGGCATTTATGTGACGTGGCGTGCGATGAACGACGCCGCCGTGGTCGATGTCGACCGTTATAAGGCATTCTTCCGCCGACTCGCCGGAGTCCGCCAGCATCGCAATGTGGCGTCGAAGGAAGTGATTATAAATGATATTAGTGTTGCGGAGGCTATCGATCGGCTTTCGGCTCTCGCCGATCATGCCGATGCGCTGGAGGCTTCGCTTGCGTCAGCTCCCGGCTATGGCCGTTATTGGAGGGTAGGATTCGACCGCACGGCGATAGCGGAATTCGGCGCAGAGATCGATCGGGTGGTCGACTATCTTCACGACAGTCGTGATCCGCAGGTGGTCGGTATGCTTTCGGATTTCCCGATCGTGAGCGGGCGCCGCATTTTCCATCCCTCGGCCGTCAACTGGCAGCAGCGTTGTCTGATGATATTTTTACCCGTGGGATTGCCGGTATGGATCGCCGCATTGCGTGCGCGCCGCCAGTTGATCGCCGATTGCCGGATGACGGCGAAGCGTGCGCGTCTGCTTATCGAGCGCCTATCCGAATAAGACTTGGAGAATTCCGGCGCGCTCGCGAATCTCAAGAATCCCGAAGAGCACGAGAATCCCGAGGATCTCGGGGATCTCGGGATTCTCGCGAATCTCAATATTATTCTTGCGGAGCTCGGGGATTGTCGAAATTCCCGAATTGTCAGGGAATTTCGATATAGCGGTGGATCTGGGCTGAGAGGCGCCAGCGCGGATCGGCCTTGATTCGGCCGACAGTGTCGGCGATGATTCGGCGACGTTCGTCGGGATCATTGACAAAGCAAGGCTGGAGATACATCAGAGTTTTCTCCGAGCGCTGCGGCATAGCGAAATATTGCTCAAGATCTTGCCCCGTATTGACCACCTTTATTTCATCGGCCCTGCCGAGTCGGATCTCATCCGCGCCGTCGGCCATGCCGCATTTCGGCGAGAATGTGACCCAGTCGATTCCGGCCGGGAGCGGATTGGTGCCGTTGGTTTCGATAGCGATATATTTTCCGGCGGCGTGGAGGGTGTCGAGGAGAGCGTCGTCGACGAAAAGCGACGGCTCGCCCCCTGTCAGCACGACCAGGCGCGCCGGATTTCCGGCCGTTTCGGCCGCGATATCCTCAGCCGTCATGGCGCGAGCGCGGGAGTGGTCGGTGTCGCAGAAGGGGCATTGCAGATTGCATCCGGAGAAGCGCACGAATGTCGCGGCCTCACCGGAATGTCGCCCTTCGCCCTGAAGGGAATAGAATATCTCGTTGATCGGGTAAAGTTTCATCGATCGGGGTGTGTTTTCAATCGTCAATTTCGTAGGCGGCGATGTTGCCTTCGCTCTCCTGCACTTCGCATCGGAAAGCGTTGTCGACGTTTTCCACGACCCAGCGGGCTATGTTTTCGGCCGTCGGGTTGAACGGGAGCACATCGTTGAGCACTGCATGATCAAGCAGATCACTGACCTTTTGCTTGACGAGCGTGAAGTCAGTGACCATCCCGTCTTCATTGAGTTCTCGCGCACGGCATTCTACGGTCACGATCCAGTTGTGGCCGTGGATCGAAGTGCATTTGCTCGGATAGGAGAGTGAAAGCTTGTGGGCAGCGGATATTTCAAGACGTTTTTTGACGTAATACATTTTTCTTGTCAGCAGTTTGTTGAGGGGTTTTCAGAGTCGTCGTATACAGTGGGGTCGACGATGCCGGCGTCGGCCATAGCCTCGCGACGTTCGACGCAAGTGCCGCATCGGCCGCAATGATGTTCGCCACCCTTATAGCAGCTGTAGGTGTTGGAATAATCTACCTCGAGCTCTTTTCCGCGTCGGGCGATATCGGTCTTGGAGATGCCTGTGTAGGGGGCGAAGATGGTGATCCCGTCATAGGTGCCCTCTTTCATCGCTTCGCTCATAGCGTCGACAAATCCCCGACGGCAGTCGGGATAGATGGCATGGTCGCCGCCATGATTGGCGAGCATGACGTGGCGGAGCTTGCGGCTTTCGGCCAGACCGCATGCCACACTGAGCATGATACCGTTGCGGAAGGGCACGACCGTGCTCTTCATGTTGTCGTCCTCATAGTGGCCCTCGGGAATTGCGTCGGCGCCCGAGAGGAGCGAGCTTTCGAAATATTGGCCGATAAACTGCAGGGGGATGACGAGATGCTCGATGCCGAGCTGCTCGCAGTTGCGGCGGGCGCATTCGATTTCGCGTGCGTTATGGTTTGAGCCGTAGTCGAAAGTGACGGCGAGCGCGATGCGCTCCTGATATTCATGCAGGAGGGTGACGGAGTCCATTCCTCCCGAGAGAACTATAATGCAATCTTTATTCATAATTTTTTCTGAAGAGGAGAGTTTTTTCCCGTTTAGTTGTCTTGCTCAGCGGGCGGATAGTTCGCTGAGCATGGCTGCGCGGCGTTCGCGTGCGAGCTGTTCGTGGTCGGCGTCGCCCCAGTTGGCGAAGGGGTAGATGCTGATGCCTCCGCGGGGCATGAAGATACCCTTGACTTCGATATATTTCGGATCCATCAGCTCGCGGAGATCTTTCATGATTATATTGACACAATCTTCATGAAAATCGCCGTGGTTACGGAATGAGAAAAGATAGAGCTTAAGGCTCTTGCTTTCCACCATCTTTTGGCGCGGAATATACGAGATGTAGATATGTCCGAAATCGGGCTGGCCGGTCTTCGGGCAGAGGGTTGTGAATTCGGGGCAGTCAAACGTCACGACATATTCGTTGTCGGGATGTTTGTTGTCGAAAGTTTCCAGAAGAGAGGGCTTATAGTCGTCGGCATATACAGTGCCTTGATTGCCGAGAAGAGATAGCGATGAGAGTTCCTGTTCGTTGCGCATAGCGGTTGGGAATTACGTTTTGCGGTAAGGATGAGATGAATGTATTAATCGGCTGAGTCACCACGAATTCGTGCAAATTTTGGGGCTGAAAACGTAAAAAATGCGGCTCAGCACGTAAAATTACTGAAAAATCGTGATTTTTACAAATGGAGTTGTTTAAAAATCCATAAATATTTTGTAAATTCGCGGAGCGTCAATTGTATACTACTGTTATATATTATAGTTGATTGATATTCGATATGAGGTAGTGTCGATTGATATCGTCAAACAAGAAATTATTTAATAATCCAAAAATATAGAGAAAATGAAAAAGGAAGACACCGTCAAAATGTATGCCAATGAGTTTCTCGAAGGCAAATCCGAGAAGAAAGTTGCTGATTTCTGGGCGAAGCCCCTCGATAAGCAGTATTCATCGATCATGGCGTGGAAATATCGTCGCAACCACCATGCCGAGAATCCCACTCGCAGAAAGCGCAGCGCAGCCGCCGGGCTGACAGCCGGCGATGTGCTTCGCCACATGCGCGCCCTCCCCGAGCTTATCGGCATGATCAGCCAGATGGCCGACCGCGATTTCGACGCGATGTATGCCGCTCTCGACGAAGCACGCAACGCAGTGTCTAACTATCATGCCACTCGCCAGGCTCGCCTGGTGGCTGAGCTTGAGGAGCAGCGCGACGCGATCCAGCGCCGCATCGACGCTCTCAACGGCAAGTGAATCAAAACCTACGGCAAATGAAAAAGCGGCTGCTCTCACGAGTAGCCGCTTTTTCTCGCCTATGATGGGTAAGCATCGGCGATAAGTTCCTAAAACAAAGTTGGCTGATGCGCATCAAGCAAAGTGCGCTCTCAGCGGATGAACAAAATGTTATCTTCTTTACTACGCTTATATAACAACTCCCGGATACTGAAAGTTTCAGTCCGGGAGTTGCTTTAACATTGATTAACGTTTTGCCGATCTCTTCGACGGGAAAATTTCTCGGCACATCCGATATGGGGCGATATTATCCGATATCGGTCGGGCCGGGTCAATCTTCGATCTTTCTGGTTGTCTTGCGCACGCGCTTGGGCTTGGCGGGAGCTTCTTCGATGGGATCGACTTCGCCGACGAGGGCGCCGTCGATCATGATGCGTCCGCAATATTCGCAGACGATCACTTTCTTATGCATCTTGATTTCGAGCTGGCGCTGAGCGGGAATGCGATTGAAGCAGCCTCCGCATGCGGAGCGCTGCACAGTGACGATTCCCAGGCCGTTGCGTGCGTTGCCGCGGATGCGCTTGAACGCAGCCAGGGTGTAGGGATCGATTTCGGGTTCGAGAGCCTTTGCCTGGGCGCGGAGGTCTTCCTCCTGAGCGCGAGTTTCGTTGACGATTTCCTCGAGTTCTTTCTTTTTTTCCTCAAGGATATGCTCATGGTCGGCGAGATCCTGATGAGCCTTTTCAGTGTCGGTTGTTTTCTGAGCGATTTTGGCGTTGGCCTCGCGGATATTCTTTTCGGCGAGTTCGATTTCGAGGCTTTCGAATTCCTTTTCCTTTTCGAGGAAAGCGTATTCGCGGTTGTTGCGCACATTGTTGATCTGCTCTTCATATCGGGCGATCTTCATTCGGCGTTCCTCGATATCGCGCTCCTTAGCCTCGCAGAAAGCGCGGAGGTCGGCGATCTCGTCGGTGAATTTCTGGATTCTTGTCTGATAGCGGATGATTTCGTCCTCGAGGTCTTTCACCTCATTGGGGAGCTCGCCGCGCAAGAATTTAATGCGGTCGATTTCCGAGAGGAGGGTCTGGAGCTTATAGAGGGTTTTGAGTCTTTCCTCTACACTGCGTTCTTTTTCGGATTTCTTTTCAGATGCCATATTTGGAATATTTTTGCTTTATTCGGATGTCGGTGGCCGTCGGATGGTCGTCGTAGGCCTCTGTTGTGAATGCGTTGCTCCGGCGTTGTCGCGCCGGGTTGTCATCCCGGGCGTGGAGTGGTCAGATATAAGCGATAGGATTTGATTCCGAGTCGGCGAAATATATGACGCAATCCGGGATGGCGCCCCTGATGATGCGTGAGAAGAGTTTTTTTGTGCAGAGCTCGCTTTCGTAGTGGCCGATGTCGGCCAGTAGGATGGCGTAGCCGTAGGAAGTGAAGTCGTGATATCGGAGGTCGCCTGTCAGCAGTGCGTCGGCGCCGGCGGCCAATGCCTCGCGGATCATCGAGCTGCCCGAACCGCCGCAGACGGCCACTTTTCTGACCACAATCTGCGGGCTCTGAGCCGAATACTTCAGATGGGTGACATTCAAAGCGTCTTTGACCCTTCTGAGGAACTCGATTTTCGGAGTCGGCTTGATGTCGCCGATCACTCCGAGTCCGGTCATTGCATCCGGTGCGCTGGGTTGCAGCGGGCGGGGATTGACGATGCCGAGGGTGTTGGCGATTTCATAGCTGACTCCGTCGAGGGCCGAGTCGAGGTTGGTGTGGGCGGCATAGATTGCGATGTTGTCGCGCAGAGCGTTGATGACGATGCGCTGGGTCGGCGTGTCGCCCGTGATCTGCTTGAGTCCGCTGAAGAGGAGCGGATGATGGCTGACGATCATGTTGCATTGTCGGCGCCGCGCTTCGGCCAGGATCTCTTCAGTGACGTCGAGACAGAGCATGACGGCACTGACGGGCATTTCCGGATCGCCGATCTGCAATCCGGTGTTGTCGTAGGATTCCTGCAGCGATTTGGGCGCGAAATCCTCGATGGCTTTTGCGATATCTTTGACCTTTATCATAGGCTGAATCGGGTTGGCTTACTTCTCTTCCTCCTTCAGGTCGAGCTTCAGGCGGAGTTCTTCGAGCTGAGCGTTGTCGATGGGCGAGGGTGATTCGTTCATCACGTCGCGTCCGGAGTTGTTTTTCGGGAACGCGATGACATCGCGGATCGTGTCGAGACCGGCCAGGATCGAGACGAAGCGGTCGAAGCCGAGGGCGAGGCCGCCGTGAGGGGGCGCGCCATATTTGAATGCGTTCATCAGGAAGCCGAACTGCTCCTGTGC
>CAMWNT010000028.1 GCA_947175695.1 uncultured Porphyromonadaceae bacterium
AGCGTGTGGAGCGCGAGCGTCGCGAACGCGAGGCCGCTGAAGCCGCCGCCCGCAAAGCCGCCGAAGAAGAGGCTGCAAGAAAGGCTGCCGAAGAGAAAGCCGCCCGCGAAGAAGCCGATCGCAAGGACGAGACCAAGAAGGAGCAGCCGAAATCTACTACTCCGAAAAAGGATACGTCGAAGAAAGAGGCTCCCAAGAAGGAAAGTCCCAAGAAAGAACAGCCCCAAAAGAAAGAGAAGGAAAGCAAGACCGCATCCAAGGGAAGCTATGCCGAGGCCCGCAAGCGCAAGCCCCGCGGCGAATCCTCCTCGAAAGAGGAAGCTCCCAAGAAAGAAGCGCCCGGAAAATCTACGAAATCCGATCAGCCCACGTCAAGCGGAAGCTTCGAATCGATGCGCGGGGCCCTGCCGCGTCCTGTCAGCGGCGCGTTCCGCGTGACGGGCAAATTCGGTCGACATGCCCTTCCGGATCTTCCCGATGTCACGTATGATAATCCCGGCATAGATGTCGAGGTGGCATCCGGAGCGACGGTGCAGAGTGTCTATGGCGGTACAGTCTCGGGTGTATATATGGTGCCCGGCTTCTCGACCGTCGTTATCGTCAGCCATGGTGATTATTATACAGTCTATGGCAATGTGGGATCCGCATCGGTCAAGGTCGGCGACAAAGTGAAGGGTGGCCAGACTCTCGGCCGTCTTGCCGAAGATCCCGACAACCCGGGCCACAGCTCGCTCCATTTCGAGGTGTGGAAAGGGCGCGAGAAACTTAACCCCCAGAACTGGATCAAATAAATAATGTCGGTCGGGGTTATCCTTAATTAAGGATGCCCTGCCGATTTATTTTCCTTCGGGAAAAACGCAATAACCGTCAATAAAGCAAGAGGAAGTGAAAGAAATCGAGATTCGCAGATATGACGCCGCGATGGCGTCGGAATGGGATGCATTTGTAGATGCGTCGCGTAATTCCACCTTCCTCTTCAAGCGAGGGTTTATGGATTATCATGCCGATAGATTCGATGACCATTCGCTTATGGCTTGCGATGGGGGGAAGATAATCGCCCTTCTTCCGGCCAATCTCCGGCGCGAAGACGACCGACTGATACTGCAAAGCCACGGCGGCTTGACTTATGGAGGGTGGATGCTCGGCAAGCGGCATCCTGACGCGGCGGGGATGCTGGAGATATTCGGGAAAGCTTTGGAATATTGTCGTCGGTGTGGAATATCGGAAATCGACTACAAGCCGCTACCTTCGATATATTCCGCTCTGCCCGCCGAAGAGGATCGGTATGCTCTTTTCCGCCTTGGCGCGCGACTGACGGAATGCAACATCTCGGTAGCGATCAATCTTCGCGACAATCCCGGCTTCAACAAGCAGCAGAAGCGCAATCTCAAGCGAGCCGACGGAATAGAGGTCAATATCTCCGAATCGGATGATGTCGGAGAGTTTCACGCCTTGCTAAGTGGCTGCCTGGCGGAGCGACATGGGGTAGCGCCGGTGCATACGGCGTCAGAACTGCAATTGCTGCGCCATCGATTTCCAAGACAGATACGCATATTTGTAGCCCGCACTCCGGAGGGTGCCCAGGCAGGAGTCTGCATGTTCGACACCGGGCGTGTGGCTCACGCGCAATATATCTGCAGCACTCCCTATGGACGAGATCACGGATTGCTGACCCGGCTCTTCTTTCATCTGATCGAATCGGAATTCGCCGATCGGGAATATTTTGATTTCGGGATATGCAACGAGCGGCATGGCCTTTGGCTCAACGAAGGTCTCTATCGTCAGAAATCATCGCTCGGAGGGAGCGGGGTGGTGTATGAGCGTTATTCGTTGAGGGTCACTCCCGGCGGAGACGCCGTTTGAGCAAAATCCCGGAGAATACGATCGATAACCCGGTGGCCGACCACATCAGCACGTCGGCGAGGATAACTCCCGAATGGAGCGAGGCCGCGAATCCGAAGCCTCCGAGCATTACCGACGCGGCGACGGTCAGCAGTGTGCGACGCGTATAATTGAAGGCGAACACCCGGCGACACACAATATATGACAGGAATACATTGACGACACTCCGCGCTACAAGACTAATGCCCAATCCGATCAGTCCGAACAAGAGATAAAAAGCCGTGCTGAATCCGATCCAAAGCAGATTCGCTCCCACCACTTCCAACCAGAAATAACCCTTCTTATGATCCTTGGCTAAGAAATAATAGCCGAGGGGAAAATCGAGTGTCTGAAGCAGTACGCCGAAGGCCAGCCATTTGACGAGCGGCCGGATGACGAGAAATTCCGATGAAAGGAGCATGCGGATGATGATCGGCGCGGTCGCGATCAGCAGAAGAGCCAGGGGGGTGGCGATAAGCACAATGATCTCGGTCTGGCGATTGGCAAGAATCTTCATTTTGCCGAGATCATCGGCGGCAGCCGAGAGGCGCGGAAAATAATCCATTGCAAGCGCACTGAATATGACTCCCATATACTGATTGGTCAACGAACTTCCCGCCTGGAAGAATCCGACATCGTCGATGCTGCCGAAATATCTGACAAACAGATTGATCAGATAGCCCGTCAGGGTAGCCGAGAGAGTGCCCACCATGAAGATAAGTCCGAGAGCCACGAATCTTTTGGCCATCGGATTATGGATTTTCCATGAAAAAGGGATTCGGTGATATCTGACAGCTTTTTTGAAATTGATATAGTAAAAAAGGAAAAGGCTCAGAGAGATCAGCACGATAGCGGGCACAATGCCGCGTGTGCCGAAAAAATAATAGAGCGGCACTCCGGCCAAGACTCCTGTCAGACTCCCGACGAGCGAAGCCTTCGAAATGCGGGCCACCTCCGACAGACCCTGCAGAAGCGCCAGATAACCGAAGGCCGCGATCGAGAGTCCCACACCGAATGAGAGCAAAGCGAAGCCGCCGGTAAAGCCGTCGGATCCGAAACTCCATTCGCTAAGCCAGGGGGATAGCGTCAGGCACACGGCGAATCCCAATAGCGCGGTGAATAGAATCATGCGAGTGGCGACAGAGAGCACTTCCGCGCTCCGGGACGGATCGTCTTTTGTGGCTGCCACTTCTTTGACGAGCGATAGATTCAATCCCAATCCGGCAAATTGCTGGAGCGTCACGGCGGCGTTGTTATAGAGCGACGAGATGCCCATACCGGCCGGGCCGAGAAGCAACGCGGCGAATTTGCCTCTGACCAGATTTGCGAGGATATTGACAATCTGCACTCCTCCAAATGCGGAGATACGCTTAAGAATTGTCTTATAGCTGTTGTCGCGCGACATGGATGAATTCGTGTCGGCGAGGCTGTCGCTTTCGGCGCGGCGGTCGCTTTCGTCAGTGGCAGCTGTATTGGATGTGTCGGAGGCTATGCAGCGGGCGGTTTTATCGTGAGGGTAATCAGAATTCATTTTCGGAAATTTCGATAGTCTTTCACACCGCGCAGCCAGGCGCGGATATAGCGGCGGCGCTCGCTGAAATCGTCGCTGAATCGGAGTGTGTGGGTCAGCAGGCGCAGAGGCCATGTCAGAGGATGGAGGATTGAAAACACGGCTCCTTTGGTGCGGATGAAAGTGTCGGTCGAGCCGGTGCGCATGGCGGTCGTGTCGCCGGGATGGATGACGACGACAGTCGGCAGGCCGATAGCTTTCAATCCGGATGCGATGATGTCGTGGAGGAATATCTCCTCTTCTCCCGAGGGAAATTCGGCTCCGATTCCGAAAAGCTCGTTGAAGCGAATGCCGCGTTGGCGCACATGCGCCGGGCGGAATGCTATTTCACACGATACGACCGACCAACCTTTCGGGGGACGTCGCAAATCGAGGGAGCCTGTGAAGTCGGCTTGCGGATATCCCGGTCCTTGATATCTGAATGTGATGCAGTCGGCATCGGGATTATCATCGAAAGCTTTGATGATGTCGCGCAGATTGTCGGGAGTATAATAGACGTCGTCGTCGCTGATCATAGCGATTGGAGCTGTGGCGGCCTTTAGGGTTAGATTGCGATTGACGGACAGTCCTCTTGTCGAGGTCGGCAGAATTCGGAAATCCCGACGATCCAGAAGTGCCGAGGGTATGTCGGCGGGGTCGGCGTCGGCATATTGCCAGCTGACGATATATTCCACTCCTTCCATCTCCGGATGGGGGAGCGATGCTATGCTTTCGATACCTTTCCGGCCAAAAGCAGTGATGAGTATCTGGAGTCGGGTCATTTACTTCATTATATGACAAATCTTAGAGTATGTTTACTTTTAACACGATTAAACAAACATTACTTCTTATGTGAGAATCTTTTTCATCCACTCAAAGGTCTTTTTCGGTGCTTTTCGTCCGAATCCATCGGTCGCAATCTTAGATTGCTCCCTCGAATCCGAACAAAAATCCCTCGAAAAATCCTCTTTGAGTGAATGAAAGTTAAAAGTAAACATACTCTTGCCGTCGGGCAGGGATAATTTATGAGGAGATGTCGCTGCAAGCTTCAGTAGATTAACGCTTGCAAGGCTTGGAATCATATATCGGTCGGGTTTTGAAAAGAAAAAAAGATGCATCCGGGCGTATATCCGGATGCATCTTTAATGGGATATGCTGTTCAAATGTCGGATTCGTAGCGACGCATTTTTGCGTCGTCGATGTCCGGGTGAAAAGATCAGCGTGCGATCTTGAGAGCCTTGCCTGCCTGCACCTTGATGAAGATGCCCTTTTCGGGAGCGGCGGGGAGACGGCGGCCGAAGAGGTCGAAATATTCAGCTTCGCCTTCGGCAGCGGAGATTTCATCAACTCCGGAAGTGATCTGCACATATTCGCCGGTGAAACCGGAGAGAGTATAGATGCCGTTGTTGACGAAAGCGAAGTCGTTGGTCTGGTTGCCGGTGCCGCCGGAGCCATTGTTGAAGATGACCATCGGAGTGATGGGAGCCGACTCGAGGTTGAACGAATATTTCTGATAAGCAACGCCGTTGACAGAGACCTGGCTCATTACCGATCCGGGCCATGCGCCGGCGAATGTCAAGTTGCCGTTGCCGGCGTCCCAGAGATAAGCGTAGCTAGTGGGATAACCGTCTTTGAGATAGACGTTATATTCGCCTGCGGGCTCATCGGGGCCGGGAGTCGGCACGGGATCGGGCTCGTCGGGAGTGGGCAGGGGCTCGATGTTGGAGAGGTCGCGGATCTTTGCGATGTCGGCCATAGCGTAGGTGATCACGTCGAGGTCGTCTTTCTCATGTGTAGTGGAGGCGTCAGCGCCATATTCTTCGAAAGTGTTGTCGATCATCGAGGGGTCGAAGGGGCAGCAGTCGAGGGCGGATTCGCCGCGAGTGCCGATCACACGGCAGCCGATGCCGTTGGCTTCGAGCCATTCGCGAGTGATGCCGAGCGCCTTGAAGGGGATCTGGATTTCGTAGAAAGTGTCGTAGGCTGTGTCGTGGGGCTGGAGGCCTGCGACGGTGTTGCCGAGAATGTTGTCGTATTTGTCGGCGTCATAGATGTCGTTGATGACGCTGGGATCGGAGATCAGATCCGTAGGCGACGACCAATCGGCAGTCGAGCGGCAGCGCCAGAGTTCGGAGGGAAGGAATCCGTCGCCGCGTTTGTAGGTCACTCCGGAAGCAGAGAAGAGGTGGCAGTTTGCGCCATAGTTGGAAGCGCCGGAAGCGTCGCCGGTGAAGATTGCGGGAACACCGTCGCCGGGCTGCGCCGACATGAAGAGCATATGGTCGACATGCACGGATTCAGGATCGAAAGTCGTGCCGCTGCTTTTGCCGTCGACCCAGATGCATCCGCCGTCGGCCAGACGTCCTGTCATGCCTTTGGTGGAGGGATCGACACTGAGGGCTACGATCAAGGGGATGTTGCCCGGTTTGCCGTAGTCGGTGAGGGGGCCGTCGCCGGGGCGTGCCCATACGTCGCCGGTGTTACACATCTGCCATGCGATATAGAGGTTAGTGTCGTCCCATGCTGCATAGACGGCATAGATGTCGAGCACATTGTTCTCGTGTGAGCCCTTATAGGCTGTGGAGATGTTGTTGGCGCCGTTGCGGGCGATGATCATGCTTTCGTCCCAATCGTTGAATTTGCCGTCGATTGTGATTGTGGCGGGCTTTCCGACAGAGTTGTCGGGATTGGTAGCGAAGAAAGCTCTGGATTCTGTCTTTGCATCGTAGGCGTTGGCGGCGAGTGTGCCGGCTGCCACGCATGCGAGCATCATGGATCTAAGGGTAATCATTTAAGCATGTATAGATTTTAGGGGCGACCCGCAATCTCGCGGGCCACTGATGTTAAGCATTATGCAAATTTACTAATTTTTTTTGAATTCTACGATTCTCTGTGCTGGATATTTGTTGATTTACAGTGTTTTTTTATGAATTTGCGGTTGAGGTCTATTTCAGCCGGCGGATTAGAGGGGGGAAGATGAGTCCTGAACCGCGTCCGGCGAGGCGTGTGAGCGTATAGGCTCCGCGAAGCAGGATCCGCATCGGCTTGTCGGTGGCATTGGAGCGGAGAGCCGATGACAGCAATTCGCGTGCGGCTGCGGCATCGCCTTCGCGGCGATAGTGGGCGGCGAGGATTGCGCGTCGGTAGGCGAGCATTCTGAGCAGGTAGAGTCGCAGGCTCGGGTCGGCGACTGTGTCGGCAGTGGCGGTCATTTTGTCGAGGGTCATTTCCCAGTCGCCTTTGCGGTGGAGATAGTTGTCGCCGGTGATTGATTCGGCATGGAGATTGACGATGCATCGCGATTCATTGCGGAAAAGCAGGCGTCCGCCTCCGAGCAGGACTCGCAGTCCGAGTTCGTAGTCGTCCCATCCGCCTATTGCCGGATCCCAGTTGCCGACCGCATCCAGATAGGATTTGCGCACGGCATAGCTCTGCGTCGACAGGAGTCCGCGCACAAGATGGTTTTCAAGAATGTGGCGTTTGGGAATCTTTCTCTGCCACGAAGAATTGTCGGATATTCTGAATGTATAGTTCCATATGCTGACATCAATGTCCGGATCGCTTTCGAAGGGTTCGATCCCTTTGGCGAGATACTCGGGATTCATCAGATCGTCGGAGTCGAAGCAAAATATGATATCTGATTCAGATGCATTGACTCCTGTGGCGCGGGCGCGAGCCGCGCCTTTGCGAGGTTCGTCGATCACACTGACATTCCACCCCTCGGCGTTGAGGCGTCGGGCCGCGGCGTTGAGTATGGCGCCCGATGAGTCGGTAGATCCATTGTCGACGAATATCACTTCATCCGGTCGGCGGATCTGATGTTCCAGGCTATCGATCATTGCCGGGAGATGGCGCTCGCGGTTGAACACCGGGATGACAACGGCAGCCGATAGCCGTCGGGAAGCGGTCGTTTCGTTCATGGGGCGGTTGGGGATAGGTGAATGGTATTAATCGGAAGGAGTTGGTGATGAGACTGAGTCGATTTGAAAAAGCGTCAGGGGGTATCGGCGCGGAATAATCGGCCGATACCCCCCTCGGGAGTTTAGTCAGACATAGATATGATATCTTTAAACGTCATTTCTTTCGGCGTCGCACAGACTTGGCTGCGTTGCTATTGCCTGAAGAACTTGAGCTGCTTGATGACGCCTTTGGCTTTTTGGTGGAGCGCTTTTTAGTGGTAGTGCGTTTCTTGGTGGTCTTGCGGGTCTCTTTGACCGCGGGTTCGCTTTCATCGACCACATTGAGCACTTCATCCGGATTTTCACCCTTTGCGATGGCCGCCTTTCTTGCTTCTTCAGCCTCCTTTTGAGCGAGATATTCTTCGCGCGTCGGCACCCAGAGGTTTTTGCCATAGGAGCGCAGACGATTGTCGATGCTGTCTTGGGCGTGCTTCATATCCTCCTCGTCGGGATACATCTGGTTCATCGAGAGATTGCGGAGGTTCTGAGTCTTATAGATCTCGCCGTCATACATTCCGAGAGTGAAATAATCGTCGAGAGAATAAGTCGGCAGGTTGTTGTCGTCTGAAAGGAAGATGTATTGCGATGCGAGGAACGGACGAAGCGCATCAAACTTCACCCAAAACATCGGATATTTTGTCTCTCCCCCGAAATCGCTGATTTTATTGAGTACGGGGCAAATCGCTTCGACCCGCGTCTTCATCTGATTCGAGCGACGGTCGAACTCCCAGCGTTCGAGGATATAATAGTTGAGCACTTGCCCGGTCGGGACGTCGGCTTCTGCGATAGTGATCGGCTGATTCTTCGATCCCCCTCCTTGATAATAGATATCAAAGCGGTCGAGCATTTCTCCGACATTGATCTTATATTGGTCGGTGAAAATTTCGCGACCGTCGAGATACTCATACGCCGGGATTGAGCCGTCGGTCACGAGGCGCATAATGATACGGAAGAGATTTTCCTGACCGTCGATGACATCCTCCGGGAAATAGAGGGGAGTGTTGGCATCTTTAGTCAGATCGATTTTGCGATAGATCTTGCGCATGAACTCCATATCGGCGTCATGGGGCGACTTTTCGACATAGAAATCCTGCATTCGGGGCGTCACCTGTGCCTGCGACGCCGACTCCTTCTTTTTATCGCGTTCGGACCGCCGGCGCACTCCGCCGCCCGACTCCACCTGCGCGAACGCGCCGGCGGCCATGGCGGCAAGGGCCAGGAGAGGTAATATTTTCTTGCTGATATTCATTATCATATCTATGTTACGTGGCTAATGCGTATACTGTCGGAATTAATTGAGCGCCACTTCCATGGGGGAGATGTCGCGGGTGATTCCATCCGGGCCCTTGGCCTTGATATTTGAGATGAAAAACGACTTTCCTGCTTTGAGACGCTTGAACTGCTCCTTCTGGCGCTCGGAGAACGAGCTGCCGTTGCTGACTTCGGGGATGGCATTGCCCATCGAATCGTAGAACACGGTCGAGAAGCTGACGACAGTGTAGCTGACGTTGATGATGCCGTCGTCGACAGCCGCTCCGAGGCCCGAAGCTGCGAGCAACTGGGCTTTTGAAATGCGCTTCGGAGTGCCTTTATATTGATTGACATTCCCCGAGGCATCGCGCAGTGCGATGTATGCGGTTGGGTCGGGAAGCTTTCTGACCTTGAATTTCATTGACCCGACACTCTGGCTGCGACCTTCCATTTGAGCTGTCACGGAAATTTCGACTTCTGTGCCGACCTGCGACACGTGGGCGATCCAAGTGTCGCCGTTGCGTGTCAGCGTTCCGGCCGAGATCGACGCCTGGACGGCATTCATGGCGACCCCGGGCACAGAGATCGATATCGGGTTGTCGATTCCGGCGTAGAGCACATTCATCAGCGTCGGCGAGATTGTGGCCATAGGCTCGATGACGGTGTAGGATGATTTGAAGGGGCGTCGGTCGAGAGTGCCGTCGCCTTTCATCACTTCGATATATCCGGAATATTCATGAGTGCCGACAGAGTTGGCTGTGAATTCATATAGACCGGACGACAGGCGGTTGCCGCCGATGAAAATCGCGGGGCGCTGTGTTGTGTCGATGGCTGCGAGCACGATATTTGCCGAATACTTGCCGCCGCGGATGATCATGTTGGAATTGGGGATGACGTAGGCGTTGAGCTCATTGACGCGGATATCGCCGATGTCGACATTTGTGATCAGGTTGGTCAATGCTTCCGACTCCGCCTGACGGATATCGTTCTGGAGCTTTGTCAGAAGAGTGACGGCGGCGATGGCCGGCATGTTGTCAAACATTTTCTGCTCCCAGGTGTAGGGTCCGACAGTGCCGGGGGGAGGAGCGACTTTTGTGGAGAGCATTTCGCCGATGGCAGCGCTTTTTGCCGAATCCGAGATCATCGACATGACGGAAGCCCGATAGGCGTCGACGCTTTCGCGGAGTTTGCGACCGCGCTGAGTGGCGGGGTTGAGCATCACTACCGAAGCGGCTTCAAGATCATCGAGATTGACGATATTTGTGAAATCACCCTCCGGGCCGTCGGCCTTGCGGGCAATCATGGTCTTGATCGAATCGATGGCGAGATAGAGGGTGGCCGAACGTTGGTGGAGGTCGCGCCCCTTCTCATACCAAGGGCCGACTTTTACGGGATTCTTCTCATAAAGGTCGGTGAGATATTTGAATTGTATTTCGTTTTTGGCCGACATGTTGAGGTTGGTGCGGTGAAGCCCCTCCTGAACCTGGCTGAAGCCGTTGAGGACGTCGCTCGACACATTGAGGGCCAGCATGGCAGTGAGAACGATATACATAAGATTGATCATTCTCTGCCTCGGCGACATTCTGGCTACGTTGTTACCACCTGCCATTTATTTCTGCAAATTATAATCGTGAGGATGTTAAGGATAGAATCGTGCGATCGGGCGAGGGCCCGTTGCGGCGATCATTCGTTTTCGAAAGGATTGGCCGGAGCCTGGCCTTGCTGGGCAGCTCCCATCAGCGGATTGTACATATTGATGGTCATTGCCGTGATCATCTTTTCATATACGCTGTTGAGTTGCTTCATATAGCGAGCCATCTTTTCGGTCTCTTCGCAATAGTGGGCGCTTTCGGCCGCCGACTTCTCATACATGTCGCGGATATCCTTGAGGCCGCGGTTGACACGATCGATCGATTCAAGCTGCGAGGATATGGATTTGAGCTGGATCTCGTATATGGTGTTCAAGCCGCCGATATTGCGGTTGAGGTCTTCCATACGATCCACATAGCCTTCAGCTGAAGCGGAGATCGAATCGGAATTGCGGGTGATGGCCTGATATGATCCGAGAAGCACTGACGACACTTCGTTGAGAGCCGATGTGGTCTCGCGGAGGCGGGTCATCTGCTCGGCGATGCCGGAGAGCTGAGAGAGATAGTCCTGGGTGGCGTTGGCAAGTTCGGCCATTTGCGACAGCTGCTCCGATGCCTGCGCGAGGCGAGAGATCGACTGGCGGAGGGATTCGGTGTCTTCTTCCGACACTGCGAGTCCGGGCATCGGCTGCTGCGCCGGCGCGCCGGCCACAATGACTCCGCCGCCCGACACAACTCCGCTGACGGGAGCCTTGCCTCCGGCGACAATGATGCTGTCGTCGTCGTTGACCGAGACGGCGCCTTCATGATCAGCCGGAATCGCGGTTCCGGCGTAGGCACCGCCGACAATCATGCCGCTGCCCGACGCGAAGTCCGGGCGATCATCCGGATTTTTGGAATCAAGCACGGGGAAGACATCCTCCCAGGCATACTCCTTCGGCGGACGGTCGAACGCCGTCAGGATAAACATTGCGATTTCTGTGCCCATGCCGATGCAGAGCAGGGTGCTTCCTCCGGGGAGATGAAGGATTTTGAAAAGCGCGCCCCAGATGACAATCGCGGCACCAATGGAATAAGCGAAGTTGAAAAACCTCTGGCCTTTGGCTCCATGCAGGAAGCGCTCGATGCCGTTGGCGTATTTTTTTATCTTGACCATAGCGTAGAGAGAGAGGTGTGGATTATTTGCGTTTCTTTTTCTGAGTTCCCTTGGCGAAGCCGATCTGCGAGCGGACATTACGGAATCCGATATATGACCGCTGCTCATTCTGATACTCCCACATTCTGAGATCCGAGCGGAGATTCTGGGCGACATCCTTCCATGATCCGCCGCGCACAATCTTGCGCTTCATTTTGTAGGGGTCTTCCTTGGCTGCGTCGTAGCGGTATTCCGGATTGAGGTCGGAAGTCAGCTTGTCGATCGATTCGGTGTAGGCCGTCGAGGTCCATTCCGAGACATTACCGGCCATGTCGTAGAGGCCGAAATCGTTAGGCGCGAAAGTGCCCACAGCTGAAGTGATGACATGTCCGTCGCGCACGAAATCGCCCTCCATCGGCTTGAAATTGGCGTAGAAGCATCCGCGCTCGTCGTAGGGGAGGGTTTCTTCCCAGGGGAACGAAGACTCGGAATTTCCGGCGCGTGCGGCGTATTCCCATTCGGCCTCTGTCGGGAGACGGTAGGGCTCGATATAGACTCCTTCGCGGCCGAGCGAACGGCGGAGGAAATCGGTGCGCCAGTTGGAGAAAGCGTTGGCCTGTTCCCAGCTGACTCCGACGACGGGATAATCGTTATATCCGGCGTGGGAGAAATAGAGTCTGGTGTAGGGCTCGTTATATGCATTGTCGAAGTCGTTGATCCAGGCGGTAGTGTCGGGATAGACGTTGACGATGTATGTGTTGAGGAAGTCGTAGTTGCCGGTCAGCGGACGAGTGATAGTCTCGCGCACGATTTCGCCTTCGTCGGTGAAATATGCGGTGTCTTTGGAGATGATGGGGAGCGACTCATCGACGGGGATGTCGGTGTTATACTGACGCGTGGCCGGGTCGAGACGGTTGCGACGCTGTGCGGCGGCGGTGTGGTTGAAAATTTCGTAACGATAGTTGAGCTGGGTCGGATCGAGCTCCCGGCGTCCGGTGATCGGGTTAGTGCGATAGACAGATTCGATAGCTCTCATTTCATCCTCGTTGGCGTTTCGCCAAGGGATAGGTTTGTTCCAGTTAAGATAAGGGGTGATAGGGTTTCCTTCCTTGTCTTCCTCGATCTTAAATGCCTCGTTGCCGCCATATGCGGGGTCGGCGAGGCGTTCGCGGATAATGGAATCTCGGACCCAGAATACGAACTGCTTATATTTGGAATTGGTGACTTCGGTCTCGTCCATCCAGAAGGAATCGATCGAGACCCCGCGGGGGTTGGCCTTGATATTGCGCATGGAATCGTCGGTAGCGGGTCCCATTGCGTAGGCGCCCCGGTCGACGAGCACCATGCCGTAGGGCGTTGGTTCGGCATATGAAGTGCCGCCTACGCCTGTGACTTCGCCGCCTGTGCTGCTGCTTCGTGGAGCCGCGCAGGAAGCGAGGGCCGCTAACGTGATGATTGCGGGGAAGTATTTGCTGTTGTTGCTGTTCATTGCGGTCATATGTGACTCACTCTACATTATTCTGATGGAACGGTGTTTGTTGCGGTTTTTGCCCGAGAAGTCGAGTTTCAGGCGATAGCCGGCGATTATCTCATGGCTTCCCGAAGATGCTCGGTTGATGGCCGAAAGGGGGAAGTCGTAGGCGTAGCCGAGGAAGAAGTTTTTGTATTCGGCTCCGATCATAGCGGAGAGCGCTTCTTTCCAACGATATCCCACGCCGAATGAGATGAATTTATTGTAGCGGGCCCGGGCTGTGATCTCGGCTCCGAACGACGCGAAGTCGGTGCGCACGAGCAGGGAGGGCTGCAATTCAAATAACGTGTTTTTTAAAGGAATATTGCCGTCGGCCGTCAAATAGGCCATGCGGGGGAGGGAGGTCTCGTATTCGTGGGAATCCGATGATTCGGATCCTTCGATTTTGAGCTTGACGGTCGGTTGGAGGAGATGGAGGCCAGAGATTCCGACGCTGAAGTATTTGTGGGTATATGAGATTCCTGCCGAGAAGTCGAATGCGTTGCCGGTCAGGTCTTGTGTGGGGAGAGATGTGTCTGACCCCTGGTGATAGTCGTCGTTGTCGGGGATATAGATTTCCGAACCTTTGAATTTGGAGTTGTAGTAGCCTCCGGCCAGTCCGATCGAGAGCACTCCTTTGAAGAGGTTGAGTTTATAGGAAGCCTGGATATTGGCCTGGAGATTAGAGAAGAGTCCGAGTTCCATTTGAGAGAAATTGACTCCGAGTCCGATTTTTTTCGATCCGATCTTGAGAGGGGAGTCGGCTGATGCGAGAAATCCTTTAGGCGCGTTTTCGATTCCGAGCCATTGAAGCTTGGCTCCGGCGCGGATATTGACATAATCGGTGGCTCCGGTGGCTGCCGGGTTGTAGTAGGCCGGGATGGCCCAGTATTGGGTCAGCTGAGGCTCGGATTGTGCGGCGGCGGGGTTGGCTCCGGCGATCGTCAGCATTGCGAGGAGTGCGATTCTGATGATCACGCCGCGTATTGAAGCCAAGGAGAAGCGGCCGGTCGGGGAAGAGGATTGTGGTTTCAAGATTCGGGGCGGATTAGGGAGTTGTTGGAAGTCGTTGGAGTCGAGGGGGAGCTTGCGTCTATTCGAAATAGAAGTTGATGACGACCATATTGGATTTGACTTTCGAGAGCGATTGAGTGATCTTGAAAGTGTTGGGGTCGAGATCGAGGTCGGGGCGGTCGTGGCGCAGGATGTCGGTCAGACCGAAGCAGAATTTGATTTCGGGGATGAACTTGAAGAAGGGGAGATAGAAGTCGCATCCGAGGCCGACGGTCAGATAGACGTCGGAGCTGTTGAACATCAGATAGTCAGAGCGTTTTTTGCTGACATCGAACGATGCCATCGCGCCGACAGTGACGTAAGGACGGCAGTCGTTGAGGCGGTCGCCGGATATTTTGAGATCGAGCGGCACTACGACATAGGCGCTTTTGATGGTCTGCGAGGCTTCGACGGGGAGCAGAGGATCGGCGGCTCCCGATTCGAGGGCGTTGTAGTCGATCATGCTGACTGTCTTCGAGCCGAAATACATTCCCGGAGTGAGACGGAGATTGAGGTATTTGTGGAGCCGGAGATCGCCGAGCACATTGACGCAGAATCCGGGAGAGAAAGCCGGCACTTCAGCCACCCATCGCTGGCCGTCGGGCGAGATGTAGCCGTTGTGGGTGAAGGCGAGGTCCTGGACGTGAGCGCCGACCGAGAATCCAAGATGGAACAGCTTTTGGTCGGCATAGGGGCGGTTGAGGGGCTTTTTCCTTTTGACCACGGCTTCGGCCGGGATCGCAGACGCCATGCAGAATATGGCCGTCAAGGCCACGACTGCAGCCGCGGCGAATAGATTTCGCGCTATATGTCGGTCAAAGAATCTCATTTGGTCAGTTTCGAAAAAGGCAAAAAGAAAAGCTCCCTGAGGCGGGCCGCCGGGGAGCGGAACACAATAATTTTGCCAAAACTTATGAAGATAACGTGAAAACTCATTGCATTATTTCAAATTTTGCGTAATTTTGTAGTTAATGCAAAAAGATATGTCATCGCGAGTCGATGGCGCCGGAGCCGCGACGCCATCGAAGATGGACTGGAAGCGGCTTATCAGCGACAAGCGTCTGGGTCTGGAGGAATTCCACGATCCTCGCCATCACACGCGCAGCGACTTCCAGCGAGACTATGACCGGCTGATATTCTCAAGCCCTTTCCGGCGGATGCAGAATAAGACGCAGGTGTTTCCTCTGCCGGGGAGTATTTTTGTCCACAATCGATTGACCCATAGTCTGGAAGTGTCGTCGGTCGGCCGCTCGATGGCCAACGAGGTGGCTCTTCGGCTTCTCGACCGTCACAGCGACCGCGATCTGATGTGGCAGCTGATGAATATCGGCGACATTGTGGCCACAGCGTGTCTGAGCCATGATCTGGGCAATCCGCCGTTCGGCCATAGCGGAGAGAAGACGATCTCCACATTCTTCACCGAAGGAGAGGGGATGGCGCTCCGCCCGCTATTGACAGATCGCCAATGGAGCGATCTGAGCAATTTCGAGGGGAATGCGAATTCTTTCCGACTGCTGACCCATCAGTTTGAAGGGCGGCGTGAGGGGGGCTTCGCGATGACCTATAGCGCATTGGCGGCTGTGGTCAAATATCCCTACAGCTCGGGCTTGGCCGGCGAGAAAGGGAAATTCGGCTTTTTCGAGAGCGAAGAGGGAATCTATCGGCGTGTGGCCGAGGCATTAGGGATTCCCGAACTTGAGCCGGGTCGGTTTGCGCGCCATCCGTTGGTGTGGCTCGTGGAGGCTGCCGATGATATTTGCTATCAAGTGATGGATATCGAAGATGCCCATCGATTGAAGATTCTTAGTACGGACGAGGTGATGAATCTCTTTTTGGGATTTTTCTCCGAAGAGCGTCGCGCAAAGATGCTGCGTATGACAGCGCGACTTCGTGACCCCAACGAGCAGATCGGCTATTTGCGTTCGAATGTGATCGGCGCGATGGTGGAGGATTGTGCCCGTGTCTTCTGCGAGCATGAAGACGCCATATTGACCGGCGAAGCCCGCGGCAGCCTGATCGAAAAGATGTCGCCACGTCTTGCGGAAGCCTATGCCGAATGCAGTGCGACTGCCCACAGCCGGATCTATCGGAGTCCGGAGGTGGTGGATATCGAGATCGCCGGCAATCGGATTCTGACCTATCTCCTTTCCACATTGACCGAAGCGGCACTCCATCCCGAGCGCAACTTTTCGCAATTGCTCTTCGAGAAAGTGCCGGCGCAATATGCGATGCGCTCCGGCGATCTTTTCGAGCGGATTCAGGGGATGCTCGATCATGTCAGCGGCATGACCGATGTCTATGCGCTCAATCTCTATCGGCAGTTGCGTGGGTTGACTCTCCCGGCTGTGTGACGGCTGCAAGCGGCCATCGACATTTAAAGTCCTTAAAGTCCTTAAAGACCTTAAAGACCCTAAAGACCCTAAAGACCCTAAAGACTCTAAGGATCCTAAAGATTCCTAAAGGCTCTCTAAATCCTCACTCCTAAATTTTCATTCTCAGAAGAATATGATGAAAGAAATAAGCGGGTTGATGCGATCGACCCTGACAATAATGGCTATAGTGGCGGCCGGACTGATTGGCTTCGCCCAAAATCCTTCGACGTTGCCCAATCCCAATGAGGCCGACGCCAATGCGTATGTGGCGGATCCGAGCGGTCTGCTCAGTGCGCATGCCGAATCGGAACTCAACGATCAGCTCGACGCATTGCGGAAATCGACCACCTGCGAGGTGGCAGTGGCGATTGTCGGCAATCTCGACGGCATGACTATCGAAGATTACTCTCATACCCTTTTCGAACATTGGGGCTTGGGAAAGAGCGATAAAAACAACGGAGTGCTCTTCGTCATCTGTCCCTCGGAGCGTCAATCAAGAATCGAGGTCGGGTCCGGTGCCGAAGGAGTATTGACAGATATAGCGTGTGCGAAAATCATACGCTCGAAGGTTGTGCCGGCGATGAAAGACGACAATTTGAGCCAGGCTGTGTATGGCGTCGTGTCGGCCCTCTCGACGGCACTGACCGATCCGGAAGCGGCCGCCGAACTGCGCAGTTCGAAAGAGGATACGACCGTCGAGCGAATCAAAGCACTCGACGGCAAGATGTTTTGGAATTTCGTGCAGGTCGTGATTTGTTGTGGCTTTCTTTTCGCACTCGCGATGTTTGTGGCGGATCTGATCATCACTCGTCGTCGCGACAATTACCGTCGAGCGATGACATGGCGTTCGCATATGAACACATATTGGCTGTGTGCGCTTCTATCGCTTGGCGCCGCGCTCCCGATCGCGCTGATCGCATTCCTGCTCTATCGGCGTGCACGGAATGGCAAGGAAATCTGCGACACATGCGGCACTCCGATGACCAAACTTTCTGAAGAAAAAGATAACGCTTATCTATCGCCCTCGCAGGATTTTGAGGAGAAGATCGGATCTGTCGACTATGATGTATGGCTATGCCCGAACTGCGGCACAGTGGAGCGCTTCCCGTATGTGGAGCGGCAACTGAAGTATCAAAAATGCCCCGATTGCGACACAATCGCCATGAATCTTGTTATGGATAAAGTGGTGGATCCTCCGACGGCGACCCACGAGGGTCACGGCGAACGGCTTTACCAATGCCAATTCTGCCGCCACACGCGGCGCGAAAGCTATGTCATCCCCAAGAAGACCGACGACTCGGCGGCGGCTGCCGCTGTGATCGGCGGTGCGATTCTCGGCAGTCTCGGTCGTAGAAACGGCGGAGGAGGCGGTGGTTTCGGCGGGGGCGGCGGCTTCGGCGGCGGCCATTCCAGCGGCGGCGGCGCAAGCGGCAGTTGGTAAGATTCAGCACGACCGATTATAAAAGAAATAAATCAACACATACGCTCTATAAGCTATATGCTATAATCTATAAGGAGAAAATAGAGATGAAAAGACTACATAACGGAATCCTCGCCATGACAGGCGCGGCTCTCGCAATGGCCGGCATGACGGCGTGCGGGGGAAATAACGACGACAAAAACGGGATCTCTTTCGAGAGCTTCAGCTTTTCGGAAGTGGCCGACGGAGCCGACAGCGATTCGCTCCGCAATGTGATAGATGATTTCGACGGACGCTGGAGTGTGCACACCGACGGCGTCCTCCCGACTCGGCTCGGCAAGGGCGACATCGACTTTTTGCGCGATTCACTGTGCAATCTGGCCGGAGTGGAGATCGTCGAGGGGAAACTTTGTGAAGCACTTCCGGCAGAACTGACGCCACTGGATACGAAAACCGTGGCCGATTCCGTGCGCGGAACGACTCCGAAGAGCGAGTATATCAACCAGCTTTCAGTGGATCTGCTGACTCCGAAGCTCGCGGTGTTTCACAACTACACCTACAGCTATCCCGAGGGAGCGGCCCATGGAATGAGTGTCAACAGCTATGTCAACTACGACATTCAGAAAGGTGAGATCGTGACTCTCAACCGTCTCTTCACGGCCGGATTCGAGAAGCTCCTGCTTCCCGCTATACGCAAAAAACTGGAAGATAGCGGCGTGGAGTTGCTTGTAGAGCCCGAAGAGGTGAAAATGCCTCAGCAATTCCGCATCACGAGCAGCGGCGTAGAGTTTATCTACGGACTCTATGAGATCGCTCCGTATGCCGAGGGAGAGCCGACTGTGATGTTCTATTCGTCGGAGCTTTCATCGATCCTTACTCCCGCCGGCAAGACATTGCTTCTTGGCGGAGAGTGACGGCATCTGCCTCTTTTGCAACGAGTTTACAGACTTTCCACGGCCGACAAACTCTCCACGGCCGTCGACCTGACATAAAACTAATCAATCATGAGCAAAGCGAAATTAAAGAAGGCGCTTAAGAAGTTGCCTAAGGAACAATTGATCGAGATGGTGGTCGAGTTATATTCCTCCCGCAAGGAAGCGAAGGAATATCTCGACTACTGGCTCGAACCCGATGAAGAAAAAGAACTCGAACGCTGCAAGACGCTTGTCGGCAGAGAGTTTTTTACGCCCGGCGGCGTCGCCCGTCGCACTCCGACGGCGACGTCGGTCAACCGGATTATCAAAAGCTTCGAATCATTGTGTTGCGCTCCGGAGCATGTGGCCGAGTTGAGGCTGACGGCGGCCGAGACTCTGGCGTCGTGGATCGAAAAGCGAAAACGTCGCTCCACCTATATGGAATGGCTCAAGCGCGAAGCTCACGACATAGAGCTTTATGCCACATTCCATGAGCTCGAAGAGCGCTTCGAATTGCGTTGCCGACGACTGCAAGAACTGGCTGAGGATATCGAACAGCGTCAGGAACGCATGCGCCGCCACATTTGGTGGCACTCTTGAAAACTACGGGAGTTAAAAGTAACCACTCTCTAATACCTACAAAACGATGAACGACAATAACAACAACCCGCTGATAGCGCGGATCTCCGACGGCTTTGAGGCCGCCAAGGCCGGCCGCGCATTGGAGATATGCAAGGAAGTCAGCGGATATCACGACTCAGGCCAACTCCCCGCGGTCAGTCATTATCCCTTCGGATGGATCATATACTACGCGCTCCATCAGACTCCCGACAGCGATATCCTCTCGCGCAAACACCTGCTCGCCCGATATCTGCGACTGAATGTCAAGAAGCCCCACAAACTGCATTCGATGATACTGACCGAAGCCATCCGGCTTTATCGCGACGCGCGCAACGCCGCATTCAATTCATCGGGCCAATCACCCCGCTTTTCGATTCTGGAATTCGCAAAGCTATGGAATATGGCCAATCTGCGCCCGGGCGACTGGCGACGTAAAGAGCATGAAGGGAAAACCATGTCGTCGACGGCCGAGAAACTGATCACTCTCGCAGTCGATGAAATCGAGCAGTCGCGCCGCGAGCCCTCGGCCGATTTTATCGCGGTCATCGACAAGGCTGTGGCTGAATTTCCGGATTCCTATAATCTTCTATCCCAGCGCGCGACGCTGTTTATCCTTGCAGGACAGCGCGAAGCGGCACGCCGATTGCTGCGCAAGGCATTGCTGCTGGCCCCCGGCAAATTCTATCTTTGGAGCCGGATGGCTTCGGTGGTGACGGTCGAGGAGAATCCGCGTCTGCGAGTGGCTTTGCTCTGGCGCGCGTTGTCGGCTCCCGGTCAGGAGCAGTTCAAGGGGCGTGTGCGATTGCAGCTCGCCGACACATGGCTCAAACTCGGGATGCATGGTTATGCGCTTTGGGAACTGACGCGGGTGCGTCAGGTCTATGAGGCAGGCCAATGGCATCTCCCGGCAGCCTGGAAAGCCGATATGGCCCGCATACCGGCCGATACGGCAATGGTTGATCCGGCGGGAGTATATGCGCGGCTCTCATCGCTGGCCGATGATGAAATCTACTCCGAATTGCCCGAAATCCGGGTGCGCAAGACATATCACAAGCATCCCGATCCCAACAATTCGCGCCCCGGCTATGGGCGGCCGGCTGTGGCATGGCGACTGACCGACGACTCCGGCCGCAACTACTGGATTCAGCCGCATCGCTTTTCGCTTCACCCTGACCTTCCGATCGGCACCCAACTTCTTATACGCATCGTCGAAGGTCGCGCGGTCAAGGTACGTTTCTTAGTCGATGAGTAGTTGGCATTGTATTCTTCCCCCCCCATAAAAAAGGAGCGGCCCTGACAGAAGGCCGCTCTTTTTCTATGGGGGAGAATGCACTCGAGGCTACTTGAATGCTTTCCGAGAGCTTGAAGTGTTGAATTTCCATTGCACGCCGAGCATGAAATAGCGCGGCAGTGTGGTGCAATACGTCTCGGTTCGGCCCTGGGCATTGATTGTGTAAAACACATTGCTCAGATTGTGGAGAATGTCGAATCCGTCGAGTGTCAACAAAAGTTGTCCTTTCAGCAACGAATACGACAGGCGGGCGTTCCATACATAATTATTTGTATTCAAGCTCTCCTCCTGATATCCTCTGCGGCCATAGATCGTGAAATCCGTATTGATGCCTATTCCGTAAGGCAATTTGAAAATACCCTGGATTCCATAATGGAATTCAAATGTGTTGAAAACGGCATCGCCTGTGAATCTGGCAAAATCAAGATTGCCGGTAAGTGCGATTTTCTGACCGTTGCGAGTGAAGCTTATCGCCAGATTCTCAGTGATGGAATGACGGTTGACGATGCTCGTCGTCATATTGTCGTCAACTCCGATAATATCCGCGCTACGGATATATTTTCCGGTCAAATTGTGTTTGAGTCCGAATGATTTCCTCGGGCCGAAGTCAAAGGAAAAAGAATTGCCCCCCGAGAAGTTGCGATTGCCGTTGACATTGTAGGTCTTGAAGATTTTGACGCCGCTTGCTGAATCATAGTTGTAGCCTTTTGCAAGAGCATTGGATATCAATTGGCAATCAAATGAGAAACCAAGATACATGTTGTTGGCCGGCCGGATAAAGAGATAGCTTGCGCTCCCTTTGAATATGCCGGAATTTTTAAGGTCGGGATTTCCTTTTTCAATCATCAGAGGATTAGTGGTGTCGGTTATGTCGACCATATCCAGCAGGTCGGGAGCTTTGGTGGTGTAGGTGACGGTGGCAAACCATGTGCTTGCCTTGTATTTATATTCTATAAATGTGTTTCGCCGCTGCTCGAACAGGAGTGCGGTGCGCCGGAGCGACGTGTGGAAGTCGCCGCGTTGATAATTAAGTCGATCGGTCGAGATGATTATCGGAAACGACGCTTGCATCATCACATTTTTTGTCCTTAAGCTGAAGCTCGGGGAAAAAGTGTGGGTCAGATTCGACGAATTGTAAAGAAAACTATTGCTTGAGTCAAGAGTGTAGCCCGAGAAGTTATAGTAAGAGGGTGCAACAACGTCCTCGCGGTCGGCGAGATCAGCCACATATAGATCCGATCCGGCTTTTTTGTCGGTGTAATCCAGCTGATAGTCGAAGAAAAGCCCCATCTTTCTTGCGATGATATGATAGTATGCGATTTTGGCCGTCAGGCTATTGCTTCTGTCGGGCGTGTTGTTGAAATGCCGGTTGACGGCGGAATTGAGTTCCGGTGTTTTTGTGAAGTCGAGAGAGTATATTTCGTCGATAGTCTCCTTTGCGCTATATCCGTTGGCTCCGGCTTCAATCACAACGGAATTAAAAGTGCCGGGGATTTTAATGGAAGTTCCGGTCGAGATGTTGTAGTCGACGCGTCGGCTGTGTGACTCATCGTCGGCGATCTTTCTGTTGAGGAGATTGCGGATGTTGTCGTCGCTCGAATAGATGTTGCGGATAAATTCCGAGCTCCAGTCTTGTTGCTCGGCGGTGAAATCCGCCTGGGTCACGCTATTGGTGAGATCCGTCTTGCGCCAATTGAACGACGGATTGAGCCACCACATGAACCTGTCTTTTTCCATCGTCAAGCTATGATTGGTGGCGACCTCAAAGTTATGACGGTCGGAATTGTTGTGAGAGTATTGATATGTAAAATTGGGCTGCGTGAAATTGGTCTGAGCCAGCGATGTGGCATCCGTGAAATCCGTCTTGTTGGCAACCAGATCGCCCTTTATTTTCCATATATTATCGGGGAAATCGTAGGCATAGTCCAATCCGCCGGAGAGGGTGTTTTTAATGCCCGATTCAATATTCGACGGCGACCAATCCAAGTTTTCCTGTCCGGGCTTTCTGACTTCGTTGATGTTGTTGGCGTTGGCGAATAGAGATATATGGCTGCGGGGCGTAAGGCGAGTGACAAAGAGTCGGCCGATATATCTGTCGGAGGTGCCGTATCCACCCATGACATTGACGAGCCAAGAGTCCATATAATCTTTTTTCAATCTGACATCCATGACGAGCTCCCTTTGGCCTGTGACTGCCTCGCCGATATGTTTGTCGATATTGTTGAGCTGATCATAGACCTTTATGTCTTTGACGGTATAAGCCCCCAGGTTATCGAGCAATACGTTGTTTTTGCCTTTAAAGAAATCCTTGCCGTTGAGCATGAGGTTATCGACGAATTTACCGTTGACATAGATTCGGCCGTCGCTGTGCAATTCGACACCCGGAAGCTGCTTTATAAGGGCGTCGAGCATGCTGCCTTCCGCCAGGATAAAAGTGTCGGCATTATACACAATAGTGTCGCCGTTGTTATAGAACTTAACTTTTGAAGCCGTGACCGTCACTTCTGAAAGATTTCGCGCCTCATGGCGCAGATATATGTTGCCCAAATTCAAGACGGTCTGCTTAAGAGCGTCCTTGTCGAGATCAACGAAGTGAGGTTTATAGCCATAATCGGAAATCTTAAGAATGTATTCGGATTTGTCGCCCGGTACGTTTATTCCAAAGTCGGAAGTATAAGTTGTATCAGAGTGGGAGATGTGTATTTTAGTTGCGGAAGTGGATGAAACCAAGCAGCTGTCGGACGCATTAAGGAGGTCGACTCTGCAGCCGACCAAAGCGCCTTTGGTAAGGTTGTCAAATACTTTTCCGGTCACGAACGTATCTTTAGCCAAGGCGGATGTATGACTTAAGAGAGATATAAGAATCGCTATGAATAAAAATGTCAGAAGCTTACGCATATCGTTATTGCTAATTGAGAATGATGATAAATTTGGAGGGATCACGTATTTATGCAAATACGTGATCCCTATGAGGTCATACTGACTTAGGCTGCATATAAACCGTTTAAATCAACTTTTGATTATAACAATTTTTACTTTAGTATTCGTTGTCTTGTCTCTTAAATATTACATAGGTAATTTATAACCGCAATATACTAAAATTTTATTGTGATAGTAGAATTTTAATGGAATATATGAGATGGATTAGTTCTGTCATTCATTCAGTCACAGAGAATTATGGAGTGATCACAACTTAATTCAAGCAGTATACAAGGTGAGTCTGACGAATTATACCGAGAAGTCCGAGAGAGAACCCTTAACTGAATGAGAATGAGTTTCGCTTAAGCGAGTCGTTTCGCGCGCTTAAGCTGACGGTCAATTGTAGACGCCGCAATAATTGTTGGTTCCGGAGCATGCGCCCGGACCACTCGAGTAGTACTCAGTGCAAGCGCCTCCACCGTTAAATGGATCCATATATTTCCCACAGTGCCATCCACCGAGAGTGTTGGCGGTTTCCTCCATGGTCATTTTAGCCATGAGAGGTTCTTCAATCAGTTGAATCTTGTTCATATTGAAGTTTTTTTTAAGTTAATAAATTAGTTGATTATTAATTCTCGCACTCAATTAGGAAATGCCAATAAGATTGAGAATTATTAGTCGGAGATAGGATGTTGATTGATAGAATAAATCCTTTAGAATGTGATCGTCAAATTTGAGGGAATTATTCTGTCGTTTTTTGCCTCTTTGATAAGTAGTGGCAATATAAGAGATCTTCCATACCATCTTTCAAAAGATGACATGTCTCAAGGTGTCGCCCCTCATATTTGTTCAATAGCCTTACCCGGGGGCAGCCACCATCGCAAATAGGGAGTAATCTGCATTCGATGCATTGAGAATCATCTAATTGATCGATGCCTGCCGTATATCTAAGCATCAACCCCCTATTGTAGGTTGATTCTTTAATATTGCCAACGATGCATTCATTTCTTCCCACTTCCTCCCAGCATTTATACAGCTCTCCATCGGGTCCGATGACTAATGAATTTATATTTCTTGCGCTACAGCTGTTTCGCATGATCGAAGGAAAGAAGGATATGGATTTGATTTTGTGATCTCTAAATGTCTTACATGCAAAATTAACGATTTGTTTATGGTTAAATGCACATGTGGGAATGTCGTTTTCTCGATCTACAATAAATCCAGGAACTACTTCTACCCCGGATATGCCATTTGATGCAAAATAGTCATAGACTTGCAGATAATCGTCGGGATTATCGTTGTTAATATTAACTCTGATGACAATGCGAACGGATGGTGCATTTTTCAAGCAGTGTGTAATATTATCAATTATGCGATCGAAAGTTGGTGCTCCGGATTTCAAACATCTTTTTTTGTCGTGCGACGTGGCAAGACCATCCAGTGTAATTTGAATCATTCTAATCTGTAGATCCTCAAGACTTGCTACCACTTCGGGAGTAAGAAGGTAGCCGTTTGAAATCATAGCTGCGGAATAGTTTTCAACGATTCCCGACAGTCGATTAGTAAGGCTTTTAATCCTCTTGAAGCCGAGTAATGGTTCGCCACCAAACCACATGACGTTCAGATGCTTTAAAGAGCCTTTCTTTTTGACATACGAAATGATGGCATCCTCTGTTTCGTCGCTCATGAAGCGATCGTGATGTTCAGTTTCAAAGCAGTAAGGGCATCTGAAGTTACATGACAATGTGGGGTTGATGGTGAGATATAGACTCTCCTGATCGAATTTTCTTTTTTGTGAAATGAATCGGATCAGATTGATAACCAGGTCTTCATCGACATTTATAGCCTGCATATGTGACAGCGTCTGAACTAAATCATTGTCAGTGATTTCAGATTGATTTCCATCACGAACTCCACATAGTAAATCATAGGTCTCGTCGTCCAGAAGCGCGAAACTGTTGGAAAGAGAACTGTATAAGAAACAGTGCCCCTCTTTCCGGAATAGGAAATTGTATTTTGACCAACGTGGAATCATATGAAATAAAGTGTTTTGAGTCAAGCCATCTGCTTGCTTAACTCGATAATAACAAGTCAAGGATGATACTTCAAAATTAAGCGAGTCGTGAAAAATCCTTTGGGCATAGCTCCAAGATCATTATATCATGGAGGTCATCTATCATAGAAAACTATTTATCACAATCTCATTTATATTATATAATTTAAGTTTCGCAAGTTCAACTTGCTGATTTCAGATTGTAAAATTT
>CAMWNT010000029.1 GCA_947175695.1 uncultured Porphyromonadaceae bacterium
AAATCCCTCGAAAAATCCTCTTTGAGTGAATGAAAGTTAAACTTAAACCGTTTCTAAGAATCAAACACTCCTTGGAAGCAAACAATGGAAGATTTGCGCAAAGTCAATAGTCTGCAGTTGTATTCCTTCTGGAAGAATCTGTCGATAGGGTTGCTCGTAGTGATAGCCCTGTTGGCAGTGTCGCATGTGCTCCCGTTCTACGCCTCGCCGATTGTAGCCATAATCACCGCCGCGTTTCTCTATGCGATGCTCTATAATCAGCGAGTGTCGGGCGAAGGGCAGTGTATGGTCGTCATATATGCGCTTCTCTATACAATCATCAACTATACGATCGTCACAATCGCGCTCAATGTCATGACAATCTGGCGGCTGATCAAAATGCCGCAGGAGTTGATGTTCATGAATGATCCCTATATCCCGTCGCTGCTGGTCAATCCGATCGCGTTCCTGACAATGGTGGTCATCTATTTCCGACGCAACAATCTGGCGATATGCAGCGATTGCAAGCTGAAAGCCGGCGGCCTTTACGAGCGTGGCCGCTCAGGATCGATTTTCCGCTACGAATCGATCTATCAGATCAAGAACCTCGCCTACATGTTCGGCCTGCTTAGTGTCTTGATCTGGAGCTATTACTACTTCATATACATGGAACTCGGCGTGAATGCCCGCGACTGGTTTGTGTTCACGTGGTTGACAATAATAGTATTTGTGCTTGATGAAATCTACTTCATCTATCGCTATTACAATCTTTATCTTGATCTGAAAGAGAATGATGAGATAATCTCGCAGGAGGAGCTGCAGGACATGACCTCGAAGACATATCTGAGATATTACGTCATTTGCGGCAATTACATCTATCTCAACGCCCATACTGTCGAGCCCGGAATGGAATATCGCGAAGTGATCGACACCCCGTTTCTGACGAAGCGCTCTGTCAACGGTATTCCGCTTCCGGAAGTGAAGAACATCATCCATCGCCTGACAGAAGTCGGCGATGGCGAATTGCGATTCTACTACGGTCGTAAAAGCGCCGATCTCAGGAATCATTCCGTATTGCGCTATTTTTATTTCCTCCCCGGCGATCCGTCGGATTATACGGATATGCCGGTTGATGGAGAATGGTTTGACTTTGAAGATATAAAAAGAATCTACAATCGCACCCCGGGACGTTTTGGCCCGGTGGCAGTGGCCGACATATCGCGTTTGGCCACTATCATTCTGACCGAGAAGATCTTCAACGAAGAGGGTCGTCGCAAGTCGAAAATCAAATCGTATTCCCCTTCATTCAACCTTATCGACGTCAAGAATTCCCAGCTTGATTTCCAAGACGACAAATGGGTGAAGATCTCGATGTTCAATTCCGACACACCGTTCTACGAAATCAAGAAGTTCTTCAAGAGTAAACCGAAGGTCAGATAACTATGGAAAGCATTGCAGTGACCGGCCCTACCGCGAGCGGCAAGACGGGCAAAGCCGTCGCGCTTGCGCGGGCTCTTAACGGCGAAATAATATCGGCCGATTCCCGCCAGGTCTATGTCGGCATGGATTTGGGCACAGGCAAGGATCTTGAAGAATATGGCGATGTCAACTATCATTTGATTGATGTCGCACCGGCCGGCGAGAAATACAATCTTCATCGATATGTGTCGGATTTCAATGTCGCGTATGCCGATATCTTGAATCGTGGCAAGTTGCCGATAATTTGCGGCGGCACGGGGATGTATCTCGAAAATGCGCTTTCGGGCGTCAGGCTTCCGGATGTTCCGGCCGATCCCGCTCTGCGCGAGCGGCTCGAAGGGAAGAGCCTTGAAGAACTGGCGGAGATACTCTCGCAGAAAAAAACGCTTCACAACACGACGGATGTCGATACTTGTAAACGCGCCATACGCGCCATAGAGATTCAGGAATACTATGAACGTCATCCCGAAGAGGCCCGTCAGGCCGACCGTGCCATTGCGCGACCTCTCGACACGATAATCTTTGCGCTCGATATATCGCGCGACGATCGACGCCGGCGTATATCCGCCAGACTTGATGCGCGCCTTGAAGCCGGTATGGTGGATGAGGTGCGTCGCTTGCTTGAATCGGGCATACCTGCCGCCGATCTTATCTATTACGGACTTGAATATAAATTTCTGACGCTGTATGCCACCGGCGCGCTCTCATATTCCGAGATGCGCGACGGACTTGAGACGGCGATCCATCAGTTTGCCAAGCGCCAGATGACCTGGCTTCGTGGCATGGAGCGTCGCGGCTTCCGGCTCCATTGGCTCCCTTACGATATGTCGGATGCCGAATTTGTAGCCGAAGTCAGCCGCATCGCAGGCGTCGGTTCCCCCTCGCAGGCGTGAGCCACATGGATATCATCGGCAGTCAATTTGCAATTGCTCTCTCGAATCCGAACGAAAATACTTCGAAAAATCCTCTTTGAGTGAATCCCTTTCCTTTGCCTCCAACATGAAAAAGGTAGGTCCGGTCAGGAAGAATATCTCGTTTTATATTTGTAATATTCTGATATTCAAAATGCTATAAAGATTTTTCTTTACAAAGAAAGAAAATCGGCATTTTTTTTCTCTACAAAGAAAACGGTGTTGTAAGTGTTTGTGACATAGAGAACTATATAATTATATTTCGTGAGTTGGCTTACGGAGGTCAGAAGTTGCCACATCGAGGAATGCCCTTATGGCGCGAATCTATACATCCAATTCCGGTTATTCATATGTATAAGATGTCGGAGCGATGCTTGACCGAGAGGAGAGGCGCCCTCGCCCCTCGGTTGCGGAGATGATCGTGTAGCATATTCCTAAAGAACCGTATGCTTCGAGTTGGTCGCAACGACCAAGGGCGAGGGTACCCCTCCTCCAGGTTAAGGCGCTGTCGCCCTTCGGTTGCGCTACCCCGAAGGCTGCGACTTCTGAGCGGTCGAAAGCCTGCTTTCGGAAGTAGGATTAAATATTTTTTAGATTTGATTAAACTTTTTTAGCTTACGAGTGTTATATATGTATAAGGGATGGTCATTCGTCCCCTTATATATTGATTTTCCTACGCCTATGACGAGAAAGCTCCACCTACCTAATCGCCATTTGCCGACAATCAGCAAAGATTGCCGGAAGTCGTCGATGTGTGAAGTCGAGACCGTCTTTACTACACTCAGCCGTCGTCATGTCCTCTCGATCGGCCCGGGACTTTAAAAGGGGCGCGAGCCTATGAACGCGCCATACAAGTATTCATAAATTCATTCTGCATTGGCAACGCAGGCAATCATATCTGACTAATTCTTTTTGTCGATAGCCATACTTCATACCTAACTTGGCTAAACAGACATAACGCGAAACTAACCATAATATTAACCATCAAGGGATCGGCACAGATCCCATCGTTCCATTGATAAAGATAGCAAGGACATTCTTTCAGGACGGTAAATGGCGTTGTACGCAACAAGCTGCAGTCAAAGTGCCAAAAATTAGCGAATAAAATCAGTGATCTCCCATTAAAATTTGAAGGATTATCAATCAATTAGATTTACTGGTGTATATGAGGAATCTGCCGAACGATGTTCTTTACAATTGGATAAACACGAAATAGAACTCCAATAGAATATCCAATAAATTGTAAAATCATTCTGCCGGGCTTATACCTAATATAAGTTAAATTTAAGAGATTGTTTGAATTTAACACGATTAAATATTTCTGACGCTTGAGAGAGAATCTTTCGATCCGCTCAAAGGTCTTTTTCGGAGCTTTACGACAGAAGTCGTCGGTCGCAATTTGCAGTTGCTCCCTCGAACTCGAACGAAAATACCTGGAAAAATCATCTTTGACGGAATGATAGTTAAATCTTAACATTTTCTAAATAGCTGCAATATACTCTCTTTAATTTTAATGGGTCATTGGTGATGGTCATTTTAAAATTTATCGCAATGAAAACAAAATGCCTACTCATGATCGCTGCAGGCATACTGCTATCGACAGCAAATGCACAAACAGCTGTGGCGCAAGTGGTCGGGGAAGTAGAAATATCTCCGACAACAACCCTTCCGATTACGAGAGTAATAGAAGCAACCGATGGGAACTATAACTTCAAGAGTTTTGAGGTTGAGGCTTCTCGGGCAGGCTCGTACTACACGGAATTCTGGCTTCTGCCGGCCAGGTATGCAAACAATGCCTACACATCGTTTTTGATTTATGTGAACGACAATTATGTCGGTACCATAACTCCAACGGTCGGCAACTGGCAAGCAGCCCGTGTTGAAGGGCATGAGACATTCGATATTGCAGAGGGCACAAATGTAATCACCATCGCAACTCTTGCACCCGAGTTTCCGGCCGTTGAGACAATCAAGGTGGCTTGGAATGATTATGATGCCTCATTCTCTTCAGAGGCCTACGAAGAATATCTTGAAAATTCTGCGTCAGGAGTCACATATGATGTCCCGGAGGTTGATGATGTCCCCGTATATATGAGTGAAGCTACGGCAATAGTCTCGTCAAATTTTTCCAGCGTTCCCCTGAACTATACATTTTACAATACCTTCAGTTTTACGAAAGATCAGGAAATATTCATCACCACCTCAAGCTCTGCTTCCCACAAGATTGATATCGTATATTACGGTTCAGAACCTAAATATATTTTCAATCCGGGAATCATAACTCCCATTGATCCGATCATTACGCCTGTTAATCCCGGAAGTGCCAATACGTCAAGTTTGAGCTCTTCGGCTTCGAGTGTAATTCCTAATCCGCCATATTTAAAATACGAAGGTGTATATACTCCGGCTACTTCTGAGGAGATGCAGGGATTGAGTTGGGTCTTCCCCTCTCAAAGAAGTCAGAATTCATCAATACAGGTAGCCACTGCAAGAGTAAAAATCACTAAATCCGGGCAATATCTCATAAGAGTACGCCACGCCATTAACGGCGGTTCGTCTTTGGCAGATGTCAATGTAAACGGTGTATACTATTATGAAAATGCACCGATAACACTGTCGTATAAAACTTGTGTTATACCTGCAGATGGAAATTATTACGCGACATTTACTTTCTGTAATAACGTTGGAACTGATGATCCATACCTGTTTATACACGGAGGTGCTTGCGATAAAATTGTAGGATTCAATGACGATGCGTCAAAAGAAGAAAGAGCGCAGTACGGCCTGTCGGCGTGGGACTCCTATATTTCTCAGAAATACTTTATGAAGACTTCCGGAATCAGTGTAAGCAACTACAGTTCATCAAAGCCGGCTTCGCACTGTAATATAGTCGCAGGGATCTCAGAGGGCGCATCACAGTCCGTGGCTAAGTCAAGAGCTAAAGACGCTAATACAGCCGGAGTGTCTGACGTGTCAGTCACGGATGAATCTGTAAGGATTTACGTTCCTGCGAATATTTATGATTCGTTCTCAATCAAAGCTACAGATAGGATTCATAAGATTTCAGCATATGGTTTGGCTGGCAATTGTCTTGGTTCTATCAAATGGCAAGAATCTTGTGCTGTTATACCTGCTTACTGCCTTAATATAACTCAGCCGGGAATTTATGTGATATGTGTCGAGACATCAAATGGCGTGACATCAAAGAAAGTAGTTATTAACTAATAATTAATTGTTGTAGAGAGATATGTGATATAATGCATAGTCTCTCTACAACCTGAAAAATTATTCTTATGAGAAATTTAATTATTCTTTTAATCTGCGTTCTGGCAATTAATTGTTTTGCCGAGCCGGCTCCGAGCCAACCTGACGGAAGCGTCGGAGGATATGAATATGTTGACCTGGGACTTCCAAGCGGCACATTGTGGGCTACATACAATGTAGGGGCGACCTCACCTTATGAAAGGGGACAATACTTCGCTTGGGGAGAAGTAGAGCCTCGAGAAAACTTTTCCTGGGAAAGTTACAAGTTCTTTAAAGGTTATGAAGTAGACCCGAATAATGCAGAATGGGTTATCCTTGAGAATATCGGTGACAACATCTGCGGAACCGAATATGATGCAGCGCGCTATCAGTGGGGCAATGGCTGGAGGCTTCCGAACGCACAGGAGCGTTATGAGCTGTGTATGTTATGTTGGACAAACGGTTCAACTGTAGAAAATGGAGTCTGTGGCATAAGGTTGTACGGACCTAACGAACACAGTATCTTTCTGCCTATATGTGAATTGGATTCATCGAATGACGAACCGGATGCATCACACAAGATCAACGCGCTATATTGGATCGGAAGGGAAGATTCTGAATATGATGATAACGGCCAACCTACAGAATATGGCAGTGCTGCAATGTCCTTCGTAGTTGATCGCTATGCGGGTTTTGCCGGAGCGACATCGCCGAAGGCTGATGGTCTAAACATTCGCCCGGTAATTAGCCGAAAAGAAGCCGGGATCAACGATGCCGTTTCTGACATTAAGAAAGTCAGTATAGTTTACCGTAATGGATGTATTCATATCTTCGGTAGCCAATGTGACGGGTTTATAAAGGTGTTTGACCTTTCCGGGCGAATGACTTATTCCGGTTCAGTCGTAGACGGCACTTGTATGTTGCCGGACCTGGCCGAAGGTATATATCTCATGTCATACTCCCACAATGGGAGCATAATAACTCAAAAAGTAATAATTAAATAAATATTGTCATGAAGAAGTTCATCACTTTCATGGTAGCAACATTCTGTTTGTCGCTATCAATATCAGCAGACAGTGGTTACTACTACTATCACGATGCAAAAATACAATTGAGCGAGGATGCTTCCCGGATTGTGGCGATAGCTCCAAAATCACAGAATGTATCACTTTCTGTGTCGAATGGGTTTACGCTTGTCAATACAATTTCAGATACGCGCAGTCTTATCAAGGTGTATGAACTGTCTTCATCCACCACAATAAAACGCGCTATTGAGGAAAATACGTCAACATCTGTAAACATTCAGCCTTGTTACAAGACTGAATGCGGACAAGAACTTATACCTAATGGGTATATCAATGTCAAACTGAAATCAGCCAGCGATTATTCGGCACTTCAGACCATTGCGCAACAAAAAGGTTGCGAAATCATAGAGCAGAACCCCTTCATGCCGTTATGGTATAACCTTCGCGTTAAAGATGCTCCCGGATATGATTCGGTTGACATAGCCAATTCAATCTATGAAACCGGGAAATTTGCATCGGCTTTTCCGAGTTTCTCGTTTGATGCGATTGAAATCTCATACGATCCCAACGTATATGAACAATGGGGATTGTATAACTCCCAATACGAGGGTCTTGATATTTCTTTAAGCCAGGCGTGGAGTTACGCTACAGGAAGAGGAATTAAGGTAGCTGTCGTGGATCAAGGTATTGACATAAATCATCAAGATCTGCGAGATAACATCTATCCTCTGAGTTATGACACTGAGACACACACATCCCCAAGCCAAGTATATGGTACACATGGTACTCATTGTGCGGGTATTGTTGCCGCAGTCAGGAACAATGGGATACAGGTTGCAGGTGTCGCGCCGGATGCAAAACTCATGTCTGTCAGCAATCGCATATCTTTGAGTACTAACTATGAATACAATTTGGCCAATGGAATTAATTGGGCGTGGGAAAACGGCGCTGATGTCATTTCCTGCTCATGGCGGTGCAGCGAAAATCCTTTGCTTGAAGAAGCTATAGATAATGCTGTTACAAAAGGACGTGAAGGGAAAGGTTGTGTATTCGTTAAGTCTGCGGGCAATACAGGTAAGGCGATATCATATCCGGGCGATTATAGCGAGGATGTATTAGCCGTTGCAAATATGACTATTAATGGAGACTTAAGTTCAGATTCCTCATACGGACCTAATCTTTTTGTTGCTGCTCCGGGTACTAATATATTATCAACAATACCCAATAATCAAATAGAAATGAAGAGCGGAACATCCATGGCGTGTCCTCACGTAGCAGGCTTAGCGGCTTTGATTCTTGAACGAAATCCATCGCTTACAGCAAAGGAGGTTCGAGAGATAATTGCAAAGAATACAAAAAAAGTCGGTAATTTGCCTTATGATACGAATAAAGCATATGGAAGTTGGAATGAGCGTTATGGCTATGGACTAATTGATGCCTATAATGCGATTATCAATACCCCTCGCAAATAAATATAAATGGTCTTTGTCATTACTAATATTAGTAATGACAAAGACCTTAGAGAGTGTTTGAATTTAACACGATTAAAGGGCCCCGACACTTATGCGAGAATCTTTCCATTCACTCAAAGGTCTTTTTCGGAGCTTTACGACTGAAGTCGTCGGTCGCAATTTGCAATTGCTCCCTCGAACTCGAACGAAAATACCTGGAAAAATCATCTTTGAGTGAATGGAAGTTAAATCCAAACACTCTCTTAACAATATGAAATTATGAAAAGAAATATTCTTCTATTCTTACTTGCAGGGATAATTCTCTGCAGCCTTGATGTGTTTGCGCAACCTACCGGCTCGGCTCAAATTATTTCATCCGGATTCGGAGAGAATCTATCGACAGGGTGTCCCCGGCTTCAAGTCATCGTGGATATGCTGTATGCTCCGGGCCCTAACGGCATAATGCGTAGATCCAAGGGAGAGACTGCCCAATGGGAACCGTTCGCTATGCAAGGAATCAATGTTGTTGATTTTCGTATTTCCGGCGATGAAATAATTGCGTTTATAATTCCTGAGGAATATTCGCATATAACCGGTATGGATTTACGCTCAATTACTCGTCTGGTTAAAGGCACTGTGTCAGGAGATGATTTTATTGACATTACTCCGAAGGAAATGGAGTATAGCTATAGAGGAGAGATTTTGACTTACTTATCTGCAATGTCGCAACATCCTACGGACAAGAATTGTGTGATGATTATGGGGTATGCGGGCATCATGAAATCAAATGATTTCGGTAAAACGTGGGAAATACTGACACAAAACAGTCCTACATATAATGCCCACTCTTTTCTGGGTTGGCATCCGCAAAAGCCGGATATACTATTCCTCACTTCGGAATCCCCACTTTGTGTCGGGACGGTGTGGAGAAGTATAGATGGAGGCATAACATGGGATAGTTTTACTCCTAATCCTTCCAGCGAAAGCTGTTGCCATTGCGTAGCCTTTGACCCTAACGATGCCAACCATCTGCTCATCAGTGGAGCATATGCCATATATGAATCTTTTGACTGTGGCGAGACATGGGATATTATATTGGATGAAATGGATAATGTCAACAGCCCGATTCTCGGGTATTCTTATAACATCATGTATGATCCGACCGATTCCAATCACTCAACTATATACGCTGTAGGACACTTCACCTACTGCGCTCAAAGGAATGTCGCAAGGTCGATTGACAATGGAAAGACTTGGCAACAGTGTATGACGTATGATAACGAAAGTGACGACAATTTCTACTTTGATGCAACCATCTTTGATGGTAAGATTTGGATTTACGATTATAAGGATATTGTTTACTGGAATATCAGCGATATTAACGGTGTTGATGATCCGGTCATCGAAAATTCGCAATCGCCAATCTATTACGACTTGAATGGCATGCGGTTCAGTTCGCGACCAAAGTCAGGACTCGTGATCGAAAAGCGAGGCGAAACCTCCAAGATAATCGTGTTATGAAAAACGTGTTGCCTAATTGTATTAAATTATGCCGACACTCGGATGAGTGCCGCATTCATGGCACTCGGTCGTGAAAAGATCAACGTCCCGTAATCCGGCTCGTTCGGATTTACGGGACGTCGTTTTTATTGAATCAAATACGCGAGCCGGCGGCCGATGTCGCGAGCCGACAGTCGCGAAGCACGGTTATTTCGATTTCAGGAAGGTGACGATGTCTTTCGGGGAGAGTTTCTTCCCTTTGAGCAGGATCGAGGAGGTGTAGATCTTGCCGGAGAACACCATTGCAATCCATGCGCAGACGAAGAGAATCACAATGCTGAGGATCGATTCCCAGAGGGGAGACGTCTGCGTGATGGCATTGACCGCACCGATGATCGGCGATGTGAAGGGGATATAGCTCAGAACGCGCACAAAGAGTCCGCTTCCATGATCAACTGCATATTGGCCGACATAGAACGAGATGAGCAACACAAATGTCAGCACAGCCATGTATTCCTGATTCTCGTTGTTCTTGTCGGTCATCGCGCCCACGGATGCGTAGAGCGAGCCGAAGAAAATGTAGCCTCCGATGAAATAGAGCGCGCTCCAGAGAATGGCCATTCCGAATTCCGGGCGCAGAATTTCGTCCCATGGAATCGAGGTCGACAGAATGGCGAGCAGTCCAATGGCCATGGCCACAATCAGCAACGCCCACAGCAGGATCTGAGTCAGACCGACGAGACCGACCGATATGATCTTGGCCAGCATCATTGTCCGCCCGGGCACGCATGTGGCCAGAATTTCAACGATGCGATTAGTCTTCTCGACACGCACTTTCTGGAAAATCATCGAGCCATACATCATGATGAACAGAGTCAGAAACATGCCCATCATGAGGCCGATGGCTTTGAGCGGCGTAAATTCAGAATCATCCGATGACGACATTGTCGAGGCGACAGCCATCATTGAATCCGAGTTGGCGGCCATATAGCCGGCAAACGCGCCGAATCCGACCATCAGCAGCGGCACGAGGAATGTGCCGATCCAGAACGATTTGGCCGAGATATCGGTCTTATATTCATTTTTTATTATCAATCCGAGTTGCGACATGATGTTCAATTGTGTTGGTTAATGTCAGTGTCGGCCGATTCTCCGGCTGTATATTTGATAAATATGTCGGTCAGCGAGGGGAGAGATTCCTCGAAGTGGATGATATCGGCCTGCATGGCTGCGGCGTCAAGCACATCCATATTCGACTTCCCTTCACTCTTCACCACTTTATAGGCGAATCCCTTGCGCCAATTGATCGTTTTGACCGGCGTGATCGAGTCGATGGTGCCGGTGTCGGTCATCATCGGGAGCGAAAGCTCGCTGTCGGTGGTCAGGATTAGGGAATTGTCTTTATTGGCCTCTTTGATATTTTCGATCGAGTCTTTGACGAGCAGATGTCCCTTGTTGATAAGGGCGATGTCGCTACACATCTCCTCGATCGCAGGCATATTGTGGGAGGAAAGCATTATTGTCGTACCCCGGTCGTGGAGTCGGCTGATAAGTTCCTGCAGCAACTGGCCGTTGATGGGATCGAAGCCGCTGAACGGCTCGTCGAGGATGACAAGTTCCGGCTCGTGTACGAGAGTCGAGATGATCTGCACCTTCTGCTGATTTCCTTTCGAGAGCTCCTTGACGCGTCGGCGGCGATCGGCCGTCAGGTTAAAGAGTTCAAGATATTCATCCATCACCTTGCGGAGCTGCTTTTTGTCGCCCCCTTTCAAACGGCCGAAATACATGATCTGGTCATCGACACGCATTTTGTCGTAAAGGCCGCGTTCTTCGGGCATGTAGCCGATTTGTCGGGATGCGGCGAGCGACGCGGGAAGTCCGGCGATCTCGACCGATCCTTTGTCGTTGACCATGATGCCGTTGATGATGCGCAGCAGGGTTGTCTTGCCTGCGCCGTTAGGTCCGAGCACTCCGCAGATAGAGCCTCGCTCGACAGTGAAGCTCACATTGTCGAGGGCCTTTTTACTACCGAAAAACTTGGTCAGATTCTCGACCTTGAGAATCGGTTCGGTGGCCGGAGAGTTGGCTGTTGTTATATTATCCATAGGTTAGCTGGGTATGTTGCAAACGGCGTTGCTTTAATCGGATTAAAATCACGCCGTTCGGTAGATAGCAAGATAGGGGGCGGCCTATCGGTCGCGGGGAGAAAGGATACGGTCGCCGGTGTTGCGGGCGGCTTTGGAGCGAATTGCCATAAGACTGTTGATGCGGCGTTGCACATCGGCCAGCATTTCCATGCATTCCGAGGCTGTCACGGGATGGCCTGCATGGCGCTCGACTTCCGTGAAATCGCCATCGCAGAGAGCGTCGTTGAAGATCTTCATTTCATTGATCGCATCTCTGACCATCAGGTTGATCACTTCACTCTTCCATTCAGTCAGCGCTCTGACCACTGCTTTCGATTCTTCCTCGTCGGGCGCTTTTGTGCCCGCTTTTGTGAAGATTGTGGAGAGCACGTATTTTTCACTGACGATGTCGGTGGCTACGTTTCGGATGTCGCCATCTTCGTGGTTGACGAGTATGTCGCCCGGATAGTAGCGGGCGAACTCGCGGAGTTCCGCATCGCGCTCCTTGAGCATTTGCTCGTTAAGCTTTCGCTCGGCGCGTTCGATATCGGCGATAGTCGACGATGAAGCCGCGATTTCGGCCCGACTTTGTTCGAGTCGTTCGTTTTGTCGAGATTCGACTTCTGCAATTTTTTGCTCGTAGGCTTCAAGGAAATCGTCGACGCCATCGAGGAGAGTGGTGAATATTTTTTGAAAAGAGGGGTCGGTGAAGCCGATTTTGTCGGCTTCCAGTTCGTCGTTGATGAAGTCGATGATCGGATAGTAGCCGTCATCGTCGGCACCGGAATTGTCGGCTACCTGTGGTTCGGGTCGGTTTTGTGGCTGGTTGTTGTCAGAGTTATCCGGAGTTGTCGGCTCCTTCGGAGCGACATATTGGATATAGCCGAATTTGACAATCAGCTCGATCATGCGGTGTTCGACCTGGAAGAGAGGATTGGCTGTGCGGCGGTTCTGACTGTCGATGGTTTTGACCAGTTCGGCGGATATGGTCGCCTCGCGCTCGGCATCGGGCTTAGTGGCTGACGGCGTGGTTGCGCCTTGCGGCTGCGCCGAACTTCCGGCAGGGGGAGTATCTGTCGGATTCGGAGTCGGTGTGGGAGTGCCGTCGGTCGGAGTCGCGGGGGACGTGGTTTGACCGGCCTGTCTCTCGTCGCCGACAGGGAAATCGCGCATTGCCATCCTGCGACGGCGATCCTGGCGCTGTTGCTCTACGATCTTGAATCGGGCCGTCTCGACAGCCGAAGCAACTGCGGCCTCATCGATGCGCATCACTCGGGCGCACTCGCCGATGTAGATCGTGCGTTCCACTCCTTCCTCAATGCATGCTATCGAATTGACGACACTCTGCACCACCGCCGCCTTTCTCTGCGGGTCGTCGCCGACATCCTTCAGCAGCACATCCATCTTGAAGCGGATTATATCTGTGGAATGTTGATCGACATATGAGCGGAAATCCTCCGGCGTGTTGGCGCGTGCGAAAGAGTCGGGGTCATGGCCATCGGGGAGGAGGAGCACCGACACTTTCATTTTGTGGCTGAGCAGCATGTCGATGCCTCGAAGGGCGGCCTTGATGCCTGCGGCATCGCCGTCGTAGAGCAGAGTGATGTTCGACGAGAAGCGATGGATCATCGCGATCTGGCCGTCGGTCAATGCAGTGCCGGAAGAAGCTACGACATTCTTCAATCCCGACTGCCACATCGAGATGACATCGAGATAGCCCTCCACGAGGAAGCAACGGTCTTGGCGAATTATTTCGTTTTTGGCCTGGAAGATGCCGTAAAGCTCATTGTTTTTGCGATAGAGCACCGACTCCGGCGAATTGATATACTTCGCCGGGGATGTGCCTTTCAAATCGCGACCGCCGAAGCCGACGGTTTTGCCCGATGAATTCATGATCGGGAAAATGACGCGGCCGCGATACTTGTCGTAATTACCGCTGTTGCGCCCCTCGCCGGTGATTCCAAGCTTGCGTAGCGTATCGAGGTCGAAACCCTGATGCAGCATGCGATCGGTCAGCGCGGTCGGTCGGTCGAGCGCATATCCGAGATGGAAGGCCTTGACGGCTTCGTCGGTCACACCGCGGTGATATAGATAGGCGAGGCCGACAGACCGGCCCTCTTCATCGTTGAGGAGGTCGCTCTCCATGTGCCTCATGGCCGCTTCGGCGGCTATGAGCAGGCCTTCGCGTTCGGTCGCGAGGCGTCGTTCCTCCGGGGTCAGCTCCCGCTCCTCGACCTTGATTCCATATTTTTTAGCGAGCTGCTTAAGGGCGTCGTAATAAGAGATATTCTCCTTCTGCATCAGGAAATTGACGGGCGATCCCCCCTTGCCGCAAGAGAAACAGCGGCAGATATTGCGTCGGGGATTGACGGAGAACGAAGGAGTACGCTCATTATGGAAAGGGCAGAGTCCCATATAATTGGAACCCCGCCTTGTCAGATGCACATAATCGCTGACGACTTCAACGATGTTGGCAGTGTCTTTTATCCTTTGTACAGTCGCTTTGTCGATCATTGTCGGATATCGGCCCGTTGCGGCCGGGGATATCTCGGGCTGACAGTTCAGTCGGCCGCTTCGAATTTCTCGATTATAGAATGTATTTTTTCGTTGGTGCTGAGTCGGGTAGGCACGAGTGGCAGACGCAGTTCATTCTCGATCATGCCGAGTGCGTTCAGCGTGCATTTCACTCCGGCCGGGTTGCCGTCGACGAAAAGGAGATTGAAAAGTTCGGTAAACTGGAAATGTAGAGGGAGAGCCCCCTTGAAATCCCCTTTGAGGCATTTTCTGACCATTCTGCTGAATTCACGCGGGAATGCGTTGCCGATGACGGATATGACGCCCTTGGCGCCGAGCGTCATCAACGGATATGTGATGCCGTCGTCGCCGGAGATGACTTCGAAATGATCCGGTTTGTTTTTGATGATCTCCTCGATCTGCACAAAATTGCCCGAAGCTTCCTTGACGCCGATGATGTTGGGGAAATCGTGGGCAAGGCGCAGGGTTGTCGCGGCATTCATGTTGACTCCTGTCCGCCCGGGCACATTGTAAAGCACGATGGGGAGCGGACTTGCGCCGGCGATTTCGGCATAATGACGATAGATGCCCTCTTGCGACGGCTTGTTGTAGGCGGGTACCACCGACAGAATAGCCGAGAATCCGGAAAGATCCTCTTTGTGGAGACGCTCTACGATGCCCATCGTGTTGTTGCCGCCGAGTCCAAGCACGAGCGGCAGACGGCCATTGACACGATTGCGGATGAAATTGATCACCTGCTGCTGCTCATCGGCCGAGAGAGTCGGGGTTTCGCCCGTAGTGCCGAGCACGACAAGGAAATCGACATCTGAACCTATCTGAAAATCCACGAGGCGGCCTAATGCGCCGAAATCGATTGATTTATCGGCTTTGAAGGGTGTGACGAGCGCTACACCAAGCCCCTCGAGACGAAAATTTGCCATAAGTGAAACTCATTTTGATGAATCATAATCCCGCATCAAGGCTCCGGCGAAAGATGCGTCAGGCGTTGGGCCTGACGTCTGTCAGATCTATAGCTACTCATGCGGGCGCAGACGCGTTGCGCGTCCTTTATAGAATGCAAAGATAGTAAATTTTCACTATCCCGACAAATATTGACTGCATATTGCCCGGCATAGCCCGGCATATGGCTTGCGATTGTCAAAGCGATTGACGACGGCAGGCTATTGTATGAGTGGCAATGTCGATAAAAGTTTTTTGCGATAAGTTGTTTGCATGTTTATATGTTTCCGGATTGACATCTCAAAATTACGATGCGCTGATTGCCGAAACAGGACACATCTGCTGTATAGGGATGACCGATCCGAGTTAAATTGCAGAATGACAGCCATGTGGGAACTCTGAGATTCGCGATCAGCCCTAATGTGGAACGGGCCGATATTCAGACGTTCCGCCAAGATGGATGACTCAATCCGAAGGCGGTTCGTCCACCCGAGGTGCTGACTGTGTTGATTAGGATAAATCAAATCCTGCTCACGGCATGTTATGATTTGCAGATTTAAAGATTTTTGGCTAAATTTGCATATGTTTTTCGGCTCTGCTTTTGCAGAATGCCGACATTAATTGTGTTTGAAATGAAGACAAATGTAGGTGTTTTCTTCGGCGGCCGTTCGGTGGAGCATGAGATAAGTGTGCTGTCCGCCCTTCAGGCAATCGCCGCGATGGATAAGGAGAAATACGACATAATACCGATTTATATCACCAAGAAGGGGCATTGGCTGACAGGCGACGCACTGCTTGACATCAACAACTACAAGAACCTCGACTCTCTTGAGGCGAAGGCGACTGAAGTCTACATGCGCCCCGTCTATGGCGACTATAATCTTTATCCCGTTCGCCGGAAGGGATTCTTTACAAAATCCGACGCGCCGCTGGCTCAGCTTCATGTGGCGCTGCCCGTGCTTCACGGCACCAACGGCGAAGACGGCATCTTCGAAGGCGTGCTCGAGACAATCGGCATCCCCTTTGCGGGGTGTAACACTCTTTCAAGCGCCAACGGCATGGATAAGATCACGATGAAGATGATCCTTCGTTCGGAGGGTATCCCGGTGGTGGATTACGTGTGGTTCACCGACAAGCAATGGCTCTCCGACCGCGACGCGATAGTGGAGCGTGTGGAGAAAGAGCTCGGCTATCCCGTCATTGTCAAGCCTGCCAATCTCGGGTCGAGCGTCGGAATCGGCAAAGCATCCGATCGCGAACAGCTGATCGCCAAGATCGACAACGCCGAGAAATTCTCGCAGCGTTTGATTGTGGAGCATTGCATCGATCGCCTCAAAGAGATCAACTGCAGTGTGCTCGGCGATGTCGACGACCATCAGAGCAGTGTCTGCGAGGAACCGATCAAGAGCGGCGACTTCCTTTCGTATGAAGACAAATACATGGGAGGCACCAAGACCGAAAGCGGCATGCAGGCGAGCGCGAAGCGCATACCGGCCGAACTGCCCGACGAAGTGTCGGAGAAGATCCGCCATATGGCGGCCGAGACATTCCGTGTGCTCGGGTGTCATGGTGTCAGCCGCATCGACGTCATGATCGACGAAGCCGACGGCAACATCTATGTCAACGAGATCAACACAATCCCGGGATCGCTTTCCTTCTATCTTTGGGAAGCGACCGGTATCACATTCCCACAACTTATGGACCGACTCGTGCAGCTCGCAATCCGTCGGAAACGCGACACAGATCGCAAGACTTTCACATACTCCCACAACATCTTCGCCATGAAAGGCGGATTGAAGGGTGGAGCGAAAGGCGGATTGAAGGGCGGCATGAAAAAATAACCCACATCATTTATTATGGCAAAATTCCAAGAACGCAACAAGCAGCTAAATCTTTCAGAGATCAATAAGGAAGTGCTTGCCGACTGGGAAAAGAATTCCCTGTTCGAACAGAGCATGAGCGTACGCGAAGGGTGCCCCTCGTTTGTATTCTACGAAGGCCCCCCTTCCGCCAACGGTATGCCCGGCATTCATCACGTAATGGCTCGTTCGATCAAGGACATTATATGCCGTTATAAGACGATGAAGGGCTTCCACGTGAAGCGCAAGGCCGGCTGGGACACCCACGGACTTCCGGTGGAGCTCGGCGTCGAGAAGTCGCTCGGTATCACTAAGGAGGATATCGGCGGCAAGATCAGTGTCGACGACTACAACCGCGCCTGCCGCGAGGAGGTGATGAAATACACCCGTGAATGGACCGATCTGACTCGCCGCATGGGTTATTGGGTGGATCTCGACAATCCCTATATCACCTACGACAACGCATATATAGAAACTCTCTGGTGGCTGCTCGCGCAGCTTTATCAGAAGGGTTATCTCTTTAAAGGCTATACAATCCAGCCTTATTCCCCGGCAGCCGGAACCGGATTGTCGACCCACGAGTTGAATCAACCCGGTTGCTATCGCGATGTGAAGGACACCACTGCGACAGCGCTTTTCCGTATGCTGGATCCGAAAGAGAAGATGACCGGATGGGGCGAGCCCTATTTCATGGCATGGACCACAACTCCCTGGACTCTTCCTTCGAACACGGCCCTCTGCGTCGGTCCGAAGATCGATTATGTCGCAGTGCGCAGCTACAATCCCTATACGGGCGAGCCGATCACTGTAGTGATGGCGGAGTGCCTCGTCGGTTCTTATTTCAAGGCCGACGGCGCCAAGCTCCCCCTCGCCGATTATAAGAAGGGCGATAAGGTGATCCCTTACGAGATCGTCGGCAAATGGACCGGCGCCGACCTGGTCGGCATGCGTTATTCGCAACTGATGCCATGGATCAAGCCTTGCGAGAAGCTCGACGGCCATTCTCCGGAATATGTGGTTAAGGCCGCTGAAGCCGATCCCTCGAAGGTGTTTGAGGCCGGTAATTTCAAGTTTGTGGAATTGGCCGATAGCGCGTTCCGCGTGATCCCCGGTGATTACGTGACGACAGAAGATGGCACAGGCATTGTGCATATCGCCCCGACTTTCGGTGCGGACGACGCAAAAGTGGCGAAAGCCGCCGATATCCCGTCGCTCTTTGTGATCAATGCAAAGGGTGAGACTCGTCCGATGGTGGATCTTCAGGGTAAGTATTATTCGCTCGAGGAGTGCGCTCCGCAGTTTGTCGAGAAGTGTGTCGACACGGAGCTTTACTTGCGCCATGCCGGCGACTATGTGAAGAACGCCTACGATCCCCGCTTCAACAAGGATGGCAAATATGATGAGAAGGCGGCTTCGTCGGAGGAGAACCTCGACATTGTGCTCTGCATGGAGATGAAGCGCGACGGCCAGGCCTTCCGCATCGAGAAGCATACTCACAATTATCCGCATTGCTGGCGCACTGACAAGCCGGTGCTCTATTATCCGCTCGACAGCTGGTTTATCCGCACCACCGCGTCTCGCGACCGATTGATCGAACTCAACGGTCAGATCAAATGGAAGCCGGCATCGACGGGCAGCGGGCGCTTCGGCAAGTGGCTCGAAAACCTTCAGGACTGGAATCTCTCGCGCAGCCGTTATTGGGGCACTCCGCTCCCGATATGGCGCACCGAGGATGGCACGGAGGAGATCATCATCGGCAGCTACGCGCAGCTCTATGATGAAATCGAAAAGAGTGTCGCAGCCGGTCTTATGGCTTCGAATCCGCTTAAGGAGAAAGGATTTGTGCCGGGCGATTACTCCAAGGAGAACTATGATCGCTTTGACATTCACCGTCCTTATGTCGACGAAATCATACTGACAAGCGCCACCGGCCGACCGATGAAGCGCGAGACCGACCTGATCGACGTTTGGTTCGATTCCGGCGCGATGCCCTATGCCCAGATCCATTATCCCTTCGAGAATAAAGAGGCTCTTGACTCGGGCGATGTCTATCCCGCCGATTTCATCGCCGAGGGTGTCGACCAGACCCGCGGATGGTTCTTCACGCTCCACGCTATCGCCGGAATGGTGTTTGACTCGATCTCGTATAAGGCCGTTATCTCCAACGGACTTGTGCTCGACAAGAACGGCAACAAGATGTCGAAGCGACTGGGCAATGCGATCGATCCCTTCAATAATATCGAACGCTTCGGATCAGACCCCGTGAGATGGTATATGATCTCCAACTCTCAGCCCTGGGACAATCTGAAATACGACGAAGAGGGTGTGGCCGAAGTAAGCCGCAAGCTGTTTGCAACTCTCTACAACACATATAAATTCTTCGCTCAATATGCGAATCTCGACGGTTTCACCGGCGCCGAGCCGCAGGTGGAGGTAGCACAGCGTCCCGAAATCGACCGCTGGATCCTCTCGCTTCTCAACTCGCTGGTGAAGACTGTGGCCGAATCTCTCGACGATTACGAGCCGACCCGCGCGGCCCGCGCTATCGAGGAGTTTGTAGGCGACAATCTCTCCAACTGGTATGTGCGCCTCAATCGCAAGCGCTTCTGGGGCGGCGAGATGAATGCCGACAAATTGGCGGCATATCAGACTCTCTACACATGTCTGGAGACTGTGGCGCGACTGATGGCGCCCTTCGCCCCCTTCTTCTCCGATCGTCTCTGGCGCGATCTGACTGCGCCGGCGCAGGAAGGTGAGGGGTATGCATCGGTGCATCTGGCGCGATTCCCCGAAGCCGACACGTCGCTGATCGACGGCGCGCTTGAGGAGCGGATGAGTCTGGCGCAGGTGGCCACTTCGAATGTGCTCGCCCTTCGCCGCAAGGTGAATCTGAAGGTGCGCCAGCCGCTCATGACACTTCTTATCCCGGCAGCCGACAAGGCGCAGAAAGAGGCCTTCATGGCTGTGAAGGATCTGATTGCGGCCGAGATCAATGTGAAGAATGTCAATGTGGTCGACAATGAAGAGAGCGGTCTTGTGAAGCGAGTGAAGGCCGATTTCAAGAAGCTCGGCCCGAAATATGGCAAGGTCATGAAGCAGCTCGGCAAGGCCATCACCGGCATGGAGCAGAAAGATATTCTCGAGTTTGAGAAGAACGGCAGCTTCGTATTCTCCGACATCGAGGGCGCACCGGTAGTGACGCTCGAGGATGTGGAGATCATTCCGGAGGATGTGCCGGGCTGGCAGGTGGCAAATGAGGGCAGTGTCACAGTGGCGCTCGACATCACAGTCACTCCCGAGCTCAAAAACGAGGGCATGGCCCGTGAGCTCGTCAACCGCATACAGAACATCCGCAAAGCGTCAGACTTCGAAATCACCGATCGCGTCAATGTCGCGCTCTCCGATGTCGAGGCTGTTCGCGAGGCGGTCGCAGCCTATGGCGATTATATCAAGGGGCAGGTGCTTGCCGACAGTCTGGTGCTGATCGCCGGAATGGAGGATGGCGAACCACTTGATATCGACGGACTCGCAGTCAACGCCAAGGTTGAAAAATCCAAGTGAGACGACTCGCAATGACTAAAGTCAATGACAATAACCGACAGGCCGGCCGGATGCTGAATCTCGGCTGGCTTGTCGGCATCATAATCGCCCTTGTCATAGTGGCCGACCAATGGCTTAAGATCTGGGTCAAGACGAATTTCTATCTTGGCGAGGATCTGCCGCTGACATCATGGTTTCATCTGAAATTCATCGAGAACAACGGATTTGCCTTCGGCATAGAATGGTTCAACAAGTATGTGCTGACTTTCGGGCGCATCCTGGCTGTAGTGTTCTTTTGCTGGGCGATGCGTCGACTGATGTGCGACCGGAGTCTGCGTACAGGTTTCTTCGTGGCTTTTGCACTGATAATTGCCGGAGCGGCGGGAAATATCTTTGACTGCGTGTTCTATGGCGAGATTTTCAACAATCCCTATCCTCCGGCCGTAGCCGAGCTGTTTCCGCATCAGGGATATGCGGGGTGGTTTGAGGGAAGAGTCGTGGATATGCTCTATTTCCCGCTCTTTGAATTCACCTGGCCCGAGTGGATACCCGTGATCGGTGGACGTCACTTTGAATTTTTCCAATATATCTTCAATATAGCGGATTCGGCGATCACGATCGGAGTGATCCTTCTTCTGATATTTTATTCCCACGATGCCTCGATGGCTTTCAATCTGCTTTTTGCGGAAAAGGAGAGCGATAAGGGGAAGAGTGTGGAATCTGCAAGATAAAGTGAATTTACGAGATTCGGGAAATATGATGCGCCGCAGGGCGCTAAGGCGCGCAGTAGCGTGGGTAGTGCCTGTAGCGGGGATGCTTGTCGGATGTAGCGACAGGCCCGACGGTGTGTTGTCAGACTCCGAAATGGAGAGTCTGATGACCGATCTGTTGTTGGCCGACGCATATAATCAGACAGGCAACGCGCGTCAGTTGCCCGACAGCGTCAGAGCGACTCTCGGAGAGGCTGTGCTCCGCCGTCACGGCATCGACCACGCCACTCTTGACAGCACTTATGCATGGTATGCCCGAAACCTCGACGACTACTATAAGCTCTACGACAGAGTGGAGCGGCGCGTGGCGAAGAGCCGGGCGAAAGTGTCGCCGACGGGAGGGGGAGATGTCGAAAACGATATCTGGAATCTTCCGAAACTCGTCATGTTCTCGCCTGCGGCGCGTGGCAATTCGCTCGTGTTCTCATTGCCCGGCACTTCGATAGCGAAGGGTGATCGTCTCGAATGGAAGATGCATCTCAGCAGCGACACGGAGGGAGATGTGATGCTGGGCGTGGATTACACTGACGGCACATCGTCAGTCAGTCGTATCGAAATAGCCGGTAAGCGAAGCGCATCGCTGCAGGTCATCGCCGATACGTCGCGCACACCCTCGAGAGTCTATGGCTCGATTATTGTCGAAGCCCGGCAGTTGCCTGTGTGGGCCGACAGTATCTCGCTTGCTCATCAGCCTTATGACTCGGTGGCATATCTCGGATTCAGGATGCAGCGGTTGCTGACTCCGCCGGCCAAGCGCGTTGTCAGGACGCAACCGATAGCGCAGGAGGCACTCGGCTCTCAGTCGTCGGCGTCGACACCTCAGTCCGGGGCATTGCCGGCGTCGGCCGGGTCGGCCATACGTCAATCATCGGGCGCGGCGCCCGCAGTCGGTGCGTCCAAGAGTGAGCCGCCGGCACGATTTATCAATGCCGAAACGGTCGATCCTCATCGCCCCGGTCGGAAATAGTCGGGTGATGGCATGAACGCATTTTTGCTTCTTCTCGGATTTACGGCAGGCGCACTGCTCGGATATATTTGCGGTGGCATTCAGTTGGTTGCACTTCTGATGGCCGCCGCAATTGCGTTGCGCTTTTATGCGGCGCGCTATGATCGGCGTCCGGAAAAAATCGTGGTGATGTCGCGGATAATCACGGTGTGGGCTGTGGCTATGATGATGACTATCGGTGCGTTTGACACGACAATGCAACCGGCATCGGACTTCACCCCTGCATCGGGGCAAAAATATGTTGTCGAAGGGGTCGTCGCGTCGCGGCGCACATTGACGTCGGTGGAGATGTACACGGTTCAACTCCATACGATCAACGGAGTTCGGGAACGAGGGGATGTGACACTCTTCGCATCCGCCGAGAGTGTGTGGCATGCGGGCGACATCGTTCGTTTCGAGTCGGAATTGGAGAATCGTACTCTCTTCCGCTATGCGCGCCGACAGTATACGGCTTCGATTGTGCGCGGAGGGAAAGCGGAGGTGGTCGGGCGTGACGGATCGCCGACCACGCTGTTTGCCCAATGGAGCGAGACCCTTCGCATAAACATCGAGCGCTCGGGACTCGGCAAGGAGGGGAGAGCGTTGATGTTGGCGTTGCTTGTGGCCGACCGCACGGCGATCGACCGTGAGCATATCGCATTGATGCGCAATGCCGGAGTGATCCATGTGTTGGCCGTCAGCGGGATGCATATCGGCATACTTGCGGCGGTGTTGCTTCTGCTGACTCGTCCTTTTCAGTTTCTGATCGGAAGGTCGTGGCGATATGCGGCAGTGGTGGCCGGAATATGGGTGTTTGTGTTTGTGACAGGAAGTGCATTCTCTACAGTCAGAGCCGCAGTGATGCTGACCCTCGCCGCGACGGCGTGGAGTCTGCAGCGCCACAGGCAGGCGTTCGGCGCTACATGCTATGCCGCACTTTTCATACTGATTATATGGCCCGAGGCAATGTTTGACGTCGGGTTGCAACTTAGCTTCACGAGTGTGGCCGCACTCTCGCTGTTTGCGTCGCCTCTGAATCCGATCGACCATCGCATGCACCCCGCCACCTACAAAATCTGCGGACTTGTGCTCTCGACACTGATCGCCACAGGCGTCACATGGATCATCACAGGCTATCACTTCGGCACGGTGGCGCTTCGGTTTTTGCCGGCCAATATGTTGATATTGCCATTGCTACCGGCCTACATGATTTCAGGCATTGTCTACATACTACTATCGACACTCGGGATCGCGCCCGAGTGGGGAGCCCGAATTTTGGAGTGGTTGCCTGAGAAGATGTATTGGTTGCTCGACCGGATAGCCGGCGAATCGCTGGAGATTGAAGTCGGGGAGTGGCCGCTTGTGCTGTGGCTTGCCGGCGTCGTTATGGCTGCTGTCGCCATCCACGTCAACCACGGTCGCCTGTTGAACGTCAACAATTTCACCCACCGCGAGCTCAACGTCAACCGTCCCGCGCTCGCCGTCGCCCTCCTCCTCCTGCTCGCCTCCCTCACCCTCATCATCCTCCACAACACCCCTTGACCCTCCGCCCGGCGCCGATCTGCCCCACGAAAATCCTCTTCGAGTGAAAGAAGGTTAAAAGTAAATATACTCGTAATTTGTTGAAAATTTGCGACATGTAGCGAGGGCGTTAGCGCGATACCATCCGGTAAGTTGCGTCGATTAGTTTGCTGACTATCTGCGATCTGCCTACATATCGTAAATTTTCAATAACATTAATATGCGAAATTTATGTTTCTAATTATCAGCATTCTTTAGGCTTACATTTGGCTATTATGTAAATATTCATTAATTTTGCCCAAAACGCAATAACGAACGCAATGGGAAATAGAAATATCAACCGATTGAAAGTAGTCCTTGCCGAGAAAAGGAAAACCAATAAATGGCTTGCCGAGCAACTTGACAAGGATCCTGCTACAGTCTCGAAATGGTGTACCAACTCAGCCCAGCCGGGTGTCGAGACTTTAGTCAGAATTGCCAAATTGCTCGAAGTTGAAATTGGCGAATTATTTGCCAATCCATTGCCCTGAAATTAGATATGAGAAGAGGTAACTCACCATATAGTGCGGCTATAACCGGCGGCGGCTTCCTGTTTGAGGAAACTGACGCCTTATTGCCATTGCTTAAATCTCCTGACCGGGAGGCTCTTGTGAAGGACGAGTTGGTAAACAACCGTATTCTTCACATCAATGCTGAGAAGTCAAGGAGCAAGGCTATTCTTGAAATCAAACGTCGCTTCGATGTTATGCCTCCGGCTTTCTGGGAGGACTATCAGGCTATGAATGAGGACGACCGTAGAATAGCCCTTCTGTTCGTGATTTTGAAGACATATAAAATCCTGTTTGATTTTCAGATAAATGTGGCTATCAAGAAGTGGAACTCTGTCAGCCGGACCATAGACCTTCAGGATTTGGCAATGGAAATGAACGAAATTGCGGCTAAGGATGAATTTGTAGATTCATGGTCTGAGAGTACAAAATCCAAGGTTGCAAGTGCCTACCTCTCCATGCTACGCAAATGCGGTATGATGAACCGTGAAGGAAAACTTGTTCAGCTCAAGCCGGGCAATGCCGACTTCTATTTCAGATTTGGTGAGCCGTGGTTTTTGGAAGCCTGCTTCCTCGCCCCATATCAAATTGCAAATTTCAAATCAAAAATAGAAAATAGAAATTAGAAATTAGAAATGCAGTTCTGATACAAATTCCTATTTGATAATTCAAAATGTGAAGTAGAATTTCTATTTTCTATTTGATAATTAAAATTTGAACAAAGGTGACTATCAAAGAACTCGATGAGAAACTGAATAGCCCCGGGTTCCAAGATCCCGAGAATGGCGACCTGTTTTACAATTATTTTATCTACCAGTATCCGGCGGATATGGAATATGACATACGCAAACAGATTCACGACTTCAAGGTTGACCTGTCGCGTCCGATGAACTATCTGGATGTGCTGGTCATTGACCTGTTCAAAGAGTTCTGCGACTTCCTTGACAAAACGCCGTTTCTCAAAAATCCCTCGCTTCTTCAGTATCT
>CAMWNT010000030.1 GCA_947175695.1 uncultured Porphyromonadaceae bacterium
CCGGAACGGCCTATGCCTACGCCATCGACAAGCTTCAGGACCGCGGCCGCTTCTTTATCTTCCCGCAGGAGGAGGTCTATGCCGGGCAGGTGGTCGGCGAGAATGCGAAAGACAACGACATCGTGGTCAATGTCACCAAGTCGAAGAAGCTGACCAACATGCGCGCTTCGGGTGCCGACGACAAAGCGAAGATCGTCCCGCCGGTGGTCTTCTCGCTCGAAGAAGCCCTCGAATACATCAAAGAGGACGAATACGTAGAGGTAACACCCAACCACATCCGTCTCCGCAAGATCATCCTCGACGAAACCGAGCGCAAACGCGCCAACCGCTGATCCCCACAGAGCCCGCAGGGCTCCCCATATACCCCACACCAACGCCGCCGAGAGCACCCGTCTCTCAGCGGCGTTGTCTGTCAATACACATCTGTGAAGAAAACGGATACAATTGTTGCGCCCCGGCAGCCTCTGAATTTTGGCTGCCGGGGCGTCGTGTAAAAGTTGGTCGCAATAATGAATGTGACGCTTATCGTCATTTCAAGGTCTTTTCGATCAACAGCATGGCTTCGCGCCATGGGAACCGTTATTATACCTCTACGTTGATTTCCTCTATCTGCCTTTAAAACGAGGAGAGAGCGACGGTTGTTCGCCCTCAACGCGCTTTTTAACATTCATTGTGAGGTTGTGTCGCAGAGATATGTTGCACGGCAGTCAATCGTAAATTTTCACCTCGACACATTAGCCATAGGAATGACATCAACGCGGGAAGATATCGAATCCGGAATGCGTCAGAGCGTCTCGTCGCGAAGCGAACGACGCTGAGGGTCTTTCGGGGCATTCGATCGCCTCCGCTTTTCTCGCGTTGAGGAGGACTTCCGGAGCGCCGCGCTGTCAAGTCGCTGACGCTTCCTGATCGAATCGCTCTGACGATGAGCTTCGCTACGCTCTGCCGCCGGAAGGAATTTGCGTTTGCCCCACATGTCGGCCGTATCGACACTCTCCGCTGAAGCTGTCGCCATGCTGTCGGCCTCGATCCTGACGCTGTCGGACGACGCCACCTCCGCCGTCGCCACTTCCGGCACGCGACGACAACCGAACCTGTCGGCCAGCGGCCCGATGCAGAGACCTACCCCCACAATGCACGCCACCACAATCACCCCCACTCGTTCTCTTGGTAAAAAAGCCATGTCGCAGTAAGTTGGTTACGCGTCAGAATGGATAGCCTATCGCAAGATGGAAGGCGAAGGCATCTTTGAAGCGCACATTGAAGTAGTGGCCGGTGCCGTTGCTGTAGGGGGTATGCAAGCCGTAGCCGAGATCGCCGCGGAGCACGAGCATACCGATGTCGACACGCAGACCGACACCTGTGCCGAGAGCCAGATCGCGCAAGAATGTCTTTCCGCGAAGCGTGCCTCCCGGTCGCTGAGGATCGTCTTTGAGAAGCCAGATATTGCCGCAGTCGATGAAGGCCGCTCCGTGAAGCACACTGACTATCGGGAAGCGATATTCGGTGTTGAGTTCGAGCTTGAACGTACCGGTCTGGTCGAAATAGCCGTTTTCGAGATTTCCGGGCGCATGATAGCTGCCCGGGCCGATCGATCGCGCCGTGAACGCTCTGATCGAATTGGCCCCGCCTATCCAGAATTGCTCTGCATAAGGCACCTCCCGCGAATTACCGTAAGCATGTTCGGCTCCTATCAATATTCGCGACACAAGCCATTGATCGGAGCCGCGGATCAGCCGGCGGCTGTAGATGAGCTGCGCCTGCCCTTTGATGAATTGCGAGAAGGGAGTGCCGAAAAGTTTTTTCTCGCCTTTGACGCCACACGCCTTATAGATGACATCGAAAAGATTACCGGCTTCGGTGAATGTCGCCGTGAAGTTGATGCCGTTGATCTGCTCGCGCTCAAGGAATTTGTCGAGAGTATAGGTGTAGCTCAGCTGCGGAATAAACTGACTTTGAAAACTCAGAGCCACGGCCGGATTCTGCTGCATGATGGAGTCGAATTCGGGAGTGGTGTGCATCAGCTTGGTGTAAGCCAGCTTGAAGAGTGTCAGCTGGTTGAGCACATTTCGCGTAGGATGCCATTCATAGCTCAGTCCGACATTGAATTCGGCCATCTTGAAGAAGTGGGGGCGATTGAGCAGGTCGGCTCCCAAAGAGATCGTGGTCCAGTTGAGATCGAAGTTGCGGCGCTTGATGAACGACGGAGCGAGGAGTCGCGGAAACGCCAGCGAGGCCTTGATGCCGAATTCATAGCTATTGAAAAGACTTCGGTCGCTGCCGTGTCCTGTCTGCCATTCGTAGCTTCCGGTGAATTGCAGCGAAAGCCGTTCGGCGCCGCCGAAAATATTATTGTGGCTGAGACCGAGAATAATTCCCGGGCCGATGTATGAGTTGGATTTGGATGTGGCGTTGACCTCGATCGAGGCCTCCATCGGATTTTCGTATTGACACGTGATGTAGACATCCATCGTAGGATTCGCGGCACTCGTATCGGCCGGCACAGGCTGAATCTGAATATTGCCGAATATGCCGAGGCGCGAGAGTCGCGACTGGGTACGGTCCATGTTGCGGACTGAGAAGATCTTACCGTCGCGGAATGTGATGCAGCCGGGGATCAATCCGGGGCGAAGCCGCTGCGGACGCATGACGATCACTTCGCCGCGTCGAGTCTGAAGGGTGTCAGGTGTGCCGGGTTCGCGGGATGATTTTCGAAGCAGAATGGTCTGAATCTTGCCTGTGCGATATGCACGCCGTGCGAGAGCGGGCATGTTGGAAGCCAGCGTGTAGCGCATGGCGATGCGTCCGGGAGTGATCAGCGAGTCGGCCTCGAATTCGATGAATTCGGGCTTGAAGTAGTAATAACCGCGGTTGCGCAGGGAATTGGTGATGCGTATCCGCTCGTCGGAGAGTGAATCTACACAGTATTGCGCGCCTTTCTTCATATACGGGCTTTTACGGGCCAGAGAGTCGATGAAGTGGCTTAGCGGATCTGTGTCGGGGAGGTATTGGATGGAGTCGATCAGATAGGGCTTGCTGACATCGGCCGTATAGACGAGTTTGGCTTTCTTGGGATTCTTTTTGTCGTAGATGATCTCATAGGATGTCGTCGAACCGAAGTAACCGTTTTTGTCGAGGATATCTTTCAGCACTTCGACGCGGGCCGGAGCCTTGACATCGGAGATCAGCACAGGGCGGCTGGAGAAGTGTTTGAATATCCAGCCTTTGAGTCCGGTGGCTGAATCGGGGATGGCGTTGTAGATCCAGAGTCCGACGGGAAAGGGCTGCGTCATGTAGGGCGACATGAATGGCATCGGGCCGTTGGGCGCGACGTTGATCGCGGCCTTCATGTCAGACAGCATCTCGGAGGGGAGTTTTTCACCGTCGGTAGGGTTGATCTCGAATTTTTTCACACCGCGGTAGAGGGTCTCTCCCTCGGTCAGTTTCTTTGTCATTGAGCATGATGCCCCCATAGTCGCGACGACGACTATGGAGATCATCATTATGGCATATTTTCGGATCAGGCTCATAGGCTTGGGGAATTCGGTTGATTATGTGTATTGTCCGGAGGGATGAATCTTGTCCGGGGGGACTTCAGTCGCGGGATTCCACATCGGGAGAGGTGGCGGAATCGGAGCTGACGCTGTCGGACTTCAGGGGGTCGGCCTGAGCGGCGCGGCGCAGGGCGTCGGTCGTGGCGTCGCGGGGCTCGACGGCCGTGGAGTCGGGCGTCTCTTCAATCGGCTTGGGATGTCCCCAATGGATGGTGAAGAGTTTGCGGAGGTCGGAGATTCGGCGACGCATCGTGAAGCCGACGCCTGTCGATGTCACCTCGCCTTCGAGGATGTTTTCATATCCGACATGGCGGAATAGCCGCACAAGCATTGTCAGCGAGCTTGTCTGCTTGAGAATATATTCGAATGATATGTCGGAGATGAGATTCTGGGTGAGGTTTTCGTCGGCCGAGGAGTCGGTTGAGTAGTTGCCTCCGACTACTATCTTGAATCGATTGCTGAAGAGCGATTTGGAGAGCTGATAGGAATAGGAGGTGGTCGATCCCTGCTGGCCGTTGGTGGCGGTGTCGTATTGGTCGATGCCGAATGAGAGGTCGACCCCTTTGACATATTTCGAGGCGAGGCTGTTGAGACTCGATTCGACAAGGCTGTAGAGCATGTTTTCGCCGACATTTCCGGTCATGGTCTTGAGCCCGCTTCCCTGATAACGGCCGGTGATGAGGAGGTTCATGGCCTGGGTGGATCGCTGGTCGGCGCTCATTGACTGGAGTTCGTTCTGCAGCGTGAGGTCGTCGTCGGTGGATAGATCGAAGACCACCTTGGGATTTTCAAGCGTGTTGGACACACTTAGTTTGACGAGGAAGTTGACCATCGAGCTGTTGCCGCTGGCGTTGACCACTGATGCCTTGACATGGTCGGTGGCCATTACGGAGAGGGTCGGGTTCATTATGTTGCCGTTGAAGAGCACATAGCTTGCCGGATCAAACACGAAGGTCTTGTCGCCGAGCACGGGCAGCTTGTATTTGGCATAGCCGTTGCCCAGTGTGAGCTCGCCGTTGAGAGTCATGTCGCCCATGAAGTTCTGAAAGTAGTTGAGCGTGCCGGATGGGTTGAGCTGCACTTTTCCTCCACCGGAAGCGCTGTTGGGAATGACTACACTGACCACTGTTCCGGGCGAGATCGTGGCCTTGGCTGTGATGCGCATGGCCATGGCCCGGGCCACACTGTCGGCCTTCGCCACTTGCGTCGTGTCGGAGAAGTTGACGAATTTGACCACATCTTCTGTCGATGTGCCGGAGAGCTGGTTGGCTGCGGTCATCGGCACTTGATACGTGAAGTCGGATGTGCCGAGCACATTGACGTCGGCGTTGATGTCGAAGTGGCTTGCGGGGCCTTTGACTCCGGCCGTCAGCGTGAGGAAGAGTTTGCCGTAGAGGTCGCTTCCGGTCTTGGCGGAGTTGTTGATTAGCTGGAAATTATTGGCTTTTGCCGTGAGGTCGAATTTGATGGCGTTGAAGTCGGCCGCGTCGACTCCGCCGTTGATCACGAGCGGATTGGCATTGGCGCCGTAGATGCTGAAGTTGTTGAATGCCACAACATTGTCGGCCACACTCAGAGGCGCCTTGTCGAAGGTCAGCGAGCTGCCGATCATCGGGATGTAGACGCCGACGGAGTCGCATTCCATACTGCCGTTGAGCATCGGCGAAGTCAGCGAGCCGGTCATGGTCATCGTGCCGTTGAGCGAGCCGCTGAGCCGCGCCACATCGGGCCCGAGGAAGGCGTTGGCCACTTTGAGGGGGAATTGGGTCAGCGCGAGGTCGACGGTGGTCGGTTCGAGTCCGGATCCTTTGTCTTCGAGCACCGTCGAGAGCGACATCGCTGGCTTGCCGTCGATCTTGAGGGCCACTTCGGCTTCGGTCGCACCGCTAAAGTTGAGTCCGGCGTTGAGTCCGAGGTCGAAGTCGCCGACGCTCATATTGTCGTATTTGAGTCCGGCCACAGAGATGTCGCCTTTGCCGTTGAGCGCTTTTCCGTCGTAGTTGAGGCGCACATCGCCGTTGAGCGTGGCGGCCAGAGGAGGCGCGAGCATCGACATCTTGAGGAAGTCTTCGATATGGATGTTTTTGACGTTGAGATGGAGATCTTCGCCTTTTCCGTCGCCGAGCGGCTCGGTCATGAGCAGGATGCTGCTCTCGTTGCTTGATGCCTGGAGGTTGGCCGTCACGTGGCGGTCGGTGAAGCGATAGTCGATGAGGTTGTCGTCGTTGAATTTCCAGGGCATGTAGGCGATCGTCGCGTTGAGCGGCGTGAAGTGGAGGGAGACGGTGCTGTCGGCGCCCACAGCGGCGGTGAAACCGAATCGATAGCCTGTGTGGCCGGCCGAGTTGCGCTGGGTCAGGAATGCCGAGAGTCGATTGCTGCCGAGATATCCGTTGAGGTTGACTTGGGCGAATTCGTCGAATCCGTTGCCGGGGCGGTTGCCGGTGTGGAGGCGGTAGTCGATCAGTTTGCCGCGTTCGCGCAGTCCGAATCTGACTGTGTCGAGCGCGAAGCTGCCTGTGTTGAGATTCATGGCCTGGAGGCCACCTGAAATTATGGAGTCGTTTTGCAGACGGAATCCGATTGAATCGACGGTCATTCCGGAGGATCGCAGCAATTCGGAGAGTATGCCGTTGCCTCTGACTGTGCCGTCGAGGCGGAAGCGCGGCATGAGGGCCTGCATCTCTTCGATGTCGAGGTTGCGGGCTTCGATCTGGCTCATGGCGGTGGTGGCGGCGCGTGAGAAGCCGTCGACCACGTTTTTCAATCCTGTCGGGGAGTTGAAGTCAACCTCTACCCCATCTGCCTGCAGTTGCGCGGCCACACTCTCGGCTTCGGCCACAAATTGGGCGCGCAGTCCTCCGGGGAGGTTGATGTCATCGGTCGGGAGATACCATATGATGGAGCTGCAGTCGATTGTCGCGTCGTAGAGCCATTCCGCCGGACGGGCCGTGACGTCGAATTCGAGGTCGGCCGATCCGTTGTTGACGTCTTCGCTGAGTCCGAGCGCCTGAAGATCGAGGTCGTAGAGCCGCAGATCGCCGGATGCACAGTATTCGTCGGGCGAGAGGGAGCCTGTGATGTGGCCGTTGAGATTGAAGTCGGGATTGGGCGAGTCGATGGCCACCTCATAGTTGTGTTCGCTCAGCGATGCACGCAGGTGGATATCGCTGAGTGTCCGTTTGTTGTATTCGATAGAGCTGATATGTATGTCGGCTTCTGTCGATGCGCCGGGAAGCGTCGGGTTGAATCCGGCGCCTTGAGCACTGACTGAAGCTGTCAGCAGTCCGATTCCGGCATCGGGCATAAATTTGCCGACGTTGAGCCGGCTGACGTCGATGTCGGCATTGTAGCGTTCGTTGTTGAGCCCGACGCTGCCGTGGCCGGCCACATCGCCGTCGGATGTAAGCAGCGTGAAGTCGGCCGTGTAGTCCATGCAGTCGGCAGTCGCTGTGCCGCGCAGTGTCAGTTCGGGCACACTGAAGGGAAGCGGCCCTATTATTCTCTCAATCGGCCCGGGATTCCACACTTCGCCGCTGAGGTCGAGACGGGCGCGGAGTTTCTTTATGTCAAGGGCATTGGCGGCCTGACCTTTGGCGTGGAGCGTCAGTATGGAGGGGAGTGTGAGGTCGAGGCGGCTGACATCGACGTTGTCGAGTCGACCGGATGCCTCAAGGCGGGCGTCAAGGACAGTCGATGCGAGCGCGGCCGTGTAGGCTTTCGCGGCGGGCATGAAAGCGTTGATGTCGGGCATTCCGAGGCTGGCGTTGATCCGGGCGTCGACGGGCGCTTCGGGCCGGAGTTCCATCAGGGCAAAGGGGAGATCGGCTGTGGCCGCTATCGAAGAATAGGCCGTGCGGATATCGACGCCGTCGATTTTGATGCCGGATTCGTCGAGCGCGATGAGGCCGGCGCCGCGGCGGATCTGCAGGCCGCTGCGTTCGCGGGCCGCAAGGCGTGTGATCGGCAGTCGGAGTGAGGAGGCACGGTTGTAGAATCCTCGCAGACCGACGCCGACGTCGCTGACTTCGACATAGGAGGGATCGAACCCGGCCGCGGGGGTGACGCCTTTGATGGCGTAGATAGCCGCGAAGTTGCTGACCGCTATTGAATCACCTTTGATTGTGATCGGAGCCGATGCGGGTGCGTCGGGATCGGGAGCCGGAGCGGGATGGGCCTTGACATATTCGGGAGTCGGGGCAATGTAGCGTGCCGCTCCCCCGTCGATGTCGAGCAGGGAGGCGGTGATGTTGTTGGTGCGGAGGTCGATGATGCCGTTGTGAAGGCGGATTTTCTTGACGTCGAGTGTCAGAGTGTCGATCGTCGGGAGCATTGACATTCCGAAGCGGATGTCGCTGCCGTCGAGTTCGTTGAGAGCGATATAGAAGGGTGTGGAGGTGGAGTCTTTGGGAGTGGATTGCTGGCGCCACACGTTCATATAGAGTTCAACGTCGGCATTCCCGAGTGTGGCTTTGTCGAGCAGGATATTGCTTTTGGCGATTTCCACTTTGCTGCCGGGAGCCACATCGAGCCGTGCGGCGCGAATCTTCATTATCATGGAGGAGTCGGGCGAGACCATCCGGTAGTAGCCGTCGCGCAGACTGAGTTTTTTGACATCAATGTCGAGTTTGAGCAGCGGGAGGAGCCTGACATCCGCCACGACACTTGCGGCTTTGACCATAGTGTCGCCCGTCGCCTCGACCACACTGACGCCGTCAAGACTGATATCAATGGGGAAACGGAGCAGAAGCCGATCGACGCTGATATCCATTCCCGTTGATTTTTTCACTTCGGAGCATGCCAGATCTTTGACCCGGCGCTGAATCGGGGGCACATATAGAAGCACCGGGATGAGGATGATGACAATAACAATGGCCGCGAGCACTTTCAGGGGCACGCTGATCCATCGCGACACACGACGCTTCCGACGCTGTGTCGACGTTGCCGACTCCTGAGCGGCATCGGCAGGCTGCGGGGCGCCCTCGGTGTTTGCCTCGGTGCTCGACGCGGTGTTTGCCTCGGTGCTTGCCTTGGGGGGTTCGGGAGTTATGTTGGTTTTCTTGTCGTCGTCTTTTTTCATAGCGGAATCTTTGGAGGTGCTGTCGGGTCGGGCCTAAGCCAGGCGTTGTCGATCAATATCCACACGGCTCCGGCGAGTATCGCGCCGAAGGCGTCGGCTGCCATGTCCATGAATTCAAAGCTGCGACCCATGTGCATCGCGGCCTGGAGATATTCGATGCCTACTCCCATGCCCATCCCGATAAAGGAGATTAATGCCACAATCGGAAGCTGAAGACGCCGGCACCGGCGCATATGGAGGGTGTCGACGAGGACACATAGCGTAAATACAAAAAACATCAGGGCATGGGCGATTTTGTCGGCCCCGGGAAACATCGGGAGCTTTTGATCGCCCAGGGGATGAGGCGCGAGGGTCAACCAGAGTATAGCGGCCCCACACAGCAATGTCGGGAACCATGTCGGGAGCCATTTCAACCTTTTCGCAAGGACTGATATTCTATAATCGGAGTATTGTCGCATATCTCGTGCTTGACCGGGGCATTATGAAAGGTGGTGTCGCCCCCGGGATATTCTTCAAATTTACAAATTATTTATCAATTCTCATCCTTTTTAACATTCCATACCCCCGTTTTTGTTGTTGGGAATGCAACTTTTTTACCATTTATCCGATGTCTGCCGGATTTATACATAAAAAAAAGCGCATGAGAGCCTGGGACTTCATGCGCTTTTTATTGCTTGTCGGCAGGTGTATGGCCGCCGATACGATGTCAAGCTTACTTACGGATACCGAGTTCCTTCTGAGCGATGATCGCGCGGTAGCGGTTGATGTCTTTGCGGATCAGATAGTCGAGAAGGCTGCGACGCTGACCTACGAGGGCCTTGAGGGCGCGGGCGGTAGCGTAGTCTTTGTGGTTGCTCTTGAGGTGCTCGGTGAGGTGCTTGATACGGATCGAGAACAGAGCGATCTGGCTTTCGGGGCTGCCTGTGTCGTTAGCGCCCTGGCCATACTTTGCGAAAATTTCTTTCTTTTCTTCAGTTGAAAGATGCATAGCTGTATGAGAGATTTTTATTGATTCCCTCTTTTGGGGAATCGGATTAATGATTATGATTTTGCGCTTTTATCGAAAAGTCAGCCCGAGGCTCTCTCGGCCCGACCGGACGGGCTTTTGCTCAAAAAGCATGCAAATTTAACGATTTTTTTCGAGCCGACAAAACAGCGGGCTATTTTTCAGCCACTTTCAGCGCCTTTTCAGGCCTTTTGAGCGGCTTTTCAGGCCGGGTCGGTCCGGAATGGGTCATTCGCGGGCGAGGATGAGCGCCGAGTAGGGAGAGATCGTCATGGAGCCGCCGGAGGTGGCGCCGAGGTCGGCGTCGGGCGAGATCTTGCCGTCGATGGCCACTATCTTCCAGTCGCCTTTGGCGATCTTGACGGTCTGGGGCTCGGAGCTGCCGTTGAACACGAGTTTGATCTCGTTCCAGCTGTCGCCGTTGGCGTGGTTGCGGAGGGAGTAGGAGATCAGGTTGGGAGTCTTGGAGGAGTCGATCTTGTCAAACACGAGGTTGCGGGCGATCTCTTTGGCGTCGGTCATGCGGAAGGCCGGGTGGGCTTTGCGCAGGGCGATGAGCCCTTTGTAGTAGTTGAAGAGGTCGGCGTTGCGCGCTTTGAGCGTCCAGTCGATCGCATTGATCGAGTCGGGGCTTTTGTAGGAGTTGTGGACCCCTTTTTTGTCGCGGAAGATCTCTTCGCCGGCAAACATGAAGGGTGTGCCTTGCGAAGTGAAGACGATGGTCTGCGCGAGTTTTGCGGCTGCCTGGCGGATGGAGTCGCTCTCTTCGGGCATAGATTTGCGAAGTTTGTCGGTCAGACACATGTCGTCGTGGCAGGAGATGTAGTTGACGATCATCTCGGGCGAGGAGGCATAGGGGAATTTGGAGTTGGCTCCCTTTTTATAGTCAACCTGCGGATGAGCCGTCGCGCCGACTATGCCGATCTTGACGGTCTCTTCCGATCCGGGCTTGCCGGTGGCGAAGCCGCGGTCTTCGGCGTTGGTGTAGTGGCCTTTGATGGCGTCGCGGATATCATCGGAGAATACGGCGATGTTCTGCATCTTGCTGACGTTCTCTTTGAGCGCGCGGCGCTCTACGGGGAGGGGGGAGTCGCCGGCGGTCCAACCTTCGCCGTAGACGAAGATGGAGGGGTTGATCTTCTTGAGTTCGGCGGCCACTTCGTTCATCGTGTCGATGTCGTGGATTGCCATAAGGTCAAAGCGGAAGCCGTCGATATGATATTCGTCGGCCCAGTATTTGACGGAGTTGACGATGTAGTCGCGCATCTGTTGGCGGTCGGATGCTGTCTCGTTGCCGCATCCGGAGGCGTCGGAGTAGCGCCCGTCGTCCCAGTGGCGGTGGTAGTAGCCGGGAGCGGTCAGCTCGAAGTTGGAGCCGTCGTTTTCAGCCGTGTGGTTGTAGACGACGTCCATGACCACGCCGATTCCGGCATCGTGAAGGGCCTTGACCATCTGTTTCATCTCGCGCACACGAGTGGCGGGATCGGAGGGGTTGGTGGAGTAGGATCCTTCGGGGGCGTTGTAGTTTTGCGGGTCGTAGCCCCAGTTGTATTGGTTGAGCTGGGGGTTGGCTTCGTCGACCGAGTTGTAGTCGTAGGAGGGAAGAATGTGGACGTGGGTGACGCCGAGTTCTTTGAGGTGGTCGATGCCGGTGGAGAGGCCTTCGGGCGACACTGTGAAGGGCTCTGTCAGGGCGAGGAATTTGCCTTTGTTGGCGATTCCGGATGTCGGGTGAAGGGAGAAGTCGCGATGGTGCATTTCGTAGACGATGACGTCGGAGAAGCTTTCTACAACCGGGCCTCGGTCGGCGCTCCAGCCGTCGGGGTCGGTGGCGTCGAGGTCGATGATTGCGGCGCGTTTACCGTTGACGCCTACGGCTTTCGCCCATACGCCGGGAGTTTCGTCAAGCCATTTGCCGTCGAAGAGCACTTTGAACGTATAGAATTTGCCGAGCAGGCGTTCGGGCGACGATGCGGTCCATGTGCCGGTTGTCGCGTCGCGGTCCATTTTTATATTTTCTACGGGGGCGCCCCCCTGGCCGTTGTCGTAGATGATGACTACGGCGTCCTGGGCTTCGGGGCTCCAGAGGCGGAAGTGGGTGCCTGAGTCGTCGACCTTGAGTTCGAGGTCGTCGCCGGCGTAGACGGGATAGTTGACAAAACGGGCGTCGAATGCCGATTGCGCTGCGACCGACATCGGGACGAGGGCCTGGGAGGCCGCTATCAGAGCTATTGACATAGCCGAAGAAAGATGTGAGATTTTCATTATATGGATTATAACCTATTTAGCATGTAGATCCGTGGCGTCGCCGCCCCGGGAGTCTATCTCTCTAACGCGAAATGGATTAATTTGTTATACTGCCCGGCATACAATCAAACGCCGATTTGAAAATATTTCTTTCAAATCGGCGTTTGATTTAATGTGGGCGACATCGCGGCGACCAAGGCGCCGGATGAGCTGAAAAAATGGAGTACACCCATGGGGAGTCGAACCCCAATCGATGGAACCGGAATCCATTATTCTATCCATTGAACTATGGGTGCGGATGCAAACGGCTTTCCGCCACGCGTCGGCGCGTTCACACCGCAAAGTTAGTATTTTTTCTCCTTTCTGCAAAATTAATTCTATGAATCTTGAGAATATCCGCCTTGAGGAGGGATGGAAGCGGGCACTCTCGACTGAGTTTGAGGAGCCTTATTTCCGGGAGCTGACGGAGTTTGTCAGAAGCGAGTATGCGTCGCATCCGGGCGCTGTGTTTCCTCCGGCGCGGAGCGTGTTTGCCGCTTTCGATGCCGCTCCGTTTGATGATGTGAAGGTCGTCATCTTGGGGCAGGATCCTTATCATGGGCGTGGGCAGGCCAATGGCCTGGCGTTTTCGGTCAATCCGGGGGTCGCTTTCCCTCCGTCGCTGAGAAATATCTTTCAGGAAGTGGGAAGCGATACAGGCGCGCCGGCTCCGGCCGACGGCGATCTGTCGCGCTGGGCGCGTCAGGGTGTGTTGCTGCTCAATTCGACTCTGACTGTGCGCGAGGGCTCTCCGAAGTCGCATGCGGCTCATGGATGGGAGCGTTTCACTTCGGCGGCTGTGGCGCGGCTGGCGGCCGAACGCAACGGCGTGGTGTTTCTTCTTTGGGGAGCCGACGCGGCGGCAAAACGAAGTATGATCGATCCGCAGCGCCATCTTGTGCTGACGGCGCCCCACCCCTCCCCTCTCTCGGCCTATCGCGGCTTTTTCGGGTGTCGCCATTTCTCGCAGGCCAATGAGTATCTGCACGCCTCGGGCCGGGAGCCGATCGCGTGGTGACCGGGCTTGCGCTATTTGCCGACATATGATTTTTTGCTAAATTTGCATTATGATTCACGATATTGATTTCCGCATTTCGCGCGCCATGCAACTCCGCAAGGAGGGGTATAATTGCGCGCAGTGCGTATTGATGGTTTTTGATGATTTCACAGGCCTTGATTCTGCATCGGCCTGCCGCGCGGCGTCGGGCCTGGGAGCGGGCGTCGGGGCTATGAAGGAGCTCTGCGGAGTGCCCAATGCGATGGCGATCGTGCAGGGGTTCGCTCTCCCTGCGGAGGCTCCGGCGAAGGTGGAGTCGATGAAGCGCGCGGGCGAACTGCTGCGCCTTTTCGGCGAGTCGACGGGCGGCCGCCTGCGCTGCGCCGATCTGAAAGGGGGGCCGAATGCCATACCCTGCGACAGATTGATCTGCGACGGAATCCGCATTCTTCACGATTTCATCTCCCGCTCATGACCCTATTCCGAAAGTTGACGCTCGGCTTTCTGCTGACGGCCGCAGTCGCTATGGCTCCGGAAGTCGGCGCGGCCAATACGGCCACATCGCTCTTCGACCCGCATTTCCGCACACTGACCGTCACCCTCAACGATCAACTGATGGCCGACCCTGTGCTGACGCTCGGCGATCCGGGGTCGCGCATCGTGTTTTCGTTTGACGAAATCGGCGACGACCGCTCTTATCTCAGATGCCGGCTCGTGCATTGCAATGCCGATTGGCAGCCGTCGGCTTTGGCCGAAATGGAATATGTCGAGGGCTTCAATCAGGCGGATATCGAGGATTACGGCTTTTCGTCGAATACATTCGTGCATTACGTCAATTATCATTTCTCGCTCCCCGATGAGGGGCTGGCGCCGCTCGTGGCCGGCAATTATCTCTGGCAGGTATATGACGCCGACGATCCCGACCGCGTGCTGCTGCAGGCGAGGTTCAGGGTCAGCGAGAATACGGCTTTTGTGGCCGGTTCGGCCGATGGACGCACCGACCGCGGATTCAACGATTCGCTCCAACAGCTTTCGATCTCGCTTTCGCCGGGAGGGGCCGATATCCCTAATCCTTATGCCGATATTTTCGTCGAAGTCACCCGCAATATGCGCCCCGACACAAGCCGCATCCTCCACGCGCCGTCGCGGATGCAGGGATCGACGATCATCTATGAGCATATGCCGCAACTGATTTTCCCGGCCGGCAATGAATATCGGCGTTTCGAGACAGTCAGAAACAATTATCCGGGAATGGGCGTTGAGGAGACTTTCTTTTCCGACAGCGATAATATGTATCATGCCCGATTGGCTACGGCCGAGCCCCGCGCCGGACGCAATTATTCGTTTGACAGCACACAGCATGGCCGCTTTAAGATCGATGAGTATAATTCCACCGACCCCGACCTCGGCGCCGATTATATCATGACTCATTTCTCGCTCGATATGCCGGAGATTCCCGGCGCCGAGATATATGTCGAAGGCGACCTCTCGCTGAGAGGCTTTTCGGATACGAATCGGATGAAGTATCTCCCGGAGGAGGGGATCTATACTCTTTCGATTCCGCTGAAACAGGGGTCGTATAATTATCAGTATGTTGTGGTCGATAAGGATGCCCGGGGAGTCGCCGGCTCGCCTGCCGATCAGTCGGCTGTGGAGGGTGATCATTTCGAGACTATCAATGAATATAATGTATATGTCTGGATGCGCACCCCCGGATCGCGTTATGATCGCCTGATCGCCTCGCGCACAATCCAAGCCACTCCCTGACCCCGCCGCTCCGGGGAAATCCCGGGAATACCGGAAATACCGGAGAGCTCGCGGATCTCGAAATTCCCGATTAATATTCACGACTTTTATTTAGATCAGATATGCTTCAGATTGGTGACAACACCCTCGTCTCTCTCGACCTCGTAGAACGTTATTTTCATTGCAATCTCGACGATTGCCTTGGCGAATGCTGCATCGAGGGCGACGCCGGCGCCCCCCTCCTCCCCGAAGAGGCTGAGCGCCTGCAGGAGTTGCTCCCCGAAATCATCCCCTATCTCTCGGAGAAGGCTGCAGCCGTGGCGCTGCGCGATGGCGTCAGCTATGTGGATTGCGAGGGGGATCTCGTCACTCAGCTTGTGGATGGCGCAAATTGTATTTTCACTACTTTCTCGGAAGGGGGAATGTGTCTTTGCGCACTCGAAAAGGCTCGCCGCGAAGGTCGCGAGGATTTCTTCAAGCCGATCAGTTGCGCCCTATATCCGGTCAGACTCAAGGAGTATGAGTCGTTTACGGCCGTCAATTATCATCGATGGAAAATCTGCAAAGGGGCCGAAGTTATGGGTCGGGCCAAGGGGATCCGCGCCTATGAATTCCTCCGCGAACCATTGACCCGACGTTTCGGCAAGGAATGGTATGACGAGCTCGACATGACCGCCCGGGAATATCTCGCGCAATATGGCGACACCCAAGACTGAGAAGCAATGATAGGTTGCATTGACTACTTTAACATTCTTTAACGATACTTAATGCTATAGTCCCAAAAACTTTTATTACCTTTGTGCAGGTAAAAAAAGTCTATGAACCTAGCATGTAAGAATTTATTTAGTTAAGCCTTGAGTATGAGATGATTGAGAAATTATCTCATATTTTTTTTAATATCCCCTCCCCTCATCCTCACCGCATCACCTCACTCCTCAAGAATAAAAGCCTAAGGACTAAAGTCAATTAGTCTAATTAGCCTAAAACCTAAGGCCTAAAACCAATTAGCCTAATTAGCCCAATTAGCCTAAAACCTAAGGCCTAAAACCTAAAACCTAAAAAAAAGCATGACACTCGATATGATCCTGACCACCGACTGGGTGACTCTGATCGGAGTTGCCATTTATCTGACTATTGTAGTCGGATGCATCATTGTCGTGCTTTCCGAAAACCGCAACCCTATCCGCTCTATCGCATGGTCGATCGCACTATTGGCTCTGCCGGGCATCGGACTGCTTTTCTATCTCTTTTTCGGAAGAAGCCTAAAGGGGCATCACCTCATCTCGCGACATAACAAGCGGAAGTTGCTCCACTGCCACGCCACACGGTCGGCAAACCTCGACACCCTCCCCCCCGGCGACCCGGGACGACAGATCGTCAAACTCGCATATTCACTGACCCATTCCCCATTGACGGTCGGCAATGACATACGCATCTTCACCACCGGCAATGAAAAATTCGAGTCGCTTTTGGCCGATATCAAAGCCGCCCGGAAGTCGATATATCTGCAATATTACATCTTCGCCGACGACGCACTCGGCGACACAATTGCAGATATGCTGATCCGAAAAGCGTCGGAAGGATTGAAAGTCTGCGTCATCTATGATCATGTCGGGTCGTTCAGCGCACGCAATTCGTTTTTCCGACGCATGAAGGATGGCGGCGTGGAGATCCACCCGTTTTTCAGAGTGACATTCCCGCAATTGGCCAACCGCATCAATTGGCGCAACCACCGCAAGATCGTAATCATCGACAATCGAATCGGATATATCGGCGGAATGAATATCGCCGAACGCTATGTCAAAGGAATGAAAGATGGGTCGGCATGGCGCGACACACATTTCCGGATCGAAGGCGACGTTGTGCAGTCGCTGATCTTTTCGTTTGCCGTCGATTGGTATTTCCTACGTATCCCCGACCAAAAACTCGACACTTTCGCCGCAGACTCGACATTTGACAACGACTGCCCGATGCAGCTCGTCACGTCAGGACCGGTCGATTCCTGGAACAACCTGTCGCTTTGTTTCCTTCGCGCGATAGCCTCCGCAAAGCGTTCGATTTTTATCCAGACTCCTTATTTCCTGCCGACCGACACTCTCCTTAATGCCCTCGAAGCGGCCGCCCTGGCCAATGTCGATGTCAGAATCATGATCCCGGCCAAGAGCGATTCGCGGCTGTTGCAGCTCGCCACATATTCTTATGTCACACGATGTCTGAAGGCGGGCATCAAGGTCTATCGCTACACTCCCGGCATGCTTCACGCCAAGTCGATGACCGTGGATGATTCGTTTGTCACAGCCGGATCTACCAATTTCGATTTCCGATCGTTTGAAAACAACTTCGAAGCCAATCTCTTGATCTACGATAAAAAGGTCAACGCTACAATGCGCGACATTTTCTTCACGGATCTACGCCAATGCCAAAAGCTCCGCTATTCGGAATGGCATTCGCGACCCCGATTGCAGCGCGCTCTCGAAAGCCTCGTCAGGCTGTTCGCCCCCATCCTGTGACGCCGCCTCCCTTTGCCGCATGACCGCTCAATATCGAATGTCGGCATCCCCCCACGCGCACATCCGCTTCATGCGCGCCGGATAAACATTTCCGCGCGCCGGCGCGTTTAACTATTGACTCTCGGAAATAACGGATATCGGCCCGGATTGCCACGACGACGTCCACCAAGCCGAGTCACTCATTAATCACAACCAATTTAGCTATTTACTATTATGGAAAACGCAAATCACAGCACAAGATGTGCACTCCACCTGGCCATGAAGATTGCCAAGCTCGCTTTTGAGGCTGCTTCTGTAGCCGCCGCTTTCTGCCTCGTTCATGAAGTGCACAAAGTGCATCACGCGATCGAAAAGAAAAACGAGAAATAATTTCTTGACGACAGCGATTGGCGGTCCTGCCGATACATCCCGTTTCATCCGCCAATCGACAGGCTCTCTACAAGCCTGCAACTCTGCCACAAGGGGGAGCCGGATACGCCGCAGCGCGCATCCGCTCCCCCTTTTAGCATCCCCTCAACCGAAAAAGCTGAGCGATACAGCTGCAATTGTAAAAAATCGCGATTATTTCTGATATATAAACGCTCTGCCGTTATATTTTGGAGGTCGGAATAAACTTTTGGCAGGTTTTCTGTGTCAGAGTATGCGTGCCGATAGCCGTCCGGCCCCTCCCCCGGCACTCCACAACGACACTATGAAATTATATCAGACTTTTCCACTATTATGCGTATCGCTGCTCTCGGCCGCCGTTTGGGGCGCCGGAGTCAAAGGTCGCATCGTCGACAATAACGGCGAACCGCTCCCGGGAGCCACAATCCGGATCATCGCAATGCCCGACACTGTCAGAGCCGCCTATTCGATGAGCGGCGACAATGGCGATTTCAATATCGAAGGTCTTCGGCCGGGACAGTATGTCGCCGTCGCTTCGATGGTCAGCATGGAGGATGGCATCAGCAAGTTTACTGTCGGCGATTCGACCGACACTGTCGACCTCGGCACAATCCGACTCGGCGACGACGCCATCATGCTCGATGAAGCCGTCGTCACGGCCATTAAAGCGGCCGTAGTCGCAAAGCAGGATACTCTGGAGTTTAACGCAGGGTCGTTTCATACAGCCCCGAACGCCACTGTCAACGATCTGCTGAAGAAGCTCCCCGGCGTTGAGGTAGGCTCCGACGGGTCAGTCACTGCCAACGGCAAGACAATCACCAAGATCCTCGTCGACGGCAAGGAGTTTTTCGGCGACGACCCGCAGATGGCCACTAAGAATCTGCCGTCGAATATGGTGGATAAGGTGCAAGTGATCGATCGCAAGAGCGATCTGGCCCGGCTGACCGGCGTCGACGACGGCGAGGAGGAGACCGTCATCAATCTCAGCGTGAAGAAGGATATGAACAACGGCTGGTTTGGCAACGTGGGCGCCGGATATGGCACCGACGGCCGATATCAAGGCAGCTTCACAGTCAACAATTTCTCCAATGGCAATCAGATCACAATCCTAGGCGGATTGAACAATATCAATGAAAACGGTTTTACGGATCGGGGGCGCGGGCGTTTCCGCGATTTCGGCGGCGACAACGGCATCACCGCTGCCCGGCGCCTCGGACTGAATTTCAATGTCGGTAAGGATGACGTCTTCCGCGTCGGCGGCAATGTGCTATATTCCCATAGCGACCGAAAGTCGGAAAGCCGCACAGCCACGCAGTATCTCTATCCCGACGCTGTCAACATACAGGACGCGACTTCCTCCCAACGCGACCAAGGACATAACATCAATTCCGATTTCCGACTGCAATGGAACATCGATTCCAACAATACTCTGGAGTTCCGCCCCGGATTCAGATTAAATTTCCGCGATTCGGAGTCCGACAGCCATTCGCGACTCAGACAGGGGGATGCCGACGCCACTGAGATCAACAGCAACGACAATCTCCGGAACAATAACGGCACAAGCATCGAAGCCTCGGGCGAACTTATCTTCAATCATAATTTCGCCTCAAGGCCGGGGCGCTCGTTCAGCCTGCAGGCGGGATATTCTTTCTCCAACACGCGCCAACATTCGACTTCGCTGAGCAATATCATCTATTATCTCTCGCACGACGATGATGAGCAGCTCTATCGCTATCTCGACAATCATACGTGGGGCAACACCCTGCAGGGACGACTGACATGGACCGAGCCGCTCGGCAACGTAGCACGCGGCAATTTCCTGACTTTCGCCTATAATATGAAGTATCAGTGGAGCAACGCCGATAAACTGACTTATAATCTCCCGGCTCTCGGCGAGCTCCCGGAGGGTTTCGTTTTGCCCGATTTCTCGGAAGTGCCGGCGGGAGCCGAATTCTCGACCTCGCTGAGCAACAGTTTCCGCAATAAATTTTTCTCGCAGGAATTGCAGGCGGGATATAAGAAGGTCAATAAGTCGCTCAACCTGGAAGCGGGTCTGCTCTTTGCCCCGTCGAGCTCGAAGAGCGAGGATCTGATCGATCCGGATCGCAATATCCCGACCCGTTGGGTCTGGAATGTGTCGCCTTATGCCAATGTGCGCTGGAAGATTGCCGAACGGTCTTCGATCCGCGCACGCTATCGCGCACGCACAGCGCTGCCGTCGATGACGCAGCTGCAACCTGTGGCCGACGTGTCCGACCCGCTGAATATCATCCAAGGCAATCCTGATCTGAATCCGACATTCACCCAGACTGTTGGCATTTTCTTCAATAATTACACCCCGGCGTCGCAACAGGCCATCACTGCCATGGTCAACGCTTCTTATTCGCTGAATTCCGTTGCGGCACGCACTGTGACCGATCCGCTGACCGGCGGCCGCACCACGACCTACACCAATGTCGACGGCAATCTCAATCTCTCGGCAATGGGAATGCTCATGCAGCCGATCAGTGGCACGAAGTTCCGCGTCAGCGGCCGTTTGATGGCCCGGTTTGCATCCACTCCGGGTTATATTAACGGCGATTACAACCGCATCGGCAATCTCAATCTCTCGCCCGCTTTCGGAGTCACGTTCTCGTCGGATATCTTCCAGATGACGGTCTATCCGACTTATGCGTTCGGCAATATCACCAACACACTCGAGGGACAGGCTTCGCGCACCACCCATGCCTATGGATTCAATTCCGACGCCTCGCTTTATCTGCCGTTCGGCCTTGAGCTGTCGACGGATCTGAATTTCTCGAAGCAGAATGGCATGTCGCAGGGCTTCAATTCGGCCCAGTGGTTATGGAATGCCCAGCTGAGCTATTCGTTCCTTTCGGATAAGTCGCTGACAGCCGCTGTCAGAGCCTACGACATTTTGGGGCAGAAGAAGAATATATCGCGATCAGTCGGCGCCAACACGATTGTCGACAGCGAGTTTAACGATCTGACGCGTTACGTGATGTTTTCGCTGACCTGGAATTTCAACACTCTCGCCAAGAAGGGTGCGTCGGCTTCGACACCCGGCATCCCGGAGGGCGACATGCAGGGTCCGCCCCCCGGCGAAGGTGACGGAGGCCGCGGGCCGCGCGGCGAAGGCGGACAGCGCACCCGCGGCGAAGGTGGACAGCACACCCGTGGCGAACGGATGGGTGGCCCCGGCGGCCGCCCCGACCGCTTCTGATCACATCCGCTACATTTCGCCAAATTACCCCCGCTACATTTTCATATGGCATAACGAAGCCGCGTCAAGGTTAAGACTTTGACGCGGCTTCGCTTCTTTAGTATGATTTTCTCTTCTTTAGTATGGTATACGGTTTGTTGCCACTGACTCAGGGAGTCACCAGGCTTGCGAAGGAGCAGTCGGTGAAGCTGATCGAGGGCCAGGTCTCTCCGATTTCGAGGGTCGCGTTGCGGAAGCCGACAAGATGAAGGGAGCTGGCGTGGCCGGTGACGCGGCGGAGTGTGCCGCGGGGCACGACCACGCGCGCGAATTGCGAATATTCAGGGGCCACTTCGATTTCGTTGCCGGGCATTTCTTTGTTGAAGCGAGCCATCGTCAGGCGTAGTGTCAGGCGCTCGTCATAGCGATTGATCTCTACGTTGCCGAGCCATGCATCGTCCATCTCGACGAGGGGCGTTGTCAGAGAATCACTCTCCACAATTTCGACGTTCGGAGTCTCTATGCGGGTGTCGCGGGTCACGATCTCGATGTTCAGCTCGCTGAAATCGCCGGGATATGTCTCGGTCACTTTTCCCGACGGCTTGAAGGCGATCAGGTTGTTATCTTCTTGACGGGTCATAACCATGGCCGGCAGAAAGAATGCCCCGACAAGGATCAACGCCAGGGTGGCGAATATAATATATGATGTCGTTTTCATTTTGATTGATTTTGTTGCTCAAGATAGTTTGCATAGCGGTCGCGCAGCGTGTCGGGGTCGATTCCGAGCAGGCACAATTGGCGGAAGGTCTCGTTGATTTCATCGCCAAGCAGCTGGCTTCGCTTGTAGTCGGCCACGATCGCCGGTGCGTCGTCGGCAAGGAAGTAGCCGATGCCGCGCCGATTGAAGAGCACGCCGCGTGTGGCCAGAAAGTCGTAGGCCCGCATCATCGTATTGGGATTGACCTGCACTGTCGCCGCGTATTCTCTGACCGACGGCAACCGGTCGGCCGGTCGTAGCTTGCCCGCCAGGATCTCGTCGCCTATACGATCTACGATCTGAAGATATATTGCTTTGCCGTTTTCTTTAAACATATTCTGCGTTTTTACGATAGTTTACCAACGGTCGATAATCTCAAGTTCACGATAGCGGGCATAGGCCAGGACGTACATATAGCATGACACGGCGACGCTGATACCGACAACCAACCATGAAGTCGTCGGCTCGGTATTGTCGAAGTCAAAGCGCATACCGAGGTTGACTGCGTCGCCAAACATCACTTTGTAGCCGAGATATACGACGAAGCTGACTACATTCATCATGACAAAGAGACATCCGAAGGTCTTCAGATAGCTGAGGCGGGAGAAGAGTATGCCGCCGAGTGTGTAGGATGCATGGAGACACAACACGAATCCGTAGGTAAAGGCGACGGAGAACCATGAGGTCGACGACATCAGGCCGGCGCTTTGATTGCCGGAGAGTGTCAGCAGGTTGAATAGCGACATCGGGTGGGCTTGATCACCGAAGTCGGTGAAGGCTTTGATCCATGCGACGCGACAAAGGTCGGCAAGCCAAAAGCTGATGAAGCATGCGAGCAGCATGAGGGGAAGATAGATTGTCAACCATGTGAGGAATTTCTCGCTCTGTGATGCGGGCAGCTCTATCGTCTGGAGCCGGTCATGGCGTGATGACACGGCGCTGAAGAGCATCCACCCTGTGATAGTGGCTGTGACTATGAGTATCAGGGTCATGATGTCGGTGTCGCCGCTCCACATCGAATCGACCGCAGGATCGCCCTGCAGCGGATTCATAACCATCAATTGATAGCGCGCGAGTCCGGTTGTGTAAAGATTGAATATGAGGAATATGAATGTCACGGCGAAAATCGTGGCGGCAGTCAGCAGAAGTTTGCGCCCGTTGGATGCGATGTAGAGCCGGAAATAGGCCGCGAATCTCGATCCGCACGCGGCGTTGCATCGCGCGGCGGGAATTGCGGCAGCTGTGGTGTCGGGGTGATTTGTATTCATATGCGTGCGGTTCTGTTAAGTATTTCTTCGAGGATATGAGGCTTTTTGAGCGCCGCTTCGAAGAGGAGTTCGAGATTGAGATCGGTGTCGTAGCTGCCGTCGTTGACGATCATTTGGTCGAAGCCGCCGGGCGAAGGAATGGCGGCCAGGGCTTCGGGCATGACTTCCGATCGATTGAGGGGGAAGGCAAAGGCGCTCTGCAGTGTCGCCACAGATTCGCTCAACACAAATCGATGGCTGTCCATGATCATGATGCGGTCAAGGATCCGGTCAAGATCGCGCACCTGATGCGTGGATATGAGAATCAGGCGTTCGTCGGTCGCATAGCGTGCCACGAGGCGACGGAATGCCGCTTTGCCGGGAATGTCGAGTCCGTTGGTCGGTTCGTCCATCAGTAACACCGGAGTCTGACATGCGAGTGCAAACCCGAGCACAATCTTCTTGCGCTGTCCCATCGATACGGAGTCAAGACGCGTCGGATTGTCCATGGCGAATTCCTTAAGACAGTCGTCGAGCACTTCACGGTTGAAGCCCGGATAAAAGGCGCTGTAGAGCTTGATATATTCTTCAAGGCTCATGCGGGGCAGAGTCACTTCCTCCGGCACAAGGTAGATGTCGGAGAGTACATCAGGCCGACGTCTGCGCGTCGACGTGCCGTTGTATTCAACGATGCCGGCAAGCGGAGTCAGCAATCCGGCCATAAGATATAGCAGCGTGGATTTTCCGGCCCCGTTAGGGCCGAGCAGTCCTACAACGCCCCCCTCCGTCAGCTCGGCGGTGACGTGGTCGAGCACAAGCGGCCGACGGCGTCCGTAGCGGAATGATAAATCTTTTATTATCAGTTTCATCTCTCTAAGTATTGGTGTCTCGTTTTAAGTTCGGATAGTGTATTAGTTGATTAATACACTGCAAAAGTATAAAAATATTTTTAAACCGCAAAATTTCTTTCGATTTTTTTCTTCCGCGGCTCTGTGGCGGTTCCGAACAATAGAGGTTGAAATTACGTTGAATAATAAACATCAAATACACTACAGATTAATATTCACATTATACTCCGCTATGAATACACACACCGAATCACTTGAAAAAATATATCTTGTAAGCTTTGGCAATTCCGGAAAGTATATCTTGCATGATGAAGCCAGCGGCAAGGATTCACGCCTTACAAAAGTAGAGGCCGAACTGAATTCATTTCTGCGCAAAAGATTCCCGGATGAAAGCTTTGCATATTTCACTACTCCTCGGGTCGATGAAATCAGCAACGAGGATGCAACCGAATATGCCTCCTATCCCTTGCTTGATTCCGCCGCTGTCGATCAGATCAAGGACGTACTTGTGAAGGAAGTCGAAGACATGGAGGCTACACGCCGCATCAACCGCGACGCCCCCTATTCCGATGTCAACCCCGCAGCAGCCGATATCCCCCACATCCTCTGACGCGCCGACTGCCGGATATAGCCACAAGGAGACTCCCCACGGGATAGGCCTCTTCCTTAAAAAGGGTCCAAAACCTCCCGAACAGAAAAAAAAGAGGTCGCGAATCGAAATTCGCGACCTCTTTTATGTTGACTTAGGGCCGATAGGCCTGAATCGAAGTGCTGATTGAAGCAATTACTCTGCTGCGCTTTCTTCTGCGGCGGGAGCCTCAGCTGCGGGAGCTGCGGATTTCTTGCGCGAGCGGCGAGTTGCTTTCTTCTTGGGAGCTGCCTCGAGCATGTTTTCGTTGAAATCAACGAACTCGATCATGCACATCTCAGCGTTGTCACCAAGACGATGACCGGTCTTGAGAATGCGAAGGTAGCCGCCGGGACGCTCAGCAACCTTGTCGGCGATTACGCCGAAAAGTTCCTTGACAGCATCCTTGTTCTGAAGATAGCTGAATACGAGACGACGATTCTGCATGTCGTCCTTTTTGCTGCGGGTGATGATAGGCTCGGCAAACACGCGCAGAGCCTTGGCCTTTGCCAGAGTCGTGAAGATGCGCTTGTGCATGATCAGCGAGATAGCCATGTTCGAGAGGAGCGCCTCGCGATGGCCTTTCTTACGGCTCAGGTGATTGAATTTTTTATTGTGTCTCATCGCTGTTTAGTCTTTGTCTAATTTATATACGGAGATGTCCATTCCGAACGTAAGGTTCAGATTTGCCAGAAGCTCGTCAAGCTCGGTGAGCGACTTGCGGCCGAAGTTGCGGAATTTCAACAGATCGTTCTTGTTGAACACCACAAGCTCGCCAAGTGTCTCCACTTCCGCGCTCTTCAGACAGTTCAGAGCGCGAACGCTGAGATCCATGTCTGAAAGCTTTGTCTTCAGAAGTTGACGCATGTGGAGCACTTCCTCGTCGAATTCCTCGGGATCCTCGTCCTGCTTTGTCTCCATGGTCATCTTCTCGTCGGAGAAGAGCATGAAGTGATGGATAAGGATTTTGGCGGCTTCCTTAAGGGCATCCTTGGGAAGAATAGAGCCATCGGTGGTGACCTCGATCAGAAGTTTCTCATAGTCTGTCTTCTGCTCTACGCGATAGTTCTCGACCGCATACTTCACATTCTTGATCGGAGTGTAGATCGAG
>CAMWNT010000031.1 GCA_947175695.1 uncultured Porphyromonadaceae bacterium
CTATGCGGGAGCCGGGTTGAACCAAATGGGGAGTCAGTTTATTTTATTAGGAAAGCTGATTACGTTATGTCGATCAAACCCCGATATGATGATCAGGGCCGATATGACGATCAAAATCAGAATGACGATCAAATCCACGATATGTCGATCAAACCCCATAAGATGAGCAGGCTCTGTCGAGCATTGGCTGAGGGCGCCGCCATGAGGCGGCGTGGCGGCGTGGCGCGCATCGCTGTGAGCGCTGCTTTCAGCGTGTGTCTGTCGTTGCTGTTGGGGGGATGTCGGCAGAAGGAGCTGGTGTATCCGGCGTCGACGATGGTGAAGGTGTCGATCGTGTTTGAGTGGGATCAGGCGCCGGAGGCTGATCCGACGGGGATGTCGGTGGTGTTTTATCCGACCGATGCCGACGGGTCGATCTGGCGCTTCGAACTTCCGGGGAAGGATGGGGGAGTCGTGTCGATTCCTGCGGGATCTTATCGTATGCTCGCTTACAACAACGACACCCGCTATATCTACTATCGCAATCAGGAGTCGATCGATACGTTCACAGCCTATACGGATGCATTTACGGTGCATTGGCCGCAGGCACTGACCGGCACACTCCCCACACTCGCCACGACCACAGTCTATCGCAGTCCGGAAGAGTTGTATTGCGGAGAGATCGATGACCTGACTGTCGAGCTCTGCAAGGTGACGTATCTACCCGACAACTCGGCCGACGGCGCCGGCGCGACGAAAGAATGTCCATATCATTTGGTCAGGTGTCACCCCGGTCCGCGCACATGCAATTACACGACCGTCTTTCGCAATGTCGTCAATGCCGAGAGCTTCCGAAGAGGCTACACCGTGCTGAGCGGACTGTCGCCTACCGAACTGATCGCCACCGACATGTTGTCGACCGAGCGGGGAACGTATGTCGCGGCGTTGAGCCGCCAGAATCTTCAGCTGAGCGGGTCGGCCCGTGCGTTTGGCGCCAATTCGGATGCGGGCGCGCGACAATATCTCTATCTGCTTGCCATAATGAATGATGGTTCGGTAGAGCCGCGTTGCTATGATGTCACAGACCAAGTGGCGAACTCCGACGACCCGAGGAATGTTATAATAACGATAGACGGCCTCGAATTTCCGCTTGTCGAAGGGGGAGATGATACACCCTCGGGCTCTACCGGTTTTGAGGTTGATATCAACGATTGGGAGGAGGTGGTCATCAATATCACAATCGGGTGATTCTCACGATGGCGAGGTTTTGTCTCCCGGTTGTCGGTATGGGATAATGAAAATATGCAAATGTTGCAAAAATGTGAAATTTTATATGAAAATATAATATGAATTTATGCAACGGCGTTACTTATGGGTCACTCGACAGCCAAGTCACTCGGACAGCCAAGTCACACATACGTATGTAGAGCTCCTGCGACCGACAATGTGAAGACCATTATAAATGCAGCGTCACTTACGGGTTGTCACACTCCCCCTCGCGCCAATGCGAGTGGATGTCGCAGACTACATCAGGGCGCCTTGATGAAAACTTGAAATAAGAAACTAAATTATAGAATGGTATGAGAAACAATTATTTATTTTTAATGTCGTGCCTCATGGCCGGAGCCGGCCTCGCCGCCTGCTCTTCAGAGAAGGATGATCCCGCACCGGCAGGCAGCGACAATGCTATCCGCTTCACAGCAGAGAGCCGTCAGCCTCAGGAGCGCGCAAATAGCGATCTGACCACAAGCAATCTCAACCAGTTTTTCGTGTATGGCTTTTTGAAGTCGAACAATCAGATCTACATGGATAATGTGGAGGTCAACAAAACATCGACCAACACCTGGGAATATTCGCCGTTGAAATATTGGCCTACGGGCGACGCGCTGAATTTCTATGCTTACGCCCCGAAGGGTATGCTTCCCTCCGGAGTCACACCTCTTGAAGCTGTGCCGTTTGTCAACTCCGGCACAACAGACTTCATCTATGCCGTATCGCCCGGCATGACTCAGCCGGCAGCCGGCACTGACGCTCAGGTGAAATTCAATTTCCGTCACGCTTTGGCAAAAGTAACGGTCATGTTGAGCTCGGAAGACACCAACATTGTGGTGAAGGTCAACAACGTCACTGTGGTCGGTGCGAATAACTCGGGTCAATTCACATTCCCCTCGGCTTCTACTGCCGGGGATGTGGCTTCGGCCGACGCTTCGTCGATCGGCACATGGTCGGATCTTTCAGGCAAGGGGATAGCCGTATTGCATATGGCTCAGCGTCAGGATGAGATTCTGACACTGACATCGACTCCGATCGATGCCGACACCGACGGCACGGCCATGGACTTCTTCATTCCTCAGGACCTTCCCTTCACAACAGGCGGCAGCTTCGAGAGCGAAGTATATCTTCAGCTGACCTGCGCCATCTATGATAAGGCCACGGGCCAGAAGGTATGGCCTAACGCCAACACTCCGGCCGTCAATCTGCCGAATGGCGGACTCTCGGGCGAAGGCTACATCTATCTGACGCTTCAGGGATCCAACTTCACCGCATGGAAACCCGGCTACCACTATGTCTACAATATAGCGATCAACGGCCATCCCGACATGTCGATGATCGACTTCGGAACACCGACTGTAGACAGCTTCGTGACTGTGACAACTCAGTTGCAGCCTTGATAGGAATCGTAGCGACCGGATCGATTCCCGTCGCTCCGATTTCAATACAGTCAATTCCACTCCCCGATGAAGAAGATTTCACTGATATTATTCTCGGCTCTCACATTTATGACACTGTCTGCCAAAACGGCGCAATCCGCCGGAACTTTGGCCGACAGTGTCATTTTGCATTTCCCGGTGTCGCAGACCGTCGTGCGGATGGACTACATGGGGAATGCCGCCCGGCTCGAAGAGTTTGTCGACCGACTCGATTCTATCCGATCTCTGATTCCGGCTCCGCGACTTGAGAGCGTCGACATATTCGGCGAGGCTTCGCCTGAGGGGAATCTTGAATTCAATAAATATCTTGCCGAACATCGTGCGACGGCGACTCTGAGAGTATTGAGAAATTACATCAGTGTGCCCGACAGTCTGCTGACGATCGGCAGCGCTCCCGCAAGATGGGAAGAAGCAAATAAACTGGCCGCCGGAAGGGGAGCCGATTATATGCGGCGCGACGTGTTGCCTTATCTTCGCAACGCGGAGTTGGTGTTGGTGTTCAGGCGACCGATGCCGATCAATATGTCGGATTCAATGCGAGTCGCGACACCGACTGTCGCGGTGCTTCCGCCGGAAATGGCGATCGGTCAGCTGATGCCGGCTGAATGGCCTGACGTATCGGAGCGTCGGAAAATATATTGGGCTCTGCGCACGAATCTGCTCTACGACGCGGCCGCCATACCGACATTGGGCGCGGAGATCTATCTGGGCCGACAATGGAGTGTGCAGGGCGAGTGGATGTATGCGTGGTGGTCGCATCGGGTCAGCAATTTCTTCTGGCGCACGTATGGGGGAGATATCGGAGTGCGCCGCTGGCTCGGCGAGCGTTCGCGTCGCAACCCCTTGACCGGCCATCATCTCGGAGTCTATTTCCAGGCGCTGATCTGGGATGTGGAATTGGGCGGCACAGGCTATATGGGGGGAGTGCCCGGCAAGATGCTTTGGGACAAAGCGAATCTCGGGGGGGGCATCGAATACGGATATACGTTGCCTGTGGGTCGCCATTGGTGTTTCGACTTCACGCTCGGCGTAGGCTACCTTGGTGGCAGCTATCGCGTCTACGAGCCGCAATGCGGCTACTATGTGTGGCAATCGACCCATTCGCTGCGCTACTTCGGACCGACGAAACTCGAGGTGTCGCTCGTCTACCGTTTCCCATGACCTGATAGTGGAATCGCAGCGCGCGCCGTTGCCACATTGAAATGCGATGTGGCAACGGCGCGCGTATTTCTATACAAAGCAGGATGGAATGGGAACGCCGAAATTGGCGACGGTCAGAGCCGACGTATGGCGAGACGCGTGACGGCGAACGTCACGAGACTTGTCGCGAGCATCAGCCAGAAGAAGGGGATGTAGCCGCCGACTGTGTCGAAGATCCATCCCGCAAACATGCCGGGAAGCATCATTCCCAATGCCATGAAGGCAGTGCAGAATGCGTAGTGGGATGTCGCGTTCTCGCCGCGACTGATGTGCATCAGATAGAGCATAAACGATGAAAAACCGAATCCATAGCCGAATTGTTCAAAACCGATCAGTGTGTTGATCAGCAACAGTGATTCGGGTTGTGCGATGGCCATATAGCAGTAGACGCCGCAAGGGAGCGTCAGCGCCGCCGCCATTGGCCACATCCAGCGACGCAGACCGCCGCGCGAAATCAGTAGACCGCCGAGAATGCCTCCGGCAAGGAGTGCGATGACTCCAACCGTGCCGTTGACAAATCCGATCTGAGTAGTCGACAATCCGAGCCCACCGTCGGCCTGCGCGTCTTTTAGAAACGGCTGAATCATTTTTACGCACAAAGCCTCCGGCAGCCGATAGAGCAACATATAGAGTATGGCCGCCACAATCCCCGGTTTTTTGAAAAAGGTGGAGAATGTCAGCAGGAAATCGCGGGCAATCTGTGATGCCGACGTTTCATGGCGGGGCCGATCGGCCGCCGGTCGAGGAAGCGAGAAACTGTGATATATGAAGATTAAGAGGAATAGACCCGAAAGCAACGCGAAGGTCAGACTCCATGCCGTCGCGATGGAATCGCAGCGTGCCTCAAGCATACCCGCGAGCATGACGACTCCCCCCTGGCCGAGGACACTCGCAATGCGATAGAACGTAGATCTCACACCGACAAAGGCAGCCTGGCGCCGCTCATCGAGCGCAAGCAGATAATAGCCGTCGGCCGAAATGTCGTGGGTCGCCGATGCGAAAGCCATCACCCAGAAAGCGGCGAGCGAAGCTGAAAAGAATATCCCCGTAGGGAGCGTAAAGGCTACGCCGGCCATAGTCAGGGCAATCAGTAGTTGCATGGCGAGAATCCACCATCGCTTGGTGCGCATCAGATCGACAAACGGGCTCCAGAAAGGCTTGATGACCCATGGCAGATAGAGCCAGCCGGTATAGAACGCCATCTCGGTCTTGGATATCCCGAGGTTGGTATACATCAAGACTGTCAGCGTATTGACCGCGAAATAGGGCAGTCCTTCGGCAATGTAGACAGTCGGTATCCACCGCCACGGACTGACACGCTTACTTTCCTTCATCGCTGACTGCAGTTTGAGAAATTACCGGCGCGAGCGCCACTTCGGAATAGATCAGCCGGATGTCGGAGTCGGAGATCGCATCGAAATCCTCACGGCGGGGCAGTACCACGACTCCGGCCATATCGATCGCGCCCGGGCTAACCATCAGCGACTTCGACGACTCGGCTTCAACCGCTTCGCCGCCGGGATAGCACGACGGGCGATGGGCGCTGCGACGCACGACGGCCGCGCGCAGCAATCCGTCGGCGCCGATCCAGAAATAGGCGTTGACAAGTCGGGGATCCTCTTCTCCCGTCAGTCGGTCGACCCCGGCGACGGATGAGATCTCATTGAGTGCGGCCATTCCGGCGAGATCGGGTGTGATCACGCGATAATCGACGCGGAAGGGGAGCAGGGCGGGGTCGCCCCCCTCTTCGAGATAGCGCATCAGAGGAAGTTCGAATGTAGCCACGGCCTGGCAATGAAGATGATCCGGGGCCGACGCACCGGCGCGCGCACCGTTGAAAAACACGGTCATGCCCCGCAGACGCTCCGCCATCGAAGCCATCTCCAGCGGGATCTCATCCTGCGGGCGGTGGGTCGACGCCGCTATCGTGAAATGGAGCGGGAAGATCGGAAAAGGATTGATCAGAAACTCCCAGCCCGGGAGGATCTCCTCGCTAAGCTGTTCGGTCGGCCTGTTGGCCGCGCAGAGAAAACAGGGGCGTTTGCCGATCGATTCCTTGTCGACCTTTGCCGACGTGGAGACGATCCGCGCCGGATTATACTGAAACGCACCATGCAGCGGGCCGGCGTCAAAACTGCGTCGCAGAGTCTCGCCGAGACGCTCATAATTCGCGCAGGCCATCGGCCATTGCTCAAGCTGGCGGTCGCGCAGCTCCTGAAGCATCGCTATCATAGATATAGGCAGTGTGGATAGGTGTGGAAAGGGGTGAATGACGCGGATTATTCCTCGTCGAGAGTGTCGGGGAGCGGCTGGTCGAGTGCGGTGTGTTCGCGATTGTATCTGACGCGGGCCACAATCTCGCTTGTGCGCAGGAAATCCTTATATGCGTTATGCCGATTGACGGCCTCGATCGGTAGAGCCGCATCGGAATTCCCCTCCCAGCGACGGCAATAATAGAGACCGTCGAAGATCCGGCCGATCTTATAATTGCGGCTCAGACGCAGACACATCGCGTAATCCTCGCCATAGCTGACGTTGGGGAAAAGGATCTGTCGCACGAGATCGGTATAGAAAGCGCGTGGTGCACCGAATCCGTTGATGCGAAGTGCGTTGTTGGGGCCGTTGGTGTCGGTCCATTCGCGATGGTCGATCAGCCCCGGCGGGATCGGACGGAGGTTGAAATCCGTCATGAAATAACTGCCGATCACGGCGGCGTAGCCCCCTTCGCGGAATTTATCGATCATAGTCTGTAGCGTCTGCTCATTGGCGTAGATATCATCCGAATCGAGCTGCACGGCGAAGCGGCCGCACTTCTCATCAAGCAAAGCGCAGTTCCAGCATCCCCCTATACCGAGACCCTCGCTGCCGTCGAGCAGGATGAGATGCAGGCGGGGATCGTCGATGGCGAGAAGTTTCTCGCGGGTGCCGTCGGTCGACGCATTGTCGACCACGATAACGTTGAATTCAAAATCAGTCAGCTGCGAAAGTGCCGAATTGACAGCGTCGGAAATGGTCGACACACGGTTGCGCACCGGAATTACCACCGAGGCCGTCGCGCGACCATCCTCAAGCGGCATCGAGTCATAATCGAAAGTCTCCGGCTCCTCGCTGACGAGGGCGTCGATCTCGAAGAGATGCTGATAGAGCGCCTCCTCCATCTCCGCCTGATAATGGATATTGCGCGGATCGACATAATCATGCTGCTTCTCGCCGCTTTTGCGATAGTCGACACGCTTCATCGAATAGAGATACTCCGGCACCATCTGGAAAAAACGGCCCTGACTCAATCGCAGGCGCAGAGAATACCAGCCGCCATCCATATATTCCGACTCATCCGGCTCGAAATCCTCTGTGGCCGAGAGAACGTCGGCCGCATTGAGCATCACGAGTCCTCCGAAGTCGAAATCGTCGCGCACAGAGCCGGGAGTGTAGGTGATCAGCGGATGATCAAGCAGCGAACCGTCGTCGTTGATCTCGCGATACCATGTGTAGACGAGCGACACATCCGTGTCTTCGCCGACCTGGCGCATGCGGCGGACGGCGTGGGGCTGAAGAACGATCTCGCGATCGGTCAGGCTGACGAGTATATACTGTTCGAGGGGCGATCGGAAGATCTCTTCGCGCAGTGCCTCGATATTTTTAAAGCGATGGATTTTCATGATGCAAATGTGGGGTTTGGTAATAGATTTGGAGAGATGGAGAGATGGAGTGAATCCCGCTCCCCTTCTTGCGACCGAAAGGGGAGCGGGATGAATTTATTTCAGGAAGTCGCCGATGACTTTGAGTCGGTCGGCATCGTTTTTGAGCGATTCAAGCGGGATAGAGTAGAATGTGACGCTACCTTTGCCTACGGGCGTCGTCACACCGGCAGCAGCACCGGAATCGCTGAATGTCGCTGTCACCCGGCCCGCTGAAGTGGCGGGACGCAGGGCATCGGGCTTCTCGACGATGTACTGCTTGTCGTTGACAGTGTTGCTATACGCCATCGACTGCTTGCCTCCGTCGGCCGTGAAGTTGATCTTGCCCGACTTTGTGCGCGACGCGTCGCTGTCGACTGTGACGCCGAGAATCTGCTCCGCGAAATCGCGGCTCGATTCATTGGCGCGGGGATCGAAGAGATCGCTGACGGCAAACGAGCCGCTGGCGAGGAGTCGGCCGCCGCCACGCACATACTTAGTCAGCAACTCGCGCAACTTGGCCGGTACGGCCTCATAGCGTACGCCGCTTGTGCCGCGTCCGACGGTGGTGCGTTTCTGCTTGCCGAGGATCAGATCGACATATTTGAAATCGTTGATATTCACCGCGCCCGCTTCGACGGCGCCCGCCGAGCAGCTGACGAATCCGTAGCCCAGATCGGCGATAGCGTCGCCGTGGACTCTCGGGAAATCGAATGTGTTGCCGGCGACGACGATGCCGATGCCCGAGCCGTTGCTGCGTCCGAACGACTCGCCGGCGCTGCGGCGGAATTCAGTCTGATAGCCCGCAAACGAGGGATCGTAGAGATAGGGCACTCCGAAGTCGTCTTCGGAATTGAATCCGGCACGACCGTCGGCCGAGAAGATGCCGGGCGCCGACACGCGGTCGAAGCCGTTGATGATCAATACCCGGACGCCATTCTTGCCCTCGCGGAGCGCGAGAGTCTCAGAGGGGAAGGATGTGCCACCCTCATTGGCAGCGATCACACGATAGGAGTGGATAAGATCGTCGGTCACTTTCACGTCGAAATGCGTGGACGACGTTTCGCCGACTTTGTGGAAGCCGAGAGAGCCTTCGGTGCGCTCAAGGATGATATACTTGTGGGGGTTGGCCGTCGGTTCGAGCGAGTCGGGGGTAGCCACCCAGCTGAGGCGGAAATGACCCGCTTTTGTGCGGCGGATCGCGAAATCATGCACAGGGAGAGGCTGGATGACAACCTCGCGATCCTTGCGCTCGCTGACAAAACGCGCCATCGCTTTATAGAGCGCGCGCGACACTACGAATCGGAAATTCGGGTCGTTGCCATATTGCATGTCGCGGAAATTCTGGTGGCTCAGCACCTCCATCAGCGTTGTCGGAACCTCGGCGACACGCGCTTCAAGATACGACTTATCCCACATCGAGCGGCGAGTCCAGTTGGGCTCGTAGGTGCGGCGGATATCCTGCACTACGGAGCGCATGAGCATGTCGGTCAGTATGCGCGAGTTGTTGCGCGGAGTGCCGTCGGCATAAGATGCGCCGCCATTGGTGTAGTAGATACCGAGGGTACCGACCGTGGAGTCATCGGCCCGCTTGCCCGCGTCGGAGTGGAGTGCGAAAGAGAGATCGACGGGGATCTTGAGGCCCTCGCGGTTGGGGAGGACACGCGAACCGCCGGCGAGATAATTGACCCAATGTCCGCGACAAGTGTAATCGTCCTTGTAGTCATCCGCACCATGGAAAGGGGAGTAGACCTTCTCCGGGAAACCGGCCCAATGGAGCCAATATCGGGCGCCTTCGAGATAGCGCGGCATACCGGAGGTGGAGAACGTCGGCGCGCGACCGCTCTTTGTCGGAGGAGCCGGAGTCTGCGGAGCATTGTCGGCTGCATCCACATCCTCGTCGTCGCCTTCATCGTCACCTTCGTCGTCGCCTTCGTCGTCGCCTTCATCATCGATTTCATCGTCGATTTCATCATCGATCTCATCATCGGATTCATCGTCGGCGATAGAGTCGGGAACATCCGGGCGAGCTTCGGTCGATGATGCAGTCGACTTATCGGGGGTAGAGGGGTCGTAATATATGTCGGAGCGATTTGACGAGCGGGCGATGTTGCCCATGCCTCCACCGATCTTCACGGCATCGGCGGTCACGACTGTTTCGCCCCCTTTCGAGGAGACGTTGGTCAGAGTGACAATCGGTGTGGTGTCGCTATAACCCTCTTCGAGAGGGAATGTTCCGAGATAGATCCATGTGCCTCCGCCCATGGTCTGGTTGACGGTAAACTCGCGCGAACCGCCGGAGTAGTTGACGGTGTAATGCGCGTCGGTCGTGGAGTTGGGGAGCGATTTATAGCTGACATAGACGGCGTATTCGCCATCCTCCGGGATATCGGCATACCATGCCGCTACCGACGGATTCGACTCGCCGCGCTGAGTGCGAGCCTGGCGGTAGGTGCCATTCTCAAACGGATTCTCGGTGTCGCGGAAGTCGGGGAGATCATAGATAAAACCTTCGAGCTCGCCTGTGGCCCACTTTTCCCGGCCGTTTTGTTCGCGATAGGTTGTCTGCGAGAAGAGCATGCCTCCGTCGTTGGTGTCGTTGTCGACAATGACCTCGTTGCGGTTGAAATCACGCTCACGCGGCAGCATTACGTAGGCTCCGGCATTCTCGAGCATCGGCACAAGGAACGGGAGTATGTAGCCCATCGTATAGGTGTCTTCAAGGCTTTGGAATAGGAAGCCGCGCTGCCATTGCCAGCCGCCCCCTTTGAAATAGCGACCGTGGCTGTGCCAAAGGGCGATGATATCGCCCTCCATGCCCTTCTTGGGATGAACGTAGGGATTGACGGCTGTGACAAACGGCGTGTTTTCGCGATACTTTTCGGGGAGCTTGTCGATATGGTTGATGTAGTAGGTATACGGGCGTTTGCCTACATTGAAACTGATGCTATAGTTATGGATAGAGTCAGGCAACGCCTGCTTGACTACCTTCGTCAGATCATTGATCAGCTCCCGATTGACGGGCATGTAGGTGAAATTTTCGTTCAGACTGACGGCAACCGACCGCTTGGAATCGGCCGGAGTCACTTTGTTGACACGCAGTCCGCCGGGATTGGTCGAAGCCGGCACCCACTCCAGCACCGCGCTATTGACAGCGAGAGTCAGAGGGTCGTCGGAAGGCTTCTCGACAACTGTCTTGGGGGCGGTGGAAGATGTAGATCTCTTGCGTGTGCGCTTCTTTGAACTTGACTTCTTTTTTGAAGATGATTTTTTCTTTCTTGAGGTGGATTTTTTCTTTTTAGAAGAAGATTTTTTCTTTGAATTAGAAGATGATTGCGATGTTTTGGCCTTAGTGCGTTTCGCAGCGCCGTAAGTGTCGGTTGCAGAGAAAGTCGCCAGAGAGATGATGGCGATCATCAATATGTAAAGATATCTTTTAAATTTCATATGCTTGTCTGAATGATGGGGGAGAGTCGGGTTACTAATCTACAAATTTAGCAAAAAATCGCGAGTCGGCAAATAGCGCCATTCGCTATTAAGGTCTTTTAACGAGTGTGGGGGAAATATGGAATTAAAATGAACGAGTGAGGGGAACGGTGAGGGGGAAAAGTTGAATTAGAAAGAACGAGTGAGGGGAATTAAAAAAGTGTGTCTGACTGAAAATGAATTCGAATCAGACACACTTCTATAGAATTTGCATGGCGGGGATGGCACAATTCCCCGCGCATAAAGCAGAAACGGGATCAGAAATTGTAACCGATCTTCATGTTGAAGCAGTTGGTGGTTCCGCTGCCCGACTGAGTCCAGCAATGGCCGAGATAGCCGATGCCGCCATACCAATTGCCGAATTTCAAGCCGACCATCGGGTTGACGAGCACAGCTCCGTAGTCGGTGTCGTTGGTGTTGAGCTCATAGCCGACATCGAACGAGAAGAAGGGGTTGACACTGCCCAGACGTCCCGACACGTCGAAGCGTCCGAAGAACGGGATCAGAGGGCTGTGTTTGAAATTCCATTCTTCGGTCAGACCGACGCCGAGACCGAGACGGATGTTCTTGGTAACGCCGCCTGTGAAGCCACCCTGGAAGTTGAACGCTGTCCAGTGGTCGCCGGCCTGCACGGGCTGAAATTCGAGGAAGGGAGTCACAGCTGAAGCAGAAAGCGCTGCGGCGCCAAGTGCCGCACAAAGTAGAAGTTTTTTCATATCCTTGAGATTAAATGTCCACTCTATTGATATTGCCGGGCAGAAGGGGGGAGCTTGTCGGCCTTGGGAATCGTCGACTCGCCCTGAGCCCGGAGGTATAGGCATAATCGATGGCGCATTCATGGAAAGCGCTCGCCGATTATACTTTTATAACACTTGGATACATATTTTTGTTTTGGCTGATCCGATGTCGATTCAGTCGTCGTGGTGATGTTTTTTGTGTTTCTTGCTGTGTTTCGGGGGTTTGTGATGTTTGAATTTTTTGTGCTTTTTATGATGATGATGGTGATGATGGTGATGATGGGGCACAGGATCATAGCCGTCCCAATCGTAATACATACCGCTGTCGACTCCCATGTAGGCATGGGGAGTGCACGATGACATTGCGGCGGCAAAGCAGGCTATCAGTCCGACGATCAGACTTCGGCGCAGTATGGCGGCGGATGTTTTCATATGGCAGTTGGTTTTGAGGTTGATATCAGTTTGAAGTGGAATCGGAATGACGACTCTATCGCTATCGGCGACAGCCGTGGGGCGGATCGCACGGGATGATATGGATGCGCCGAATCCGACAGTCAGATGCATTGATCCATAAAACGGAGTCGTTGATTCTCTATTAATAGAGACAAATTGGGGACGGCGGAAGTTTATCCGATTCAGCAGAAATCTTTATCAAGACCGAATTTTTCGAAGATAATTCCGGATTGTCGCATCTCGCGGGCCGGAGCTACACGGAGGGTATTGTCGGCGAGGAGGGCGATATCGTCGGTCATCTTCAGGGCAATGTCGAGTTCATGAGTGGAGAAAAAGATGCACTTGCCGTGGTCGCGGGCAAGACGGTGGAGAAGGTCGACAAGAGTGTAACGCGAGGGGAGGTCGAGAAACGATGTCGGCTCGTCGAGGAGTATGACCGGGGTGTCCTGCGCCATTGCGCGGGCGATCATTATCCGTTGGCATTCGCCGTCGCTCATGGAGTCGAGAGTGCGATCGGCATAATCCGACATACCTATATCCGAAAGCGCGCGATCTACGATTTCATTGTCGCGGGGGCTAAGCCGGCCGATCCAGTCAGTGTAGGGAGCGCGCCCCATTGCGACGACGGCGCGGCAGGTCATCGACGAGATGCGGATGCGTTCGGTTGTGACAAAGGCCAGTCGTCGGGCGCGGAGCGATGCCGGAATAGTCCGCATGTCGTAGCCTTCCACGAGTGCCCGGCCCGTGTAAGCCACGCCGAGTCCGGCAATGGCCCGCAGCAAGGTGGATTTGCCACTGCCATTGCGCCCGACGAGAGCCGTCAGCCTGCCGTCGCCGACAATCGCGTCTGCGTGGCTGATAAGAGTGTTCCGGCCGTAGCCTATCGTGAAGTCGTCTAACTGTATCATAAATCGAATGTTGCGTATAGCCGTCAGCGATGGGAATTGCGAAGCACAACCGCGATCACGACCGGAATGCCGACAAGCGCCGTAATCGCGTTGATAGGGAGCACAAGCAGGCGCGAGGCGATGTCGCAGACGAGCATTATGGCGGCTCCGCTGAGAATTGTCGCCGGGAGAAGGATGCGATGGTCGGAGTCGCCGACGATCATGCGCGTCACGTGAGGCATCGCAAGTCCGATAAATCCGATAGGTCCGCAGAATGCCGTGACGCTGCCGGCCAACAGGGTAGTCGAAATGAAGAGCAGGCTTCGTGAGCGTCTTACTTCAAGACCCATACTGGCAGCGTATTCCTCGCCGAAAAGGAGAAGATTGAGCGGTTTGATTGTGGCTATCGCCAGGATCAGACCGACAGCCACCGACGGGAGAAGAATCCACATCTGCGGCCATCTGATCTCACCGAGCGAGCCCATTGTCCAGATGACGAAGGATTTCAGCGCTTCATCACGGCTCAGATACTGAAGGATCTGCACAATGGCGCTGACGCCGCTCGAAAACATCATGCCGAGGATGAGGATCACCATAATGTCGCGGATACGACGGCCCGCGACGGCGATCACAAGCAGTACGGCTCCCGCGCCGATCCATGCTGCCCCCGCGATCCCGAACTGCATCACCCACGACGGGAGTCGCATAAACGGCGCGCCGAGAATAAAAAGCGCGACGCCCAGAGAAGCTCCCGAGCTGATGCCGAGCACATAAGGGCCCGCAAGCGGATTGCGGAAGAGGGTCTGCATCTGCAATCCACTGACGGATAGAGCCGCGCCTGCAAGCAGCGCCGCGATCCCCTTGATCAGCCGGATGTGGGTCACAATCAGCGCCTGATCGCGCGGACACTCTCCGCCGGTCAGTGCCCCCCACACATTGCGGAGCGGGATGCGAATGCTTCCCGCTCCGAGGTCGGCTGTGAAGAGCAATATCACGAGCAGCGACAGAATGATAAATATAATCGAGTGGCGTTGCTTCATCTCTATAGACTATTCAGCCTGCTCCCCGTCGGAATCCGCCTCGTCGACAACTGTAGCCGGTGCGGATTGCGGAAGCGGCATATAATAGTTAAACGCTTCAGACACCAAATGCGGATACAGAATCTTGATGATATCGCGCAAAATCAGGTCGGGGTTGACGATTCCGGATTCATAGAAGTCGTTGCCACCGGCCGGCGTAGAGCGGAGTGTGTTGGTGAAAAGCGCGCCGCGGCTGACGACTCCGGAGTTGGCCACGACGGGATAGCGGCGGCGAAGGTCGGCTATCGACGCCACATCGGAGCCGATGTTGATCCAACGGTCGGCATTGGCCACCATCGAGGCGGCTTCCTCCATAGAGATCGCTTTGGATGAGTTGCCCCGGATGCCCGAGCCGAGATACTCGCCGCCGGCGTCGGCCACAAGACGAGCCATATAGCTGCCGACAGGGGGGAGAAACCATGAATCGCCATAGGGAGAATTGAGCATCACCTTCGGACGCTCCGACGCGGATATCGAGTCAAGACGATGCTTGACAGCCTGATAGTTGTCGCTGATATGGCGATATTGCGAAATCGCCTCCTGACGCTTACCGAGACACTCGCCGAGAGCCACGATCCATTCGGCCTTGCCTAAAGGGGAGTCTTCGAGATAATCGCCGACATAGATGTAGGGGATGCCGAGCTCTTTGAGTTTCGCTTCGATCGGATTGGCAGAGTTTACGCCGTAGATTGTGACGAGGTCGGGCTTCGCGGCCACGAGTGCTTCATAGTCGAACGCGCCTTCATAGCCGATTTCGGTCAGTTCGCCGCGGCGGCTGTTGATTTCGGGAGATGTGATATAATCGAGGCCCGATCCGCCGACGATCGCGTCGCATTCTCCGAGAAGCGAAAGCATGGCCATATGGCCCGAAGAGAGGCAGACGATGCGCGAGATGGTGTCGCTGACGACCGGGCCGTCGTAGCCGGCCGGCGCGCTTTCGCCGTCGCGGAGCACGAGCAGCTCGCGTGTCTCGTCGGTGGCGCCTTGCCACGGCGCCCGGCTGCGGATCAGTATGCTCTCGCGCCCTTCGGCGCCGAGGATTTCAAATCCGGAGGCTTCTTCGGGAGTGTACAGACTTTGGGAGAAATCGTCGACCGATCCCGATGTACGGGCACACGAGGCCAGAAAGAGGATGGTCAATGCGATGACTGTTGATTTTATCAATCTCATATTATTGTAGTTGAATATGTCGGAGCGGTCAGGAGAACCGCTCGATGCGTAGTGTCGGTTTAAAGGTAGAGATAAGTCAGCACCGAAGTGCCGACTTATCCCCGGCGATATCATTCGATCACGAAGGATTACTCAATCAGTCTACCATCTCTTCGTAGACGACGGAGAGATCCTCCTTATTGCCTGAATACTGATAGATGTTGCGTTCAGTCGAAGAGAGATCGCCCCATTTGGCTACTACGCTATTGGGAAGGATGTAGACAATAGCGTATTTGCCGTCGGGAAGGGTATAGGATGTGGCAGAGGAGCAGTGATCCGCTTCAGTGCCCATCGATGCGAAGCGGCTGCAGAGAGCCTTATAGAGGGTCTTGAGTTTGCCGCGCATGATGCCGTAGTTGTTGAATTCCATCGCGAGCCATTTCGGCTTTGCCGTCGAGAAGGCGTAGCCGGTCGGCACTTTGTTGATGTGATAGTAGTAGGTGTAGCCATACCAGAAGTCGATCACTTGCTGTTCGCGATAAGTCTGATGGCTGAGAGTGCCTGGATATTTGACCACTTCCGTGACGTCGGTGCCGTCGATGCGGCGATAGATGCGCACTTCGTCGGTGTGGTTATAATCGGCAGCCTTGGGGGTGTTGGTGGCCGAATATGTAGCTGCCTGCACTTTCAGTGCGTCCTGCACTCCGGTGGAGAATGTGATGCCGTCGAGCATCGTCGCCGAGAAGTCGAGGTTTTTGACGAAGCGGTTGATGTCGATCTTGTCGGTCGATACATACTCGTCGGCTGTCGACCACGAGGCTATCGAATAGATGCGTGGCGCGTCGTCGATACGTTCGCCTTTGAGGTTGAGCATATCCCAACGGTCGGATTCAAGCTGAGCGAAGACCGTCTTGCCGATCACCGTCAGGTTATGGTATTTCTTGCCGATGATCTGCTCGCCTTTAGTGTCGTAAAGTCGCACGTCGGTGTCCTCAAAGTCAAAGCTGTCGTCGGAACGGGAGGTCGTGATGAAATAGTCGCCTTCTTGCTCGATGTATGAGTATTTCGGGGCGAGGATCTTATCGCCGGTGAACGACATTACGCCATAGTTGTCGCCGTCGCTATAGATGAAATAGTCGGCTCCGATTGCGGTAATCAGTTTGTATTTTTGGGAAGGCTTTACGACCTCTTCACCCTTGGAGTTGATGATACCCCAGTTGAGATCGTAGTCGGGTTGACCGTCGACCTTCTTGCCCACAGCGAGAAAATCGCCGTAGAATCTTTCGCCGACTTCGTAATATTTTTTACGGGGGAGCTTGAGGAGCTCTTCACCCTTATAGTCGAAAACGATGCGATTGCCTTTGATCTTGGTGGTGTCTTCATCGACCCCGACCATCTGGTTGAATGCGATGGAGTCGGTGGCGATAAGTTTGCCGTCGGTCGGATTGGAGATCATGGAATAGACGGGCTTTACCACGACTTCACCCTTCATGTTGCAGAGGCCTGTCTTGTCGTTGGCTGTAAAGAGGGCGACAATGCCGTTGAAGCCGGAGAACTGGTCGGGCTTATATTTGCCGATCTTTGAGAAATCGGCGATCTGCTCACCCTTTTTATTGATCAGAGTGACGTCTTCATCGCGTTTAGTCACAATGGCTTTGCCGTTGCGGAAGAGAGTTGCGTAGCGGTATTCATCTTCATTGACGGAGCGACCGTCGGAGAGGGAGTAGAGCTCCCAATAGCCGCGGTTGTTTCTGACCCAATAGAGCCCGTCGGAGGCCACGGTGGGAAAGTTCTTATACTCGGGTTCGACGTTGTGGCGGTTGTCGATCGACACCATTCCCCAGGATCCGTCTTCCTTGGCCTGATAAGGTAAGGCTTCGATTTCGAGAGTGTCGGATTCTTGACACGACACGGAGGCAAGAGCTATCGCGACGATAGCGAGCGTTGAATAGCAGGTCTTAATCGGTTTCATGATATACGTAAGTAGTTGGCAATTTGTTGCGATGCTCACCGCATGCGGCTTGCGGCTTCAAAATTAACACTTTTTATCGAATTATGCCAAATTTTCATACGTTAACAACCCGCTATTCGGTCGAAATCTCCACGATCGAGACTTATTTTTTCCAGAATACGGTGGTGAAGATGGATAAGACGGTGAAAATTTCAAGACGTCCTACAAGCATACCGGCCGAGAGGAGCCACTTTGCGAGGTCGGGGAGCGGACCGAATCCGGCGGCTGTCACTCCATAGCCCAGGCCGTTGTTGCCGACGCATGAGAGTGAGGCGAAAAGCGAGTCGACGAAGCTGATGTCGTAGGCGCAGAGGGTGAATGTCAGGATGACTGTGATCAGAAGATAGAGGGATATGAAGGCCGATATGCGGCTCGTCATTGATTCGGTCAGTGTGCGGCCGTTGATTTCGACGAGTCGCACATGGTTGGGGAAAAGGGTCTTGCCGAGCTCGTTGGCAAAGTTGCGGCGCAGAGCCATCAGTCGGTCGACCTTGACGGCACCGGTGGTCGATCCGGCGCATGCGCCGGAGAACATGAGGAGCATGATGACAAGGAGTCCGACTTCTCCCCAGCCGGTAAAGCTGTCGTAGGTGAAGCCTGTGGAGGATATCGCGGAGCTGACGAGGAAGAGGGGGTTGATGACGAGATTGAGAGTCGATGGCTCGGCTCCGCCGATTAGTTGCGAGGCGTCGACGATGAGTATTGCGGCGAGGATTATGAGCAGATAGCCGCGGAGAACATCATTGCCGATCACCTGACGCCATCCGCCGTGCACAAGATTGTAGAGCAATACGATATTGATGCCGCCGATGATCATGAAAATGCCGAGCACAACGGCGATATAGTCGCTGCCGAAAGACGCGATCGATGCGTTGCGGGTGGAGAAGCCGCCTGTGGCCATGGTGGTCATCGACTGGCATATGGCGTCGAAGAAATCCATCGGGCCGAGCCAAAGGAGGAAAAAGAGTAACACTGTCAGCGCCATGTAGACGCTCCAGAGTGATTTGGCGGTGTGGCGGATGTGGGGATGCAGTTTGTCGTGGGTGATGCCGGTGATCTCGGAGTTGTACATCGTGACTCCCTCGGAGGTGTTCAGCGAGGGGAGAAGCGCGAGGATGAAGAGTACGATTCCAAGGCCGCCGACCCATTGGATCATGCTGCGCCATAGCAGGATGGAGCGGGAGTAGGATTCGACGTCAGTGATCACAGTCGCACCGGTGGTGGTGAATCCCGACATCGTTTCAAAATAAGCATCGGCCACCGACAGCGACGGCTCCGACATGATGAACGGGATCATGCCGAAAGCAGAGAAAAGGATCCACACCACCGATGTCAGCAGATAGCCCTCGCGCCGCCGCATTCTGACGGCGGTCGAGCGGAGAAAGAGCGTCAGCAATCCTCCGCTGACAAGAGTGGCCAGCGATGCCACAAGAAATCCGGGCCAGTCGTTGTCGGATTCAGCTAAAGAGAGAATAAGCGGGATAAGCAACAGCCCCCCTTCAAGCAGCAACAGCCATCCCATGACCTTGAATACGACGGCCATACTCAACGTATTGATCTTTCTCATATCCGACTATTGAATCAATGCTTTTCCTTGAAATATTTCTGTATGCGGCTGACAAATCCTCCGGCATAGAACACAACGACGTGGTCGCCGGGCTGTATGCGGGTCCCGCCGTCGACAAGCATTCCGCGACCGTCGCGCACAAGCGCACCGATCGTCATTCCCTCGGGGAGGTCAAGATCGCGCACCGCCGAACGCGTCACTTTAGCTCCCTCGCCAACGACTATCTCAAGCACTTCGGCCTCTTCAAGGTCGACAAAACTCGGAGCCTTGAGCATCATCGAGTCGAGGAGCATCTCGTAGATCATGCTCGAGGTCAGCAGTTTCTTGTTGATGACGCTTCCGATGTTGAGTGCCGTGGCTTCGTTGAAATATTGGAAATCCTCGATTTCGGCGATTGTGATCGGCACTCCGCAGTCGCGGGCCACCATGCTCGTCACGATATTAGTCTCCGAACTCGGAGTGAGCGCCACAAATGCATCCGCACAATCGAGGCCCTCTTCGCGTAGAGTCTCGAGTTCGCGGAAGTCGCCGTTGACAATAGTGGCCTGCGGAAAGCGCTCGGCAAGAATGCGGCATCGGGCGCGGTCGGGCTCGATGACAGTGACTCGCCGATCCTGACCGATCCGTTCGAGCAGTAGATTTGTGATCTTGCCGCCGCCGATGATAAGCACACGCTTCACGTCGAGCTGCTTCTTGCCACAGAGATCCATGATCGACTCCTCGGCCCCGGAATTGCGTGCATAGGTGAAATAGACCACGTCGCGAGCCATGATGTCGTCTTGTCCGGTCGGTATGATGGTATGCATTCCGCGGCGGATTGCCGAGATGTGGAAATTGCGGCCAAGCGAGGCGAAATCCTTAAGCTTCATCCCCTCGATGCGACTCCCCCCCGGCACTTGCACCACCGCGAGCGACACCTCGCCGCGATGAAGAGTGTAAAGTTTTGTGAGCCAGGGATGATCAAGCACGACCTCGATCTCCTTTGCAGCGAGATATTCGGGATAGACCATCGTGTCGACGCCGCGACTGCTGAAAATGCCCGAATATTCGGGAGTTAGAAATTCGCGCGTGTCGATTCGGGCCACAGTCTTCACGACGCCCATCGCCTTGGCGATCTCCGCAGCCACCAGATTAGCATTCTCAGAAGGAGTCACCCCGACGAAAAGGTCGCTCTTTGTGACTCCGGCCCGCCGGAGCGCAGTCGGGGATGTGGCTTCTCCCTCCATCGTCAGAATGTTGTAGCGGAGGTCGTAGTCAGCAAGTTTGGCAGAGTCTAAGCCCAGCATGACAATGTCGAAATTCTCACGCGAGAGCTGTTTGGCGAGATAATGACCTGTGTCGCCGTCGCCGGCAATAACTATCTTCATGTCGATTGATGTTGGATATAAACGGAGGGACCGCTGGCGAACTGGGGTCGTAAACTTGCCCTCTGCATGTTCAATCCCTGCGGAAGCGCGGAATTGTCGGCTACGTCCGGCAATAATTCGCGCCCGGGATTTGTTATAATAATATGGTGTGTCGCCTGCGAGCCGGATTCCGGATCTGCCGAGAACCGAGAGATCCGCGAGTCGCAGAGCGAGTAATACGCACCGCGTATTATAACTCAATTTAACGGATTTTATTATTTCAACAAATCAAAAAGGGATTATGTTAGGAAATTTTGTTTATTCCAATCCTACCAGGATCTATTTCGGCGACAACGCCCAGTCGCATCTCGCCGCCGCTTTGAAAGAATTCGGGCCGAAGGTGCTCCTCGTGTATGGCGGAGGATCGATCAAACGCAACGGCGTCTACGACGATGTTGTCGCCGCTCTCTATGAGGCCGGCAAGGAGGTGGTGGAGCTCAGTGGAGTCATGCCCAACCCGACTTATGAGAAACTGCTCGAAGGAGTCAAAGTCGTGCGTGAAAACGACGTCGACATGATCCTCGCAGTCGGCGGCGGCTCGACGATCGACTACTCCAAGGGCCTGAGCGCGGCGGCCTGGTATGAGGGCGACGCGTGGGAGAATTTCTGGGTGCGCCAGCGAAATCCCGAGCCGTCGCAGCGTTTGCTGCCTATCGGAGCTGTGCTGACAATGGCCGGCACGGGATCGGAGATGAACGGCGGCTCCGTCATCACCAACGTCGCGAAGGGAATGAAAATCGGCAAAGTGTTTCCGGAACGTCTCTATCCCCGCTTCTCGGTGCTTAATCCGAGATATACGTTCAGTCTGCCCGAGCGGCAGATGGTGGCCGGCATCTTCGACACGATGAGTCACATCATGGAGCAGTATTTCTCGGGCGACGATGATTCCACTTCAGATTATCTGGCCGAAGGACTGATGCGTTCGGTTGTCAACTCATCAAGAGCGGCCGTAAAGAATCCGCATGATTATGAGGCCCGCTCAAACATAATGTGGTCGGCCACCTGGGCTCTCAACACCCTGATCGCCGAGGGCAAGAAGGAGGATTGGATGGTGCATATGATCGGGCATGCCGTCAGCGCTGTGACCGACGCTACGCATGGAATGACTCTGGCGGCTGTCTCGCCCGCCTATTACCGCCATGTGATGAAATATGGAATCCACCGCTTCGCGAGATTCGCTGAAGTGGTGTGGGACATTCGTCCGGAAGGGAAGTCGAGCGAGGAACTGGCCGCAGAAGGCATCGACGCTCTCGCCGCCTGGATCAAAGAGATCGGCGCGGCGTCGCGACTCTCCGAGCTTGGCGTCACCCCCGCGCAGATCGACCCGATAGCAGACGCCACGATAATTTTTGACGCCGGCTATCATAAACTGACACGCGAAGAAGTCGTTGAAATTCTCAAGGCAAGTCTTTGACGCCTGCAATCCGGGCTACGCGATAAGCAACGCGTCGGAACCATGCCACAAGCGATTCGGTCAAAAAACACCGAATCGCTTTATTTTTAACGACGATATGGAAATCGTTTGAAAAAAAATTTGTAAATTTGCATTTATTGATTTTCGTCGCGACAATGCGTCGATCGGCAGCCGCCTCTTTGCGCCAAGCCGAAATTCATCGTTTCAAAGAAATTAACCATAATACAGATATCTCTTATGACAGAAATCAAAGAGGAGACTATTGTCAATGAAGGTGGTCTCAACTTTATCGAACAAGAGATCCAGCAGGATCTTGCCGAAGGTAAAAACGGCGGACGCCTTAACACCCGCTTCCCGCCCGAACCTAACGGATACCTGCATATCGGACACGCCAAGGCATTCATCATGGACTTCGGCGCAGCCGAGAAATTCGGTGGCACCTGCAATCTGCGTTTTGATGACACCAATCCCCAGAAGGAGGATACAGAATATGTGGAGGCTATCAAGCGCGATATCCATTGGCTCGGCTATGACTGGGGCGACCGCCTCTATTATGCCAGCGACTATTTTCAGCAACTCTTTGATCTCGCTGTCCGACTGATCAAGGAGGGCAAGGCGTATGTCGACGAGCAGACTTCCGAACAGATCGCGCAGCAGAAAGGCACTCCGACCATCCCCGGCACAGAATCTCCCTTCCGCAATCGCCCGGTAGAGGAGAATCTCGATCTCTTCCTGCGTATGAACAAGGGTGAGTTCCCGGAGGGCTCGATGGTGCTCCGCGCAAAAATCGACATGACGAGCGACAATATGCACTTCCGCGATCCGATCATGTATCGCATCATCTTCACGCCCCACTGGCGCACCGGCGATAAATGGAAAGTCTATCCCATGTATGACTTCGCGCACGGCCAGAGCGACTATTTCGAGGGTGTGACCCATTCGATCTGTACGCTTGAGTTTGTGCCTCATCGTCCGCTTTATGAGTATTTCGTCAAAGAGCTCGCCGATGAGTCCTACTGCCCGCGACAGATCGAGTTCAACCGACTCAATCTGACCTATACCGTCATGAGCAAACGCAAGCTGCTTCAGCTCGTGCAGGAAGGTCTTGTCCGCGGCTGGGACGATCCCCGCATGCCGACTCTCTGCGGCCTTCGCCGTCGCGGCTATACTCCGGAGTCGATCAAGAACTTCGTCGGACGAATCGGATATACCCGCTTCGAAGCGCTCAATCATATCGAACTCCTGGAGCATTGCGTCAGAGAAGAGCTCAACAAGAATGCCACTCGCGTCAGCGCAGTCAAGAATCCCGTGAAGCTTATCCTGACCAACTATCCCGAGGGACTGACCGAGGAAATGTCGATGGAGAATAATCCCGAGCGTCCGGAAGAGGGGAGCCACTCGATGCCCTTCAGCCGCGAGCTTTGGATCGAACGCGAAGACTTCATGGAGAATCCCCCGAAAAAATTCTTCCGTCTTTCGCCCGATAAGGAAGTGCGTCTGAAAGGTGCGTATATCATCAAGTGCACCGGCCTTAAGAAAAACGACGCCGGCGAGATCGAAGAGATTTATGCCGAATACGATCCCGAGACTCTGAGCGGTCGACCGGGAGCCGACCGCAAGGTGAAGGGGACACTTCACTGGGTGTCGGTTCCGACGGCCGTAAAATGCGAAGTGCGCGACTACGACCGACTCTTCGCCGTAGAGAATCCTTCGGCCGAGGAGGGCGATTTCCGCGATCTCCTCAATCCCGAATCGGAGAAAGTGCTGACCGACGTCATGATCGAACCCTGGCTTGCAGAACGCGCCAAAGCCGGCGACCATTATCAGTTCCAGCGCCTCGGCTATTATACAGTCGATCTCGACTCGGCGGAAGATCACCTCGTGTTTAACGAGACGATCGGCTTGAAAGACACCTGGGCCAAGCTTCAGAAAAAATAAAGTGGAAAGCATGTGTGCATGATGCGCACATTGCGTAATATTTAGTATTTACCCTTCCGGCCATCGGATTGTATCGATTTTTAGTCCTGATACAATCCTATGGCCGGATTCGATTCCGACGGCTCGCATCGTGAGCTCAGAGAGTAATATCGAATGCCAAAGGCCGACAGCCAAAGGCTGATCGCATATTGCTGACCGCAGAAGGTAGACCGTAAATGGCACTTTCGTATAGAAACAGAAGGACTGTTAACATTTATTAACCTAAATGTAGCAAGCGTGGCTTGTATAAATGGGGGATTGGGTGTAAATTTGCAGTTGCAACCGCCGAATGCGATCGCGGGATTCGTGGAATATCATCATCGAAGCGGTGTTCTGCGGCCGGCGAAGACGGTGCCACCTATACGGGGGTGATTGGCTTTGACAGCATGTAGAAGCGGTAGGTAAGCATGCAGAGTTTTGGTGTTGAAACTCTATAATCGCAACAGCATCGACCTATAATTGGCGAAAATAACAATTACGCTCTCGCTGCGTAAGCTGAAGTATAGTAGGCTTCCTTAATTCGCCTCAAAGAGGAGGCGAACGAGACATCGGCCCATTGCCCCGTTCCGAGACGTTTGGATCAGCCGGTGCTAAGAAATTCGGAAATAGGAGTGGGGGAGTCCCGACCACACTCCGAGATTTAGGGACTAAGGCTATGGTTGGTAGTCGTGAGCCTGCCATAGCTCGAAAACCAAGTCAATGACTAAGCATGTAGAAAGCTTATTGATTCCATGTTTGGACGAGGGTTCAAACCCCTCCATCTCCACTATGTACTACCGAACTAATTCGGACTTAACGAGACAAACCTCGGACTAT
>CAMWNT010000032.1 GCA_947175695.1 uncultured Porphyromonadaceae bacterium
TATCTCTCCTCTCACTGACTCCCTTGTATCAACCCTAAAATTCTATTGCTTATGTTGAAACATGTATTGTTGGCTGTGGCGGCTTTGATGGCGACATCGGCTGTGGCGGCGGATCGAATGGTCGTAGTCGGCGGCGACGATGGTTTGCCGTTGGCGGGAGCGACAGTTTTGTCGGATTCCGGATTGATTGTAGGGATCTCGGATAATGACGGTGTGGTGGCTGTGCCCGAGGGCGCGACCTATCCCTTGACTGTGCGCTCGATGGGTTTCGGGATTGTCACTGTGTCGGAGCCGAGGGGATCGGTTGTGTTGCCGGTGGTGGAGTATTCTCTGCCGGAGGTGACGGTCAGCAATGCCGACCGACCGATTCGCAGGATCATATGGTATTGCCGGGAGTATACCACCAGTGCGACGCCAAGCGACACGATGCAGGTCTACGGGGAGTATATGCTTGAGACATTCAATACGGATGGGAAGGTGAAGGGCTACAAATCGAGCGACGAACGGGCGAATGTAAAGGCTTCTCGCCGATATGTGCGTATGGCCCGACCGGAGCTTCCGGATTCGGTGTTCATTCCATCCGAGGATGATGAGACGTTGCGGGTTTTCTCGGTCGAGGGGGGATTGTTCAATCCGCGCGTCGACAAGTTTGAGGAGACGGCTGCGATTCGTGGCGGTGGCCGGATTGACAGTGTCGCGGGCAAACATTCTGCGAGAGCAATTATGCGAAAAGACAACGGACGTTATATGACTACAGTTGATTTCTTGAGTGATCATAAGGGTCATGTGTGGTCGCCCGGCCTCTTTAAGTTGCTGGGAATCACGATGGATTTCAATCGATTCGATGTCGGCAGCTGCTTCCGGGCCAACGATGCGGGGGTGTATGATATCTACGATTTGCTCTATTCATCGATGGCTGTCGAGACTCTTGTCCGAGGGAAGGTACTCAAATGGGCCTTCCGGAGCAAAGATCCGGTCAAAATGCATATGTCGATTGAATTCTACCCTATCGAGGTCACTTCACACACTGTGGATGAATATAAGTCGATGCGCAAAGACAAGTCGCCGATGAAGTTCCGCCTGCCGCAGACTCTTCTTCCTGAAATACCGGCTGCGGCGAGACTCAAATTTGTCCTTGATGCCGACTGATTGCATTAAGCAACCACGCCGCCAAATTTATAGCTATCTGATATTACGTATAAGTAACTCACATAGCGCAATATAAGCTATGAAAAAAGACTCCGAAACGAGAGGTCGTTTCGGAGTCTTTCTATTCATTGAGGTCAGGGCGGTTATGTTTTGGGGTCATAGGGCATCATGATCCGATGGCGGGTTATATCGCCATGACGCGGCGATATAGTTCGGAATCCTGGAGAGCGACGGGCGCTTTGCTGTCGAGCTGCGTGACGTAGATCAGCTCGGGCTCGATATGAACGCTGAAAACGCCGTCGGTTGCCTTCGAGACGTTGTAATCCTCGGGATTGTAGAGAGCCTTCAGATTGCGTATAGAGCGGCGCAGGCAGCTGAAAATCGGTCGCCTGATTTCCGGGACACTCAGGTCGGGAGCCAACTCCTTCTCACCGCCGAATATTTCATAGATCGTGGCATATCGTTCTTGAATACGCTTCATGCGACGGTTATAGCGAGTCATTTCGTCGGCCGATTTCGGAGGATCGAAATTGATGCCGTCGGCTCCCTGGCAGAGCAAGAGGGCATAAAGCGCGCGCTCGCGGCGATGGAGGCCCATGGCCTTCGAGTCGATCTCGGGGAAAAAGATCTCCTCTTTATAAGGGTTGAGTCGGATTGTGCTACGGATATTGCGGCGCACGAGGAAGATGTCGAGCAACTGCTTATAGAATCCGTGGAAATGGAATTGAGTGGCGCGTGCTTCCGAGGTGTTGATCACGAGTGTGTCGGCGCTGAGCATTGTAGAGAATCGGTCGACGAAAGTCTGCACTGTCGTCAGGATGTCTTCGTCGACTTCGAGTCGAAGATAGTTGGCATACTGATCATCGCCGACAAAGCTGTTGCCGATCTTTATGAGCAGTGATGGCAGGGTGGCCCGCAGTTCGGTGATTCCGCATTTATTGCAGAGCAGGTCTTTGCAGAAATTGCCCGTGGTCATCCCGAGCAGCGACCGATAGGTGCTGTCAAGTCCGCTGTCGCTCATCGATGGGGCCAAAAAGGAAAGTATATCCTTGAAAAGCGCCGGCTCGGTGTTGCGATAATGGTCGATGATCTTCGGGATATAGACGAAATGGAAGCCGGCGAGTTGCAACTCTTTGAATATCGACCGATAGTGGGTGTGGATGGCCTCGTTTGTGAGTCGGTCAGGTTCGCTTTCCACATAGAGCGCTGTCGCGATGTCGATGTTGAAATTGGCTCGCGGGGTGGAGATGACTTCGCCATGGAGGGGCGAGTATGGATCGAGCTGCGTCGCCAGAGCGATCATCAGCATCGCTTCGGAATGGGCGCAAAAGCCATCGCTGACTGTCATCGACCGGCAGTCGCCGAGCAGATCCTCTTTCAGGCCGACGACGCCCGAATTGCATATTATATCCAACGCCTGAGCGAACGATACTTTCCGGGCCTCAACGCGGATGTCGCGGTCGATGGCATATTTCTCACACACGTTGCGCCAGCATTCCATTTCACCGGCGTCGACGATACGGTCGGCCTTGATAAGGTCGGCGAAGATGCGGGCTATAGCGACTTTATGACTTTTCTTCAAGGTGGAGGTGGTTAGGGTTGTTATCCCTCAGCCCCGATTGTATGAGTCGGAGCTGAGGTCGTTTGTCAGGGAGGTAGTCGGGTGGTGGAATTTTGCAGTTGGATGCATCACATGAAGCGAGATGCATATTTTCGGCAGATAGGCTCCAGGCCCTGGGCGTAGGGTGTGCCTACGGCCTCAAACTTCCATGCGCCGTTGCGGCGATAGAGTCGGCCGAATTCGACGCCCTTCTCTGTTGAGAAATCCTCGTCGAGGTCGTAGCGGCAGATCTCCTCGTCGGTAACTGCGTTTTTGATCAGGATGTAAGCGTTTCTGACCTGACCGAAGTTGTAGCGCTCGCTCGGAGTGCCGGCTTCCCAGTAGATGCTTGCGGTGAAGATGATCTGGTCGATCATCGGGTTGGTTTTCGAGAGGTCGATTTCGATTTCCTCGTTGCCCTCGCCGGTGTTGTCTTCATCGTCGCCGAGATCGTCGATCGAACCGAGTACGCTTTCATCGGCGGAGATGGGACGCATCACCGCTATGCCATCTTTATCATAGATCGGGTTGCCTGATTTATCGAGCGCGGGCACCTTCTTGCACGATCCATAAAACACGAAATCCTCTTCGACTCCGATTTCGCCGTTGGCACGGAGCAGGAATGTCGAAGCGTCGAGGTCGTAAGCGGTATTGGGATTCACTTTCCAGCCCATTTCGACAATAAGTTTCGACAGGCCGATTTCTACACGTTGCCCTTTAACAAGATTGATAGCCATATTCTTTGAAGTTTAGATTAGAAGGTGTAAGGAGTGAGGAGTCGGTAGTTGGTAGATAGTAGTGAGGAGATAGTAGATAGTAGTGAAAAGTTGGCAGAGAGGAGTTGGTCGGGATAGCTTTCCGACTACGTTATTGCAAATATACGAAAATTTTTTCGAACATCCGACCTTTCGGAAGCAATAAGTGTGGAAAAAATATGGCAAGGGGATAAATACGGGCATGACATGTATCCGAGCGTAGCATCCGCGATTTGACGGCAATCGTTTTTTTTGCTAAATTCGCGACATGATACGCCATGAAACCATACTTGCAATCGTAACTTTCCTGCTTATCTTCTGCTCCGATGCCATTGCCGGCGGCCGCAGCACGCGACAGACCGTCGATTCGCTTATGTGCGAACTCGATGCCGAACTGGCGCAACGTCAGACCTATCTGCTGACTAAAAACGCACGCCTCGACTCGCTGCGCGCCAATGTCAGCAATGCCGACGACGACCGCTATCGGTTCGAGGCCCTGGGGCAGCTCTATGATGAATTCTTCTCCTTCAATTCCGATTCGGCCTTTTCCGTCAGTCTGGAGAGAGAGCGTGTGGCCCGACGAATCGGCGATCCGTTTCTGATCAGAAATGCCGTGCTCAACAAAGCGAATGTCTACAATGCGACGGCCATGTATAAGGAATGTCTTGAAATACTCGACACCATCCACGCCCACGATCTTCCCGACTATCTGCTCCCCTACTATTACCATATAAAGCGTACCGTCTACGGCTATCTCGCCGACTTCTCCGCCGTCAGTCGCGACCGGCTCGCTTATGCCGAGCTGACCGGGAAATATCGCGATTCGATATTGTCGGTCAATGCGCCGGGCACCCTCGCCTACACAATAACATATGCCGACAAACTCAACGCCCTCGGCAGGCCTAGAGAGGCGATCGAGATGATCGACCGTTTTTGTGAATCCAACAGCCTTACTCCCCACGAGCGAGCCATCTTCTCCTGGACTCTCAGCGACTCTTATTCGCGCCTGGGCGATATAGAAGAACAGAAAATCCAACTGATCAACTCATCGCTCGGCGACATCCGCAGCTCGGTGCGCGAATATGTCGCACTTCGCGACCTCGCCTTGATCCTCTACCGAGAAGGCGACCTCGACCGGGCCTACAAGCTGATGACCATCGCCGTCGAGGATGCCGAGAAATGCAACGCTCGCCAGCGCATACTCGAATTGAGCCGGTCGTATCCGATGATCAATTCCATTTATGTCGATACTGTCAAAGGTCAGCATTCGCGTCTGCTTGTCATGATCAGTGTGCTGACTGTCGTGTGCATGCTGCTTCTGATCCTCTTCTTCTACATCCGGCGTCAGAAACAGCGCATCTCAAACGCACGATCTACCATCGAGCGCAACAACACCGAGCTTCAGAAGCTTAATGCCGATCTGCAAGACTATGTGGCGCGACTATCGGACGCCAACAGTGCGATCGCGGAAAACTCCGAGCTCAAGGAAGTCTATGTCGGTCGATATATGGACCAGTGTCTGGCCTATATCGAGAAAATGGACTCCTATCGAAAGACCGTTGCCAAGATGTATGCCACGGAAAGCCCCGAAAAGCTAAAGAAATTTTTGAAAAGCCCGGCCATCATAGATGCGGAATTCAAGGCGTTTTATGAGCAGTTCGACCAGACGTTTCTGAAGATGTTTCCCGACTTCGTAGCGGATTTCAACGCGCTTCTGCGTCCCGAAGAGGTGATAGAGCCAAAGCACCCGGGTGTGCTCACCCCCGAATTGCGTATCTACGCACTCTATAGACTCGGTATCACCGACAGCGACAAGATCGCAAAATTCCTGCGCTACTCCCTCACCACAATCTATAACTACCGCACCAAGATGCGCAACAAAGCTCGCGGCGACCGGGCTACGTTTGAGGACGCCGTAGGGCGAATCGGCCGCCAGAGCAGCAGCCGGTGAATAGCGATTATACTGCCTCCGAAGGCTATGAAAAACACAACATATGCCCTCTTTTCGACTCATTATACACTACATTTTTTGATAGGTTCGAAAGAGTGAACAATCTGACAATCAAAAAGATAAAGTTATAAAAATACTACATTTTTCCTATCACATATTGTAGCGTCACAAATCGTTGTATAACTTTGCATCCGTTGAAACGCGATCAGCGTCAACCGCGGGCGAATACCGGCTATATATACATTATGGCAACTATTCTAAATCTCGCCCGACGCCACGCCTTAAGTCTATACTTATCATACACCCATAATTCTAACATCAAACAACGATTTCAATGGGAAAACTCACTTATCATGTCAGCCGATGCGGTGCGCTGGTCGGGTGTCTGATTCTGTCGGGAGGCTTCACCGTCCTGGCCGAACAGATCCGAATCACCGGCGTTGTCACCGACAATATCGGTGAACCTCTAATCGGCGCGACTGTAATGGTCGATGGTAAAAACACCGGAACAGCCACAGACATCGACGGCAATTACACGATCGAAGCCGATTCGAAGGCACAATTGAAATTTTCTTATGTCGGCTATCGGCCTCAGACAATTTCGGTAAAGGGTCGTAACTCGATCAATGTGCAGCTGCTTGAAGATTCAGAACTGCTGGATGAAGTAGTGGTGATCGGCTACGGCACGATGGATAAAAAGGAACTTACTTCTGCCATCTCGCATGTCGGCGAGAAAGACTTCCTTTCGGTCAGCGCCACCGACCCGGTGATGATGATTCAAGGAAAAGTGCCCGGCGTCAGCATCACAAATACCGGCTCCGGCGACCCCAACAACATGGCAAGCATTCAGATTCGCGGTGTTTCGTCGCGCGATGCCGATTCGAGTCCGCTGATTGTGATCGACGGTGTGCCCGGCGGCAATCTGACGAATCTCAACGCCAACGATATCGCTTCCTTCGACATTCTGAAAGATGGCGCGGCAGCCGCGATCTATGGCACACGCGGCTCCAACGGCGTCATACTCGTCACTACCAAAAAGGGAGCGCGCGACGGCAATATCCACACAACGTATACCGGCACGGCAGCTTGGGATGTGCTCAATCGCGAACTCGACATGATGTCGGCCCAGGACTATCGCGAAGTGCGTCTCGGTTGGGGCGACCGCGGAGTCGATCTGCTCGGCAATATCGACTGGCTCGATGCAGTCAGCCGCACCGGCTTCACCACACAGCACACAATCTCCGTCAGTGGAGGCAACGAGCGCAGCAGCTTCCGTGCGAGCGCTGACTATCGCAAGGCCAACGGCATCGACCTCCGGTCGTCGCGTGAGGAATATGGTGCGCGAGCATCGGTCAGCCACACCACCAAGGGTGGACTTTTCAATATCGTGCTCAATGTAGCCCCACGCATCATCTATCGCGACAACGCCGACTGGGGAGTATTCCGCAATGCTATCGAGGCCAATCCCACGACTCCCCTCATGGATCCGCAAAATCCCTCGTCATATTATAATTTTCAGGGGCAGGTGGTAGGTTATAACCCGGTTGAATCACAACGGCTCGAGCAGGATCACGCCGACACAAAACTTCTCGACTGGGACGCTACGCTCAAGCTCAATCTTCTCCCCCTCTTCCTCCCCGACAACATCGGCTCCAGCCACAATCTCTCGACGCAGGTGATGTTTGCCGACCATCAATATGACAACAACAACACATGGTTCCGACCCTCGACAAGCACTCAGGCCGTCAACAACGGCTATAACGGCGAGGCGTCCCGTTCATATGCAAAAGAGCGTCAATATGTCGTGGAATGGCTGACCAACTACTCGACGACTTTCCGGCGCAACAACATCAAGGCGATGCTCGGATATTCATATCAGTACTCCCAATATTCGGGCTTCAATGCCGAAAACAAAGACTTCCCCAACGACGGACTCGGTGCCGACAATCTCGGATCGGGCGAACTCGCCAAAGAAGAGGGTGAGGTGCTGATGGGAAGCTATAAAAACGACAATAGACTCATCTCATTCTTCGGACGCGTCAGCTACGACTATGCCGGACGATACTTCGCTACGGCATCGCTCCGCCACGAGGGATCCTCAAAATTCGGCGATCATCACAAATGGGGCAACTTCCCCGCCTTCTCCGCCGGCTGGCGCATCTCAGAAGAACGCTTCATGCGAGATCTGAGCTGGGTCAATGAACTCAAAATCCGCGCCGACTACGGCGAGACAGGCAACCAGAACTTCGGCAACTATCTCTCGCTGGCCACAATGAGCGGATTCGGATATTACTACTATAACGGCAAGTATTATCAGGTGTGGGGTCCCGGTAAGAACGTCAATCCCGATCTCAGCTGGGAAAAAGGCAAAAACTGGAATGTCGGCGTAGACTTCACGCTTCTCGACAATCTGATCTCCGGCTCGCTCAACTACTTCCATCGCACGCAAAAAGATCTGCTCGGCTCCTATAACGTCAGTGTTCCTCCCTTCCTTCACGACAACACATATGTCAATGTAGGCACGATGCGCAACACAGGCTTCGAGTTTGAGCTGAACTTCTCCCCCGTCCGCACAAAGGATTTCTCTTATGAATTCAATGTGATGGGCGCGGTGATGAGCAATAAGTTTGTCGACTTCAGCAATTCCCAGTATATCGGTCAGGACTTCTACAATATGTGCGGCACGGAAGATCCCTATCCCTTCTACAACCTTCAGCGCATCGAGAAGGGTGAATCGGTAGGTAATTTCTATATGTGGCGCTATGCCGGCCACAATGCCGACGGCGAATGGCTGGTCTACGACCGCGAAGGCGACATAATCCTCGCCTCCAACGCCACCGACGAAGACCGCTGCATTGTCGGCAACGGCATGCCGAAATTCACACTTTCGACAAGCCACACCTTCCGCTATCGCAACTTCGACCTGTCGTTCTTCTTCCGCGGCGCATTCGGATTCGATCTCTTCAATATCCATGACTTCTACTACGGCACCCGCAACTTCACGGGCAATGTGCTCAAAAAAGCTTATGGCAAGAATTTCGACATCTCGCCCGATGCCAATCCCGTGGTGTGTGACTACTTCATGGAGCGCGGCGACTATTTCAAGCTCGACAATCTGACACTCGGTTATACTCTCCCTCTCAATGCGCGCTTCCTCGACAAGCTGCGAGTCTATTGCACGTTGAAGAATGTTTTCACGCTGACCCGATTCAGCGGTGTTGATCCGGCCTCGTATCCGGTCAACGGCACAACCCCGGGCGGCCAGGCCTCGCGCACATATTATCCGCAGACCCGCCAGTATATCGTCGGTCTGCAGCTTGATCTCTGATAACTCAGCGAGATACTTACGAACCTGAAAATTTTTACCGACACAACAATGAAACTGTCAAGATTCATACTTCCCGCGACCCTGGCTCTGCTCTCTTTAGGCGGATGCACCGATCTCGACGAGACGCTCTACGACCAGGTGGCATCGCAGAACTACTATAACACCAAGAACGACGTCATTCGCGCTGTGCTTCGTCCTTTCGAGCATGCCTACTGGAGCATTTGCAGCCGCCACGTGCTCAACGAACTGACAGCCGATCAGCTTATCACTCCGACCCGCGACGGATGGTGGGACGACGGCGGCAAATGGCGACGCCTGCATTATCACCAATGGAATGTCGAAGACGGCGGCGATGCGCAGACCGAGTGGAACGGATGCTTCCAGGGCGTCATGCAATGCAATTATGTCATTGAAGACCTCGATCGTCTTGATCCTTCGAAGTTCGGCTTTTCAGAGCCGGAGTTCAATAATCTGAAGGCGCAATGCAGAGTGCTCAGAGCATGGTTTTATATCCGCCTGCTCGATGCTTTCCGCAATGTCCCTCTGGCGGTCAGCTATTATGATATCAGTAAAAATACTGAAGGCCAGGTTGAGCCGCGCGTGCTCTTCGATTTTATCGAGAGCGAGCTCAATGATTGTCTCGATCTGCTGACAGTCAAGACCTCACTCGGCACAAACGCACAGATCCAGGGACAATGGACCAAGGCCGGTGCCGCGTCGCTGCTCGTGCGCCTCTATCTTAACGCGGAAGTGTATATCGGCGAAAATCGGTATGCCGATTGCGCGAAAGTGGCGCAAGACATTCTCAACGGTGTCTACGGTCAGTATGCCGTGGCCGACAGATGGGATGCTCCCTTCGACTGGGACAACGACAACTGCGACGAAGTGATATTCGGATTCCCGGGATCACAGGGCTATTCATTCTGGCATTATCAAGGCGACACTTATTGGTGGACCGTGCCGGCTCGCGCCCGCTACTACTTCGGCGACCGCAAGGCCAAAGGTGGCGACCATAATACAAAATATGCCGCCTCCCCGAGCTACGATCTCAACGGCCAACTCTACACCTACGAACTCGGTATGCCGATCCAGAACTTCCGGATGTATCCCGACGACGAGCGCATGAAGCTCTATCGCAATCTCGGCGACAGCCGCCGAGAGGGGATGTTCCTCTATGGATATCTCGAATATGTAGATGAAGACGGCAGCACCAAGAAGGTGCGTGCCCCGGAGCAGCCTTACGACCTTTATATCCGCGACGCCGTAGGGCGCTTCCAGAGTCTCGCACCCGACAAATGGCCTGCCGACAAAACTTCCAATTTGCAGAGCGGCGACCACAACTCGGGATGGCATTTCGCAAAGTATCCCTTCTATAGCGATGAAGACGCGCATCAGATGGAGAGCGATTACACTGAAATCCGTCTGCCCGAAATCATCTACTCGCTTGCAGAATGCCGTCTGCGCGAAGGGAAAGTGGCCGAGGCAGCCACGCTGCTTAATTCAGTGCGCAAGCGTAATTATCCCGAAACTGTACATCGCAAAGTGCTTTACGCTCCCGAGGGCACAGCCCGACTCGACGAGCAGGAGATGCTTCGCGAATGGGGACGCGAATTCTTTGCCGAAAGCCGTCGACGCATCGACCTGATCCGCTTCGGTAAATTCTGCAACTCCTCATGGTGGGACAAGACCCCCGACGGCACCGAGAACACCCGGATCTTCCCCATTATGCGACCGATCCTCAACTCGAATCCAAATCTTGTGCAGAATCCCGGTTATAACAGCTAATCGGCAAAGCGGCGAATCAAGCCTGTTAGTCAGATTAGACTTATTCGCCCTATTCGCCAAAATCGATTCTGCAATCAAAATCATTCACCGGCCGGGACGCCGGTGTGGAATAAAAGGCTCCGGCGTCCCGCCCCTAACAGATTTATCATGCGACTACGAAATATATTTTTCTTTCCCGTCATCGCGGCTCTCACATGCTCGCTTGCCTCTTGCGAGGGGGAGAAAGACTTGATCATCATCACGGATGATCTGCCGATCAAGACATCGGCCCTCTATATGGTCGGCAACGCGACGCCGACCGGCTGGGATATCGACAATCCCACTCCTATGGTGCAGTCGGAATCCGATCCGCTTATCTTCGAATGGGAGGGTAAATTGCAGAAGGGCGAGCTGAAGCTCTGTCTGCAGACCGGTTCGTGGGATGTGGCTTTCATCCGCCCGGCGGAAGACAAGCAGCCCATATCCGATCAAGATATGACAGACGAGAAATTCACGATGAGCGCCGGTGATCCCGACCGGAAATGGAATGTCACGGTGGCCGGAACTTATCATCTTTCATTCAATCTTCGCGCGTGGACTATGAGCACTGTCTGCCTGCAGGCCGACGAGCCGGGCGAAGATCCGTCGAATCCCGGCGACACAACGCCTATCGAGGCCGACAATGTGTATATGGTCGGCGATGCGACACCCGCCGGATGGAACATCGACGCTCCCTTCGAACTTGAGAAAATCTCCGACTATGTGTTTGAATACTCCGGTCCGCTCAATCGCGGAGAGATGAAGGCTTGTATTTCGACCGGAAGCTGGGATGTGGAGTTTATCCGCCCGCTTGAAAACGGCCAGACAATCACAACCGCCGGACTCGACACATCCTTCCAATATCATGCCGGCGATCCGGATGAGAAGTGGGTGGTGTCAGATGCCGGCGACTATCGCCTGACATTCGATCTCTCCGCCCGCACATTCAAGGCCGAGTATCTGGGTGCGACCGCAGTCGACAAGACTCCGATCGAATCTCCGACACTCTACATGATCGGCGACGCGACTCCGAATGGATGGAGCATGGATAACGCTACCGAACTCACACAGACCGAACCTTATATCTTTAGCTGGGAAGGCACACTGATTGAAGGCACATTGAAATTGTGTCTCGAACCCGACGGCACATTCTCGTGCCCCTTCATTCGTCCGCTTGCTCCCGATGTGGAAATCGGACGCGCCGGAGTGGCAAGTCCCGATTTCGTCTATACGACGGCTCCCGACGATCAATGGCGTGTGACCGAAAGCGGACGCTACCGCCTGACATTCAACCTCCGCGACTGGACAATCGAAGCCCTATGGCTCGGCCAATGAGCCATAAGGCAAACGATTGTCGTAGGATGTAATTCTCAACACAACAAGCAAAAAAAGCACAAATCAAAATGCATAATTCAATGACAATATTAGCAGCCTCCTTCGCCTCTATGGCCATTCTGGCCGCATCATGCAGCGATGAAGTGGAAATGCGTCGTCCTCCGAAACTCGAAGTGCCGGTTGACCTCCCCGTGACCGAAATCGACCGTTCGCGTCACGCCCCTCTCTACTGGAGTGTTTACGAATACTGCTATACACTCGAGCAGCAGGGAGTTAAAAACGAGGACATGGACATCACTCCCGCCCAATGGGACGAAATCATCGACTGGGTGGCGCGTGAGTTCAAACCCTACGGCTACGATATGGTCTGCACCGACGGCTTCATACCGATGCTTGCCAACGACGCGTCGGGCTACATGACCCACTACGGTTCGATGTCGCTCAAAGACCTTGTCGCCAAGTGCAAGGCCAAGGGACTCAAGGTCGGGGTCTACGACAATCCGCTCTGGATCCATGGCCCGGGCGATACTAAAGTGCCCGGCACGGAGCAGACATTCCAAAACCTCTATTACAACGGCGTCAGCGAAATCATGAATCCCGGAGCCGCCGGGGGATGGTTTAACTGGACAGTGGCCGAATATCCGGGCACACGTGAATATATCGACGGCTTCTTCAAGCATTACCATGATCTTGGAATCGACTATATCCGAATGGACTTCCTTTCATGGTATGAAGATGGCAAAGACCGCAATATGGGGATCGTCGGCCATGGCTACGGTCACGCATCATATGCCCGCGCTCTCTCCTATATCGCAGAGTCGGCCAATAAATACGGCATATTCACTTCGCTCGTGATGCCGCATCTCTACAACGATGCAGAGCTTGAGAAGAAGTATGGCCACATGATCCGCATCGTCTCCGATACAGCCGGCGGCGGGTGGTGGCATTGCTCGGAATACGACCGCGGCGTGGCCTACAGCAACTGGCCGAACTGCATGAACATGTTCGACGGCTTCACCTATTGGAGCCATGTGGCAGGACGCGGCAATGTGATCATGGACGGCGATTTCATACGCCTCAATACATTCTCAACCGATGCCGAAAAACAGACTGTAATCTCCCTGCAGCTTATGGCAGGCGGCCCTGTGACAATCGCCGACCAGATATCGACAATCGGCAATGACGCCCGCTTCTATCAGAATGCAGAGCTTCTTGCTCTGAATGCCGACGGATTCGCGGGGATGCCGCTCAGCGACAGCCTACTTGATGAAAAGAATCAGATCTGGTATGGCCAAATGTCGAATGGCGATTACGTTGTCGGTCTTTTCAACCGCAGCGACGCCACCAAAAGCTATGATCTCCCCCTTTCGGAGTTCGGAATCGACGGCGAATGGAAGATGCGCGACCTTTGGAAGCATGCCGATGAAGGCGCCGGCTCCCGCATCACAGCCAATATCGAGCCTCACGGTTGCAAAATCATAAAGCTAAGTAGATAGTGATGATGTGTGAAAAAATCAGGCCGCCGTCAACGACGGTTGATCCGTTATTTTCAGGTGGATGTCGGCGGCCTGATTTTTTCTCCCATCAATCCTTTTACTGACAGAATAAAGAATGTCATTAATCTCCCAAAACAACGACAAATATGAATCTAACTAAACAACTCGCGGCATCAGCCGCACTTTTCACTTTCCTCTCCGCGTCGGCAGGCAATCTCTGGATCATCGGCGAAGCGACTCCTTACGGCTGGAGCACCGACGACGCCACGGCGCTCCTCAGCACACCGGAATCACCGGATGTGTTTACCGGCACGATCTATCTCGAGGCCGACCGCAATTTCAAGTTTATGCTGACCAAGGATTTCGGTGGCGATGAATATGGCATGGCGGTCGGCGCGACTCCGGCCGACGGCGTGTATCCGCTGGCCGGTGGCCGAGAGGATCAGGGATATGAGCAGCTCAAGGTGAGTGAAAGCGCCAATTATCTGATCTCGGTCAATACGACCGACATGTCGGCGTCGATCGTCAAGTCGGCCTATCAGGATGAGCCGATCAAACTCGCGTCGCTCTTTATGGTCGGAAGCGCCACAGAGGGTGGATGGAGCGTCGACGAGGGCACTCCGCTCTATCAGATCGCCGAGACTCCCTACGAGTTCGCAAGCAACAATGTGTCGCTCAATGCCGGCACATTCAAGATCGCCACTGTCATTAAGGGTGGAGGCACATGGGACAACCGCTATTGGTATTATCGTTCTACCGAAGATCCCGCCAAGATAGCTCTCGGTCAGGCCGGTGATGAACAGTGGACCATCGATAATGGCGGCTATTACGACATAAAGGTCAATCTTCAGACTTCGGCCATTTCCATCACTGAGTCCGACGACACCGGCACACTTGTCATCAACCCCTCGCTCGATGAGACTCCTCGCTATTGGACCCTTGACGGCGTTGAGGTCAACAATCCGACAAAAGGACTTTATATCCGACGTGTCGGCGATCGAGTGGAGAAGGTGATTCTTTGAAGCCGCTCCCCTATTTATCTTCCGACACGTCGGAATGAATCAGGAATTACAATAGGTTCTACAATCAAATTTATTTCTCGCCAAAAGGCTGCTCTGCGGATTTCGACATTAATGAGTCGACCCGGAGCAGCCTTTCAATATGTTCGACTTCCGCGTAATAGAGCGAGGCGAGTGTCAGCTGATTGGCTCACTGAGTGAACCGGAAGAAGATCCATATCAGCCACGCGATGATGTAGACTGCGATAAGTGCAACAGCAATCATGAATATGGCGGTGTCGGCTTTCGGGAATCGTCTTTGGGTGATAGGAAAGAGGATGCCGCCGAATAGTTCTGCGAGTCCGATCAATCCAAGGAACAGCGACCTGAATGAGTCGTCGGAATGAAGCAGAAACGCCGGTACGGCGAGTAAGCCCACGACCATGGATAAGACAATCATCTGAAAGATAACCCCGCCGCGGGTGGGGTTCTTCGGTTGATCGTTTGTACGGCGTTTGCCTCCGGAGATATCACCTCTCCAGTCCGGTTCCTGTCGCAATTCCTGAATACGCCGGCTGAATGAAGGCACCAATCGGGTCAGTCGGTCGTTGAATCTTGATGCGCGACCGCAAAGATTGCCATAATTACGCCCTCCGATGGAAAGGCAACGCAGCTTGGCGTAGGGATGGTCGGAATCGGAGTATAGCTCGATGGTGATGGCTTCGGGCGATTCGCTATGTTCCCGGGGATCATATACAACTTCATAGCCTGTGACCCAGCCGCGGATCTCGGCTATAAACTGCGGCAGTAAGTTGCCGTTTATATATGCCGATTCCCGACTTCGAATAGAATTGATTCCTCGCGACGACATGTGGTGGCCAATGTGGTGGCCAAGGAGGGCCGTGATTTCGATGCCTTCAGGAGTGACGATCATTTCATAGCCTTTGGTGCCGGGAGTCTGTTGGGAATGTCTGACTACTATTTTCGATGTTTCGTCCGGCACCTTGACTGATGTTACGGTGACATCGCCCATTTCGGGGTTGTCGGCTTTATACAACGCATGATTAAGCTTGTTGCTTATCGGAGGCAGCTCCAACAATTCATTGAGAGCGTTGAGCAGAAGATCGTGCATGCCTGGATAAGCGTGCGCCACATGTCGTTCGAACGTACTGCCGTCGGGAAGAATCATTGAGATGGAGGCGTAGGTGCCGAAGTCTTCATCAATGCGAGTATCTTCGGCTTCGATTTCCCAATGCACGGTGCTAAGGAAGCCATTGGCTGTCAGGAATTGACTTATCCTTGGGTCGATTCCGGCCACTAAAAGTAGATGCCCTCTGATCGTTCCCCGTCTCCAAGTTTTAATATATCCGCACTCGCTTTCGTTGAGCATTATTTCGATCGAATCGGATATTTGGCTATTGTCGATAAGCCGTATTATGATCGATTTCGGGAAAGGGATGGAATTGTGGACCGGAACGCGAACGATCTCAAAAGTGCCGTATTCACGTTCGCCTCGTTTTTGTTTGTAAAAAGCGTTATAAGCCGGATATGTCATTACTGCTATGGTTTGGTTTTTAAATTCGAACACTTACTTATGCAAAAGTAGCATGATATTTGCAAATGACCAAATCTTTCGGCGGTTTCATTAGCGAGTCGGGCGGTGGCGGTTCACTTCGAAATAAAATATAAATGCTGCTGAAGACGTTACAACTGCGAGGGATCTGCAAAACTGATCTCCGGTTTTATATCTGAATTCTATGAAGCGAACCTACGAAGATATTCTCCTTGTGATTGATATGCAGAATGACTTTGTGGCCGACGATGGCAGATGCCGAGTGGCGGGCGCGAAGTCTACGGTCGCCGCGATCTCCCGCGCGTTGGCCTCGGCCAGGGAGCGTGGCTGGGGTGTTGTGTATGTTGTCAGGGCGCATCGTCCCGACGGGAGCGATGCCGAGACGTTTCGTCGTCATCTGTTCAGCGACGGATCGGGAGTCTGCGTGGCCGGCAGTCGCGGAGCCGACATCGTTGCCGGCCTTCGACCTGAAGCCGATGACTATATCGTGGTCAAGACACGATTTGACGCGTTTTATGCCACGGATCTTGATGTGTTGTTGCGTGGAGTTGGTGCACGGCGATTATATCTTGCGGGCACTCAGTATCCCAACTGCATACGGTCGACGGCCGTCGGTGCGTTGGAGCGCGACTACGAAGTCGCTGTGCTGACCGACTGCTGCAGTGCCGCCACGCCCGATGTGGCCGAAGCGAATATCCGCGATATGATCGCGATGGGGATCCGTTGTCTGCCGTTTTCTGACGTTTAAGGATGTCGCGGAGGGGCGACATGCATGATCGGAATGTCGTCGGTCTCGTTGGCATGACCGATCACAATCCCGACATAACCCCCGACATGAACAGCGCCGCCCAACCGATTGCGGTCAGTTTTTCGCCGAAGCTGCCATGGGCCAGCATAGTTGCGGGCCAAAGATAGTCCCATTTGCGAATCCGGCAGATAAAGATATATGTAATCAAAGCAAGTGTTTGCATCCGACTGTCAAGCGATGTATTGATTCAGATTTCATTAAGTAAGTTATGTAAATCTCATTTCCGGCTTCTCATCAATCAGTTCGGCATTGTAGAGAGCCAGCTTCACGCGATACATAAGTAAGTTATAAGGTTGTGATAACTGCAAGACAGCCTTGCGATTCTTGCCCGATCAACTTAATCGACAACTGATCTCGCCGGCCGCCAAAATATTTGTCAAGTACCTTGGCGAATACGTCGTTGGGGCACACGTAATCAAAAAGGGTCATCGACGATTTGAGTTTAAGGCTGTCAATGCCGCCGAATACTTCGACCGCATTGTCAGTCGGTAACCGGAGAATAGTCGCGGCCACCTCCTTCAGTCGCTCCCCCAGCACCGGCATATCGAGATAAGCCCGGGCCTCCTCTACTCCCGAAATCCCATAGAACTTCGCGTTATAGCTACGCCCCAGCTGCTTCAACTGCGGGAATACATACCACATCCAGTGTGAACGCTTCCTCCCCTCCTGCAACTCCTGCAGCGCCACAGGATACACATCCTCCTGCGCCTGCAAGAATCGCTCAAGATTATAGTTATTGTATGTCATGATCATTAACTCTAAGAAACTGTTTGAATCTACTAATTATAGATACCGCCAATCATAAATGGTAAACGGAGCTACAACCAATCTTCGAAGCATGTCGCGACTGAGCATCAAGGTCATTTCGTCAATCTGCAGTTGCCACAGCGAAGCTGATAGACGCGAGTAGTGCCGAGGCGCTGTCCGGAGATGCAACGCCAGTTTGCAGGGGGACGATGATAAAAAAGAGGCGTGAGCTTCTTGACGTGTCACCATACTGAGGCTCTGGACTGCCTGTCTACGAGTAACAAGTAAAAAAGCTCACGCTTGGGGGTATATACTGGCGGTTGGGGCAGAACCGGGATATATACACATCAGCGTGAGCGCCATTGCTTGCCAATCTGCGTAGAGTTGAAAATTGTCCAGATTTTCAGTATCAGATCGAGAAGTGCTTGACGCTCATCTTTCATATGTCAGTGCCGTGCGAGGCGTTCCCGCCGGGGCAGCACCGATGCAAATATACAAAGATTTTGTCAATTACACAATCAACGGCAATTTTTTTCACTTGTCAAGGGGAGAATGTCAGTCGGCGGGTCTACCCTATCGGCGTGAAATCTCCCCCACAAAGTAATATACCGTAATCGCGAAATTGTAAACCGGGAAAATGAAATAATTTTGAAGTAGGCGGTGGTGAACCGCAAGCGGTTCATGCGCTGACAAAGCGTCGCCGGATTGCTTGAGAAAAGTTCATGCGCTGACCAAAATATAAATCCATGCCCGGGAGCGGGCATGGATTTATAGAATCAACAATGAGGCTTCGGCGACTGTTCAATGAAGATACTCATTGAAGAAGCGCTCCATTGCATCGAAAGGGATTATATCTTTCCGGTCGTAGAGATCGGTGTGGCTCGCACCGGGGATGATCATCAGCAATTTATTGTTGTCCTGGCCCGGGACGACAGTCAGTTTCTTGTAGGCATCGTTGCCGAAATAGAATGAATGGGCCTTCTCGCCATGCACGATCATCACTGCGTTGCGGATCTCCCCCGCGCGGCTCATGAGCGGGAAGTTGATCCAGGGGATCACCGATGTCGTGGCGCGACCACCGTTCGAGTTGAGCGAACGGGGATGATAGCCGCGCGACGTTTTGTAGTAGTCGAAATAGTCGCGCAGGAATTTCGGTGCGTCGTCGGGGAGCGTGTCCGGTACGCCGCCGGCGAGCGCCGGCTCACCGTTGCAGTAGTCGGCTGTGCGTTGTGCTGCAAGCTGCTCTCTGAGTCGGTCGCGGGCCTCGGCTGAATCCTCGCTGTCGAAATAACCGTTGGAGCTTACGCGACTCATGTCGTACATTGTCGAAGCCACAGTGGCTTTGATCCGCGGGTCGGCCGCGGCGGCGTTGATGGCGAGTCCTCCCCATCCGCAGATGCCGATGACGCCCACGGCGTCGGGGTTGACATCGGGGTTAGTCACGAGGTAATCCACCGCCGCACTGAAATCTTCCGTGTTGATATCCGGCGAGGTCATATAGCGTGGTTGGCCGCCACTCTCGCCGGTAAACGACGGATCGAAAGCGAGTGTGATGAATCCGCGCTCGGCCATCTCCTGTGCGTAAAGACCGGAGCACTGCTCCTTGACGGCGCCAAACGGTCCGCAGACAGCGATTGCCGGAAGCGGTCGGTCGGCATTCTTCGGTGTGTAGAGATCGGCGGCGAGGGTGATGCCATATCTATTGACGAAAGTCACCTTACGGTGATCCACTTTCCCGCTCTTGGGAAAAGTCTTGTCCCATTCGGAGGTAAGTTGAAGAGTTTCCATTTCCATATGTTGATTGTTGTTGTTTCGGGCGTTAGCGGCAGTCAGCGTGAGGAGAAGGGCTGACAAGGTTGCGGCATATCGTTTCATATTGTATTCATTGTCGTTGATTTTGACAATGCAAAGTTAGTCCGAAACTCCATTATGACGATAACCAATCTTACGCGGGAATATACCCCGATTACGGAAACGCACCGCTTTCCACCCTCCCTTGCTCGCGCTTAACCGGGAGGAGGGGCGCCCTCGCCCCTCGTTTGCAGCGGCGTTCGCGCGCGACCATCCGGCGCTCAAAGGAAGCTCCCGCAAAGGGGCAAAGGGGCAAAGAACCATACGGCACAAATCGGTCGCACGAACTCGCAGAGGGGCAAAGGGGCAAAGGCGAGCGTCGAAGTTAATCCGATTGATGTTTCGCAACACATTTGATTTGTCATATCGGGAAAATTAGTTAATTTTGCAGATAGAACCCCGCGATGTGTGGCACCTCAGAGGAGGAACGACGCCGGGCATTGGGCGGTTCGTTACATACGAAAGGCGTTTACCTGACGCTTTATTTCTTGGCTCTAAGAAACTACCACTTTAAAAATCATAGTCAAGAATGAAGCAATAGTAGACGCCCCGTGGGTACGTTTATGTATTTCCGACTCACTTCGTCCATTAAAGCGAGTCGGAAAGATTGCATATGCATACTTCGCGGGGTGCCTCTACCATTGCTCATTCTACTATGATGGGCTTTGGTCGGCCTCTAAGAGCGGAATGAGCAAGGTGTGGCTCCCGCTTTTCGTTTAGATTGACCCCCTAATTTGCCATTTGGAGTCAGTGGCTGTGAAGCGAGTGATCCATAGTGCAACCCCAACTCATAGATAATGTCAATCTGACACTACGCGACGATTTGATATCAACAATCAAATCCGGCAGCCGTGTGTCGGTCGCCGCAGCGAGCTTCTCAATTTACGCCTTTCAAGAACTTCGAGAACAGCTGATTGATATCGATGAGTTGCGTTTTATCTTCACTTCGCCATCATTTGTCACAGAGAAAGCCGACAAACAACATCGCGAGTTTTATATCCCAAGGCTCAATCGGGAACGCGACTTGTTCGGTTCGGAATTCGAGATAAAACTTCGCAACGAACTGTCGTTAAAGGCCGTAGCCAAAGAGTGTGCCGATTGGATCCGACGGAAAGCCTGCTTCAAGTCGAATCGCACCAATGAAAACATGATTGGATTCATCAATGTCGATGAAACCAACTATATGCCGATCACCGGCTTTACGACCGTCGACCTCGGTTGCGAACGCGGCAACAACGCCTATCAGTTTGTGCAGCGCAGCGAGTCGCCTTTATCGCATTTCTATCTCAACCTGTTTGATCAGGTATGGAACGACTCTGATAAGCTGCAGGTCGTCACAGAGCAAGTGCTCGACAACATCACCAACGCCTACAAAGAGAACTCACCGGAGTTTATCTACTTTGTAACACTCTATAATATCTTCAACGAATTTCTCGAAGATATTTCTGAAGATGTATTGCCCAACGAGGCTACCGGCTTCAAGGAGTCGGTGGTTTGGAATAAACTCTATAATTTCCAGCGCGACGCGGCTCTCGCAATCATCAACAAATTGGAGAAGTATAACGGTTGCATCCTTGCAGATTCCGTCGGCCTGGGCAAGACGTTTACGGCTCTATCGGTCGTAAAATATTACGAAAACCGCAATAAGTCGGTGCTCGTGCTCTGCCCGAAGAAGCTTCACGACAACTGGGTGACATTCCGCAGCAACTACAAGAACAATCCTCTTGTGGCCGACCGTCTGCGCTACGATATCCTCTATCACACCGATCTCTCGCGACGTTCGGGGCAAAGCAACGGCCTCGATCTTGAGCATATCAACTGGGGCAACTACGACCTTGTGGTGATCGATGAAAGCCACAATTTCCGCAACGGCGGGAAGATCACTACAGATGAAAACGACGAGAATCCGCGTGAGAACCGCTATCTGCAGTTGATGAACAAAGTGATTCGCTCCGGAGTCAAGACAAAGGTGTTGATGCTATCGGCCACTCCGGTCAACAATCGCTTCAACGATCTGCGCAATCAGCTTGCCCTCGCCTACGAAGGCGACAGCACTCAGATGGACGATAAGCTAAAAACGACAGGCACACTTGACGAAATATTTCGGCAGGCTCAGACCGCTTTCAACAAATGGTCGAAGATGCCCTCCGAAGAACGAACCACAAAGACATTACTCGAAATGTTGAGTTTCGATTTCTTTGAGGTGCTCGACAGTGTGACAATCGCAAGAAGCCGCCGACATATAGAGCAATACTACGACACCACCGATATCGGCAAATTTCCCGAGCGACTGAAGCCGATCTCCATGCGTCCGAATCTGACCGACCTGCCCAAGACTGTCGACTTCAACGATATCTTTGTCAGCGTCAGCGAGCTCAACCTCGCCATCTATACCCCTTCCGACTTCATTCTGCCAAGCAAGTTGGATAAATACACCGAATCACGTGATGACAATCGGTTGGGCAATCTCTCACGCGCCGGTCGCGAGCGGGGCATCCGACAGCTGATGAGCATCAATCTTCTCAAACGCCTCGAAAGCTCGGTCAATTCATTCCGGCTTACGCTTGAGCGAATCCAAAAATATATCGCGACAACGGTCAAGGCCATCGATGCCCTTGCGGCGCGTAACGAAGAGTCGATGGTGAGCGATTTCGATTTCTCATTCGGCCTCGATTTCGATGAGCGCGAGGATACGGTCTTTATCGGCAATAAGAAAACCAAGATCGCGCTTGAAGACATGGACTATATCCAATGGCGCGACTATCTTGACAGAGACCTTGACAATCTCAACACGCTGCTCTATATGCTCAGCGACATCACCCCCGAGCATGACAGCAAATTGCAGATGCTGATTGACTTGATTCGCGACAAAATCGCCAATCCGATCAATCCCGGCAATCGCAAGGTGATCATATTCACGGCATTTTCCGACACAGCTCAATATCTCTACGAAAATGTCGCTCCGCTTATCAAGGAGCACACAGGATTGAATACGGCCCTTGTATCCGGGGATGTCGAAGCTCGCTCGACGCTTAAGTTGCGTGAAAAGCTTGACTTTAATAAAGTGTTGACGCTCTTCTCTCCACGGTCGAAAGACCGCGCAACGCTATATCCGGATCTCAATGAGGAGATCGATGTGCTGATCGCCACAGACTGCATCTCCGAGGGTCAAAACCTCCAGGATTGCGACTATCTGATCAACTACGATATCCATTGGAATCCGGTTCGCATCATTCAGCGATTCGGACGTATTGACCGCATTGGATCGCGTAACGAGTGTATTCAGCTTGTCAACTTCTGGCCTGATATGGACCTTGACGAATACATCGACCTTAAAGGCAGGGTTGAAGCGCGTATGAAAGTGTCGGTTATGACTGCCACCGGCGACGACAACCCTCTTTCAAACGAAGAAAAGGGCGACCTTGAATATCGCCGCAAGCAACTTGAACGTCTCCAGTCGGAGGTCGTGGATATTGAGGAAATGAATTCGGGCGTTTCGATCATGGACTTGGGCTTGAACGAATTCCGTCTCGACCTGCTCGAATATATGCGCTCCGGCATCGATATCGAGCATACTCCGATGGGACTTCACGCTATCACACCCACAAGTAAAGAGTCTCCAAAGGGTGTCATATTCGTGTTGAAAAACCGCAACAACGGCATCAATATTGACCGTAAGAACCGCTTGCATCCGTTCTATATGGTCTATATCTCGCAAGACTCTAAGGTAATAGTCAATCATCTTGATCCTAAAGGAATGCTCGACCGTATGCGTCAGTTGTGCCGAGGCAAGTCGGAGCCGATAGCAGACCTGTACCGTAAGTTCAACGGTGAGACTCGCGACGGTCAGCGCATGGGTACTTACTCCCGGCTTCTTGGCGATGCCATCGCCTCGATTGTAAAGGTCAAGGAGCAAAGTGACCTATTCTCTTTCTTTGAGGGAGACCCCAACGCGCTATTCGGCAACGAAGTCCGTGGACTCGATGATTTTGAACTTATCTGTTT
>CAMWNT010000033.1 GCA_947175695.1 uncultured Porphyromonadaceae bacterium
CCTAAAGTCTCCAAGGCCCCGATGAATCCCGATCCTCCAAGATCCTCCAAGATAAATCAGGATAAATCCTAACGCCTCCCCCCTAAAACCTAAAACCTAACTAAGACCTCACCCACGTAAAATGGGATTTACGGGTCGGATAGTGTCGCAGAGCAAACATAAAATTGCGAAGCGGGCGCAAAAGCATGAAGGGGACGACGGCGATGAAAAGGCGTATCGATCCCAATCGGCGAGCCAGCGCGCGATAGGTCAGTATCTCGGCCCCCCATGTGCATATCGGGATAAGGAGATTGCAGATGATCAGAGAAAGCAATCGCATGGATATGGTGTCGGTGAATGCCGTAAGCTCATTGCCGACCGGCGGGAAAGTCGCCGTGAGCATCCGGGTGATGGCGGCTGAAGCTTCGCCGAACACCCCGGGCAGGAGATGCACGATCAGCATGGCGATGCCGGTCAGTGCGGCGAGGAATTGGATAAGCATCAGCCATTGGATGGCCGACAGCATTCCGGCGCGCAGGAAGGGAAGCTTCGGCAGCCAGCGGCGTGTGAAGCGATAGCGGTCTTTGAGGTCGTTGTGGATACGGTTGGCATCTTCGCCCCATCGGGTGTCGACCGTGGAGTCGGGCGAGAGGGCGAGGCGCCCGTGGCCGGGCGCGCATATCTCATGGATAAAGATGTCGTCGTCGCCATCCATAAGGGTCAATGTCGACGAATAGCCTTTGGCCTCGAAGAAGAGGCGGCGGCGGAAGGCGAGGTTGTAGCCGTCGCCGCGATAAGGATTCCCTTTGATCGCGGCATCCATCCATTGGGCCGCCGTCAGCGTGGCGTCAAACTGGCGATACCATTTCCACATCCCCCGATAGTCGTCGAATTCGGGGTGGACATATCCGCAGACGACATCCACCTCCGGATCTGCCATCTGCCCGACAAGAGCGCGGAGCCACTCCTCGCTGCGGGGCATGACGGAGGTGGAGGTGGTCACGACCACTTCCCCTTCGGCACGTTTGATGCCTAACGTCTGGGCCAGCTTGCGACGGCTGAGGTTATGGGAGCCCGGCGGAATGAATGTCAGTTTGAGATTGGGGGTGTCTTCGAATTTTTCGGAAAGCATGGCTGTCGCTTCGGCCGAAGCGTCGCAGACGAGGATCACTTCGTAGTCGGGATAATTCTGCCCCAGCAGCATGTCGACATAGGGGGTCAGATTCTCTTCGTCGCGCAGCACAAACGCCACCACCGACACTTTCGGCAGCCCGGCGTCGGCCGGAGAATCGCATGTTGTGTCGGGTCGTCTGCCGGGAGCCGCATCGAAATCATCGCCCGAGTCGACATCGGTCGGGGCGTCGGGTTGGGGAGATTCATAGCGGGCCACATTGCGCCAAGGCGCAAGCCCGATGAAGACAGCTATGAGTGCGGCTGCAAGAAAAGCCAGCGTTATGATAATTTCCATATTCGGTTTTGGAGTTGCCTTTAGTGAGGAGGGCGTTCCGGCCTTAGGCCGCATGCGCGGGAGCAGGGGAGATCAGAAGTCGGAGAAGAGGAAGGGCTTGAAGACGAGTCCCACTCTCAGCCGGGAGTGGAATTGATTGTAGTCGAGGAGGTTTTCGCCGAAGCCGTTGTAGTATTGGGCGAAGAGGTTGACATTCGATTTTTTATCGACCTGCCACGACACTTCGGCTATAGTGTTCCAGTTGAAGAAGTTGCCTTTGCGCTTGACGAAGGTCACACCCCCCTGCCATCGCTTGTCGCGGCTGGTGAGATTGAATCCCCATTGGAAGAGCCCGGCGTAATATAGGAGGTCGCGGTTGTTTTCGCCGTCGACGATGGGTATCCAATATTTCGCATGGACCATCAGCAGATCGTTGACCACAGCCGAGCCTGCGAGCGCGATGCGATTCCAGGAGCGGGATTCGAGTCCGTCGCGTCCGTTGGATTCGTGCTCGACGATAAGAGTCATCTTACCGATGAAACGGTCTTTGGAGAAGAAAGGTTTTGTCCATCCGATGCCGGGGTTGAAATTCATGTCGCGCATTGGCATTGAGTTCTGGAAGACATTCCAGAATGTCTTTTGCGTGTAGAAGAGGTAGAGATATGTGCCCCAGGGGAGAGTGGCATTGGTCAGGCGGATGGAGAGAGAGATCTGGAATTTGACGTCGGAGTTTGTGCTCGTGGGCGTCTGCCCGATAGCTGTTCCGACAGTGAAGTAGTTGTCTTTATACAGTCCGAAGAACGGCCCGTAGTTGAAGTTGCGTCTGACGGAATCTGCCGTTTCTTCGACTTCGACCCCTTTGCCGAGGATCTGGGCGAAGCATGTCGGGACGGCAGCTGCAAGCAGAAGAATAAAGATGAGAAGTCGTCGGGTCATATATAGCGGATCGGAAGGTCGTTGGATTTGCGGGCTGAGGAGAGTCGGAGAGGGGGTTAGTGTTGCATTTCGACTTTGTGGGTCGGGGGGAGGGTGTCGTTGCGTCGGTCGACGGCTTCGACAACCTTGTCGGCGAGTCGGCCGAATGCTTCGGCTTCGGGATCAAGATAAGCGTTGTCGCCGGTCAGCGCGGCGGCCTGGAGTTTGAGCGATGTGGGGCTCCCTTTGTCGGCGTCGCTACAGATGTCGGTCACAAGGGGTATTTCGGCCAGCAGGGGAGTGTCGGTGGCTTCGGCCAGGCGTCGCGCTCCCCCTTTGCCGAAGATGTAGTAGCGCTCGTCGGGATGTTGAGCGGGAGTGAAGTAGGCCATGTTTTCGACAATTCCCAGGATGGGCACATTGACTTTGTCGCCTCTGAACATTGATATCCCCTTTCGGGCATCGGCGAGAGCCACTTCCTGTGGGGTGCTGACGACGACGACGCCGGTGATGGCCAGTGTCTGCACAAGGGTCAGATGAATGTCGGATGTGCCGGGGGGCATGTCGATCAGGAAATAGTCGAGGTCGCCCCACCAGGCGTCGGCGATCAGCTGTCGGAGCGCGTTGGAGGCCATGCCGCCGCGCCAGAGCACAGCGGAGTCTTTGTCGACGACAAACCCGATCGAGAGCATCTTGACGCCATATTTTTCTATCGGCTCGATCCAGTCGCGACCTTCGCGGTTGATCATATACAGCGCTTCACCCTCGGCATCAAACATTTTGGGCATCGAGGGGCCGAATATGTCGGCGTCGAGGAGACCGACTTTGTAGCCTTTGGCAGCGAGGGCGATGGCGAGATTGGCCGAGATGGTTGATTTCCCGACTCCCCCTTTTCCCGATGATATTCCGATGATGTTTTTGACTCCGGGCAGGAGTTTGGCCGGTGTGGCGGGAATGTCGTGGCGGAATGTCATTCCGATGTTGCCTTTGATCTCGATTTCGTCGCCGAGCGCCTGAGCGAGAGCGGCTTCGGCACTGCGCACAACGGATTTAGCAAACGGGTCGGTGTTTTTTTCGAAGATAATCGAGAATGTCACTTTTTTGCCGTCGATGCGGATATCATCGGCGATCATATCGTTTTCGACAAGGCTTTTGCCATTGCCGGGATAGCGCACGTTGCGCAATATGTCGGTGATAAGACTGGGATATAGTGCCATTTTTAGGTTTTAGGATTTAGGTTTTAGGTCGGACCTGTCGGACTTGTCAGAGCTGTCGGACTTTGCGGGAGAGGGGTCAGTGTGCTTCAGTGGGGTTGAAGCGGGGGATGGCGCGGTAGTCGTCGAGCTCGATATCGTCGGCTTCGGGTTCTTCGAGAGGTGAGTCGTTGAGACGGAAGGCGAGATATTTGATTGTCTTGCCGCGCGATAGCCACTGCTGTTCGTAGAATGTGCGGATTCGGGTTGTGGCGTCGTCGCGTCCTTCGCCGTGGAGGTCGGTCGATGAGTCGACTATCTCCAGGCCGTTGAGCTCGGTGAGGCGGTGTGTGTATTCGTAGAGAAAGGGCGAGTCGGTCTTGAGTCGGATGACTCCGCCGGGGCGCAGGATATTGCGATAGGAGGAGAGGAGTCGGGTGCCGGTCAGTCGTTTGTTGACTTTCTTCATCTGGGGGTCGGGGAATGTGATCCAGATTTCGTCGACTTCGCCGGGAGCGAAGAAACTTTCGATGAGCTGGATTTCGGTGCGCAGGAAGGCCGCGTTGTTGATGTCGCGGTCAAGCGCCTGGCGGGCGCCGGTGTACATTCGAGCTCCTTTGATGTCGATTCCGATGAAGAGTCGGTCGGGGTGTTCGAGAGCCAGTCCGACAGTGTATTCCCCTTTTCCGCATCCGAGCTCGAGCACGAGCGGCGCGTCATTTTGGAAAAAGTCGGAGCGCCATTTCCCTTTTAGCGCGAATCCTCCGGCGAGGAGCACGTCGCGCGGGCATTCCACGACGTTGCGCATCGTGGCCATTTCGGCGAATTTCTTGAGTTTGTTTTTTCCCACGTCGTATTGTCAGTGTGTGTATATGTTGTAGTGTTAAGATAAGTTGCGGCTGTCGCCGCACTCCGGAGTCGGGGCGCGGCGACAGGCTCGGGAGCCGGGTCAGTTGATGACTTTGATTCCCTTGAATGCCGAAGCGGTGCGGACGGCCACCACCCAGACTCCGGCGGGGAGCGACGAGGTGTCGGCCGAGCTGGCGCATTCTCCGGCGGGGAGAGTCAGCAGCAGATTGCCGTTGAGGTCGTAGATGGCGGCCGATGTGATCGGCTCGGGAGCTGTGGCGGTCATAGTGTTGCCGTTGAAGCTGATGGAGATTCCGTCGTATTGCGAGGAAGTCGGGATGTCGTCGACTCCGAGAGTGCCTTCGGAGAAGATGTCGAATTTGCTCCATACGGCGTGAGCCTTCCAGTCGTTGATGTTATCGTCGCTGACTTTGAGCTTTATGGTTGCGGGATCGAGTCCGGCAAATGTGGAGTCGAAAGCGTCGGGCACATCCGATGTCAGAGCCGTCGCGTCGATATATGTCAATGCGGTGGCTCCTTTGAGGGCATTTTCGTCGAGCGAAGTCAGTCCGGGTCCGAGCACAATCTGGTCGACCGATGAATTTGCAAGCGAGAACTTGCCGATCGATTCGGCGTTGGAGATCAGCGATGTCGGCTGAAGGCTTGTGCAGTTGGCCGCGAATAGATCGGGCACAATGTCGGGGGTGCCGTTGACGCTGACGAGCGACGAGCAGTTCATCAGCGCTCCGACTCCGAAACGGGCAGAGGGGCTGACGGTCAGCACGAGCAGGTCGGGCATGTCGGCGAGTGCGAAGTCGCCGAGGTCTTCAGCTGCCGGGAGCGAGAGACGTTCGATTCCGGATCCGGCGAGGGCGCGGGTGCCGACAGTCGTGATGTGGATGGCGTCGAGCGATCGGAGCGACACATCGCCCGAGAAGCATTCTTCGGGAAGAAGAGTGACGCGGGTTGCGTCGAGGTTGATGTTTTCAAGGACCGGGCATCCGGCGAAGGCTCCGCGTCCGATCGATAGAAGAGTCGACGGGAGGTTGACGGTCTTAAGATTCCGGCATCCGTAGAAAGCATATTCTCCGATGAAGGTCACACCTTCGGGAATCGTGATTTCGGTCACTGCCGATCCGGCGAGCGCGCCGTTTTCGATGACAGTCAGGCCTTCCGGGAGCACTACACTCGAAAAGGGAGCTCGGAAGAGTATGTAGGCCGGGAGATGGTTGGCCTCAAACATTGTTTTGCCGAGATGCACGGGTGAATCGGCCGTCAGGGCGGTGATGACGGTGTTCGACAGGTCGAGCGAGGTGACGTCAGCCGGGAGCTCTCGGAGGATGTTAAGGTCGCGTGCATCGGCCACGCCGGAGATACGCAATTCCGAATCAAGCACTGCCGATTCGAGTGCGCCGGCGAGTTTGCCGGGAGCGACGTCGATTGTGACGGCCTGTGCGGCCGGAGCTAATTCGAGAAGAGCTATTGAAGCGGCTGCGGCCGCGGTCAACTTGAAGATATTCAAACGCATGATCAACGGATTAATTCATTATGAGGATTTTAGCCACATTGCTCTCGCCGGAGCCGGATGCGGGAGAGGAGAGGATATAGTAGACGCCGGTGTTGACGCGTCGATAGTGCATGTTGTTGATGTCCCATTGGATGGAGCCGGTCTCGGCGCGACCGAGTTCTCTGACGAGATTTCCCGAAGCGTCGACGATCTTGACATATGAGTTGTCGGGGAGCCCGTCGATTGTGACCCATCCGTGATAGTCCGGACTGACGGGATTCGGATATGCTCTGACTGCCGGGGCGTCGCCTTCGGAAGAGGAGATGCCTCCGGGGAAGAATTCGGCAATGCCGTTTTCGGTAGAGACCATAATGGAGCGGGTCGCGGGGTTGTAGCAGATGGAGTAGACGTTGTCGGAGGGGATTTCGGAGTTGGCGGTGGTGAATTCTCCGAGCACGGTGCGTCCGTCGGAAGAGGTGACGACGATTCCGGCGCCGGTCGTGGCAAACCATTTGCGTCCTTCCGGATCTGCGATGATGCAGTTGACTCCGACTCCGTTGAGGAGATAGTCGGCGAGGGAAGTGCCGTCGTTGCGGGCCACTTTAATGCGGTTGACATTGGTCTGGCCTTTGAGTATCGAGGTCGGCTGGAGATAGTAGACTCCGGAGCCTGTGCCGAACCATACGAAGCCGGTCGACGGGTCTTCATACGTGCAGTTGACCTGATAGAGGTTGACTTCGCCGCCATCCTGGTCGAAGAATGTGGCTGTGACCACGGCGCGTGAGTCGTCGGAGGTGACGTCGGGAGTGCCGTTGGTGTTGTAGACCACGATATAAGCGTGTGCGAGATAGAGGAGCAGATTGCGGTTGACGGAAGCCGTCAGGGGGACGAATACGCAGTTGGGGTTGGAAGTGACGCCTCTGACGAGGAGCGTTTTCCATGGGCGGGCCGAGGCGGCGTCGCGCGATGCGCGTCGGTCGTCGTCGGTCATATATCGGAGTTCGAGATTGTCGATTCCATCGGCGTTATGGAATAGGCTCCACATTGTGTTCTGCGAGTCCATGTGGGGGGGTGAGAAGAAGCAGAGTCGCGACCATGCGCTTTGGATATCGCTCGTCTTGACATAACCCGGGAGCGAGGATGTGGGGTCGCCGGGGAATGAGTAGTGGAGGATGTCGGTCGGATCCTGGAGGTTGATGCGCGAGATGCCGGAATAGTTTGAGCCTGACCAGACGTATTTGCTGTCGGCCGGGTCGATCATCAGTCCGAGCGGATTGAAGCCGACGTCGGTGTATGCCGGATCGGCGTATGCGGGGCTTTTGGGAGTCCAATAGCCATCTTTATATGCCGAGAGGAGATAGGGCTCCGACATGGAGTTGACGCCGTCGCCGCTGAATATGGGGTCGACGCCGTGGGAGTTGACGAGCATGCCGTATGTCGGATGATAGACCATCGCGCGGCTCCAGTAGGCGTTGGGCGCATTGGGGAGCATGTGGTTGCGCGTGATAGTGCCGTCGGCTTTGAAGCTGCGCAACCCGACACGCGGCGTGACGCTGAAATATTCTTGCTGGTCCCAGGAGGCGACGCCGGTGACTGCGGTTTCGGTCTTGTCGGTTTCGGGGCGGCTTGCGTATTTGCCTGAGCGTGCGTTGCGGGTGTAATGGATCGTAGCCGATTGATAGACGGCCATATAGCCATCCTTCGCGCCGTTGATTTTGAGATCGCCGTAGACTGAGAGTTCGTTGACGGATTCCGGCTGTCCGGAGGCGAAGTCGAGGATTCGCAGATAATTGAATCCTTTTTCGTAATCGTGGACGAGGGCGAGGCTTCCGCCGAGCGGGTAGATGCCGTAGTTGCCGGTCGGGGCGTCGAGTTTATTGTAGTCGGTGAGGTTGAGTCGTTTGTCGGCTGCCGGGGCGATGTAAGACGCACGTTCGGAAGTGAGCACTACATTGTCGCCTACACGGGCGGCCGTCAGAAATGCTGTGCCGTAATTGCGCGAGTCTTCGACTTCGCGGCGTTGGTCGTTGAGGAGGATATATCCGAAGTCGGTGGCGATCCAGATATTGTTGTGGTCGGGGTCGAAGCTGACTCCGTTCACTTTCTTCGAGCCCGGGATTCCGGCCTGCTTCAGCGCGGGGATATTGGCCACTTCTCCCGAGTCGAAGAGAATGTCCATATCATAATCGGTGTAAAGGATGAAGAGATAGCCGCCGACGCTGTTGTAGTCGATTCGTTCGATCGAACGGCCTGTCAGATTGAACACGCGGTTGGCCGCCACGAGCTCGTCGCCTTCGATGTCGTAGATGAAGAGGGTCTTGGCTGTAGAGGATTTTGCCGTGATGTAGCTCTGATAGTTCTGGTTGTAGCCCATGAAGTAGACGCGGTCGGATGTCGCGACTGTGCTCAACACGGAGTTGTCGAAGGTGGGATGCTGCAGCCATTGGCCGGAGATGGCTCCCTGCGCAATTGCGGCACCCGCCAGCAATGCGAGTGTGAAGAATGTCTTTAGATATTTCATCAGTCAGGTTGGTGGGGGGAGATGATTGTTGGGGAAATAGCGTTGTCCCGGCGCGTGAGGGGATGGTTCAGAGCGTCCGGAGGTAGTCGCAAAGTTTGCCGACGGCTCGGCCTCGATGTGAGATGGCGTTTTTCTCGTCGGCAGTCATCGATGCGAATGTCTTTCCGGTCTCGGCAGAGATGAATATGGGGTCGTAGCCGAATCCGGCCTGCCCGTCGCGTGCGAGCGCGATAGTTCCGTCGGCTTGTCCGGTGAATGTGGTTGTTTTGTCGCCGATGATCAGTGCGATGACAGTGCGGAATGAAGCGTGGCGGTCGCCGACCCCTTCCATTTTGCGTAGGAGGAGCTCGACGTTGTCGTCGGGTGTGCAGCCGGGGCCGGCATATCGTGCCGAGTAAACGCCCGGCTCGCCGCCGAGGGCGTCGACCATGAGGCCTGTGTCGTCGGCGAAGCAGTCGAAGCCGTATTTTTCTTTGACCCAGCGTGCTTTGATCAGAGCGTTGCCTTCGAGAGTGTCGGCGGTTTCGGGAATGTCGTCATGACAGCCGATGTCGCTCAGCGACAAAACGTTGAAGCTCTCGCCGAGGATGCGTCGCACTTCAGCGAGTTTATGGAGATTATTTGTGGCGAATACCAGTTTGTTCATCATTCGAAAAGTCATTGACAATGCCTTTCGCCGGAGGATGCTTTCCGACGAAGCATAATTCAGTCAAATCAATAACGGTCGGCTCCGCGCGTTTATTTTAACCCAAAGGAAAAAACAGGCTCTAATCGCTCTTGGATATTGTAGCTGTCGTAGCTATCTTAGCTATCTTAGCCATCGTGGCTATTGTAGCTATAATAGCTATCCGGGCTATTCTAATAAAAGGAGGATGCGCATCCCGCCCGGGGGGATGCGCATCCGATAAATATTGAGTCGTGGGGGCGCGAGCCGCTTATTTCACGACAATGTTGACAATCTTGCCGGGCACGACAATGACTTTCTTCACTTCCTTGCCCTCGATCCATTTGGCGGCCGCGGGATCGGCGAGCGCGATGGCCTCGACTTCTTTGGGGGATGTGCCGGCGGGCACTTCCACCACAAAGCGGGCCTTGCCGTTGAAGCTGACAGGATATTTCACGCTGTCGTCTTTGATCGCTTCTTCGTCCCATTCGGGCCATGCGGCGACAGTCACACTCCCCTCGCCTCCGAGCTCATGCCAGATCTCTTCGGCAATGTGGGGTGCGAAGGGAGCGAGCAGAACAGTGATGATGCGGATGGCTTCGGCATTGGTGGATTTCAGCGCCGAAAGGTCGTTGACGGCGATCATGAAGGCCGCTACCGAAGTGTTGAACGAGAAGTTTTCGATGTCTTGAGTGACCTTTTTGATCAGCTTATTGACAACCTTGCTCTCTTCGCGGCTCATCGGAGCGTCTTTGGCGGCGAGGTCGGCGCGAGAGAAGAGGCCGACAAATTTGCGCAGGAAGCGGTTGACGCCGTCGATGCCGTTGGTGTCCCAGGGCTTCGACTGCTCCAACGGGCCAAGGAACATCTCGTAGAGTCGCAGCGTGTCGGCGCCGTAACGCTCGACGATATCATCCGGATTGACCACATTGAACATCGACTTCGACATTTTCTCGACAGCCCATCCGCAATGATATTTGCCGTCGGCTTCGGTCAGGAATTCGGCGTCGGCGAAGTCGGGGCGCCAGTTGCGGAATCCCTCGCAGTCGAGAATGTCGTTGCTGACAAGGCTGATGTCGACGCGTATCGGGGTTGTGTCGTAGTCGCCTTTCAGGCCGTGCGACACGAAGGTGTTGGTGTCTTTGATGCGATAGACGAAGCTTGTGCGTCCCTGGATCATGCCCTGGTTGACGAGCTTGCGGAAAGGCTCTTTCTTCACCACCTTGCCCAGGTCGTAGAGGAATTTATTCCAGAAGCGGGAGTAGATGAGGTGGCCTGTGGCATGTTCGGCGCCGCCGACATAGAGATCGACATCCTGCCAATAGCCATCGGCCTCTTCGCCGACGAGCTCATGATCGTTGCGGGGATCCATATATCGGAGGTAGTAGGCCGAGCTGCCGGCGAAGCCGGGCATCGTGCAGAGCTCGATGGGATAGCCTTCGGGGGTGGTCCAGCCTTTGGCGCGGCCGAGCGGGGGCTGTCCGTCGCTGGTCGGGAGATAGCTGTCGACCTCAGGCAGCTCGAGCGGGAGCGCCGATTCCTCCATCAGATAGGGGATGCCCTCCTTATAATACACCGGGAAAGGCTCGCCCCAATATCTTTGGCGAGAGAAAATGGCGTCGCGGAGGCGGAAGTTGACTTTCACTTTGCCGAGCCCCTTCTCTTCAATGAAGCGTTTGGTGGTGGCGATCGCTTCTTTGACCGTCAGTCCGTTGAGGTTGAGCTCGGGTCCGGCGGAGTTGATCATGATCCCCTCCTTGGCGTCGAAACTTTCCTCGCTGACGTCGGCGCCCTCGATCAGGGGGATGACCGGCAGGTCAAACCGGCGTGCGAAAGCATAGTCGCGCGAGTCGTGGGCCGGCACAGCCATAATGGCGCCTGTGCCATATCCGGCGAGCACGTAATCGCTGACCCACACGGGGATTTCCTTCCCTGTCAGCGGATTGACGGCGTAGGAGCCTGTGAAGACACCGCTGACGCGCTTTTCGATCTGGCGCTCGCGTTCGGTCTTATGTTTCACTTCGGCGAGGTAGGCCTTCACGGCCTCGGCCTGCTCCGGAGTGGTCAGCATGTCGACATATTTCGATTCCGGAGCGAGCACCATGAATGTCACGCCGAAAATTGTGTCGGCGCGGGTGGTGAAGATCTCCAGTTCGATATCGCTGTCTTTGACCGGGAAGCGCATTTCGGCGCCCTCCGAGCGGCCGATCCAGTTGCGCTGGGTCTCTTTGAGCGAGTCGCTCCATTCGAGCTCGTCGAGATCGGAGAGGAGGCGCGGCGCATAGGCCGACACACGCAGACACCATTGGCGCATCAGTCGCTGCTCGACGGGATGACCGCCGCGGACGCTGACTCCTTCGCTGACTTCATCGTTGGCCAGCACAGTGCCCAGAGCCGGACACCAGTTGACCATCGTCTCGCCCTGATAAGCGATGCGATAGTTCATAAGCACCTCGCGGCGCTCCTTCTCCGACATGGCCTTCCATTCATCGGCCGAGAAATGGAGCTCGCGGCTGCAAGCGGCCTTCACGGCGTCGGCGCCTCCGGCTGCAAACCGCTCTTCGAGTTCGCTTATCGGGAGAGCCTTGTCGGCCTCAAGATCGTAATAATGGTTGAACATCTCCATGAACGCCCACTGCGTCCATTTGTAATACTCCGGATCGCAGGTGCGGATTTCGCGGCTCCAGTCGAAAGAGAATCCGATCTTGTCGAGCTGCGAGCGATAGCGGGCGATGTTCTCGGTTGTGGTCTTCTCGGGGTGCTGTCCTGTCTGGATGGCATATTGCTCGGCGGGGAGGCCGTAAGCGTCATAGCCCATCGGGTGGAGCACATTGAAACCCTGCTGGCGCTTAAAGCGCGAATAGATGTCGCTGGCGATATATCCCAGCGGATGACCGACGTGGAGCCCCGCCCCGGAGGGATACGGGAACATGTCGAGCACATAAAATTTCGGCTTCGACGGGTCGATCTTACTGCGATACGTTTCGTTATCGCGCCAATAGCGCTGCCAGCGGCTTTCGATATCTTTGTGGTTATATTCCATACAAACTTTGTTAAAATGCGATGCCGGTAGATTGCAGGAGCGGGGGGATTGATCAAGATCAATCAAGGATTATCGGAAAACTCGGGAAACTCGGGAAACTCGGGATTCTCGGGGATCTCGTAGGGCTCTGGATTCTCGATTAACCTTGGAGTTCGCTCCTTGCGTCAGATTGAATATGCAAATTTAGCGAAAAATTCGCGAGTCGGCAAATAGCGCAAGTCGGCCGGAGGCCGGTGCGCGGTGCCGGAGGCAATTTGCCCGACCGTCAAATTTAGCGAAAAATTCGCGAGTCGGCAAATAGCGCAAGTCGGCCGGAGGCCGGTGCGCGGTGCCGGAGGCAATTTGACCGACCGTCAAATTTAGCAAAAATACTTCAAAAAGATTTAGTATTTAGAGAAAAGGAATTATATTTGCATCAAATTTGCGCGCCGTCGCCCCGCTAAAGCGGAGCCGACGCGCCTATCGCTGACTTTTACTTACTAAAAAATCTTTGACATGAAATTCAGAAGCATCGCTTTAGCAGCCGCTGCCATCGCAGCCGTCGCCGTCGTTCCGTCGCTTTGCGCGGCAAAAAAGAGCGTCGAGCATCACATCACCCGCCCAGCCGCTCCGCAATGGATCGAAAACGCCGTCATCTATGAGGCCAATCTCCGCCAGGGCACAGAAGAACGTAATCTTAAAGGCCTGCAGAAGCGACTCCCCGCTCTCAAGGATCTCGGCGTTGATATCGTATGGCTGATGCCGGTGCATCCGATCAGTGAGAAAAACCGTAAGGGAACTCTCGGCTCCTATTACGCTGTCAAAGATTATAAGGATGTCAATCCCGAGTTTGGCACACTCGAAGATCTCAAGGAGTTTGTGCGAACCGCCCACACTCTCGGAATGAAGGTGATTCTCGATGAGGTCTGCAACCACACCGGCTGCGACAACCCCTGGGTCGAGGAGCATCCCGAATATTATGCACGCAATGAAAAGGGGGAAATGTATGGCCCCTTCGACTGGACCGACACCTACAAGCTCGATTACTCCAATCCCGCTACTGTCGAGGCTATGTCGGACGCTCTGAAATTCTGGGTGGCCGAGGCCGATATCGACGGCTATCGCTGTGATGTGGCCGGACAGGTGCCCGTCGCTTTCTGGGAGAAGATCATCCCCGAGCTCCACGCCATCAAGCCTGTGTTCATGCTCGCCGAAGCCGACGATCCCGAACTCCTCTATAGCTTCAACGCCGACTACGCATGGCCGATGAAAGACCTTTTCAACGACATCGCCGCCACTCAGGGCGTGAATGCCTATGCCGTCGAGAAGAAGCAGAATCGCGCCGAAAAACATGCCGCCGATATCCCGGCTCTGATCCGCAAGCAGCATGGCGAGTATCCCGCAGGCTCGATTCATATGAATATGGTCACCAACCATGACCTCAACTCTTGGGAAGGCACAGAGTTCGAGCGCTATGGCGAAGGCCTCGGCTGCTTCGCCGTGCTCAGCTACACACTCCCCGGCATGCCGATGATGTACACCGGACAGGAAGTAGGCTTCAACCACGCCTTCGAATTTTTCGAGCACGACACAACTCCCGACTACACTCCCAATCAGCTGACATCTTTCTATGAGATGCTCAACGCTTTGAAGCATAACCATTCCGCCCTGAACGCATCGGGGCAGATGGATACAATGACGGTATGGAACACCACTTCGCCCGATCTGCTCGTGTTCACCCGCGAGGACGCGCAGGGCGATAAAGTCACCGTATTCGCCAACCTCTCCGCTCAGGAGACAAATGTCACTTTCACCGATCTCGCTCCTTCGGCCGACTCGATGGTGAACTACTTCACCGGCGCTCCGGCTTCGATGCCCAACCATCTCGGACCCTGGCAGTTCCGTGTGTGGGTCAACGAGTGAGCCCGCGGGGGATCGGTTAATATCTTACAAAATGTCAACCAATACAACTGACAACAAGCGCAAGGTGACCACGCGTCGCCTTATCGAAATGAAGCAGCGCGGCGAGAAGATCTCTATGCTCACCGCCTATGATTATTCTTCGGCCAAAATCATCGACGAGGCCGGCATCGACTGCATCCTTGTGGGCGATTCGGCGTCGAACGTGATGGCCGGAAATGTCACGACTCTCCCGATGACCCTCGATCAGATGATCTATCATGCGAAGTCGGTCATGAAGGGGGTCAGCCGTGCATTGGTGGTGGTCGATCTTCCGTTCGGCACCTACCAGGGAAATTCCAAAGAGGCGCTCGCCTCGGCTATCCGAATCATGAAGGAGAGCCATGGCGAGGCCGTGAAGATGGAGGGCGGCTCGGAAATCCGCGAGTCGATCGAGAGAATCCTCTCGGCCGGCATCCCGGTGATGGGCCATCTCGGACTGACTCCGCAAAGCATCAATAAATTCGGCACATATGCCGTGCGTGCCCGCGAAGAGGCCGAGGCGCAGAAGCTGATCGATGATGCGAAGATGCTGGAGGAAGTCGGTTGCTTCGCGATGGTGATCGAGAAAGTGCCTGCCGAGCTGGCAGCGCGAGTGGCCCGCGAGGTGTCGATCCCGATCATCGGCATCGGTGCCGGCGGCGGCGTCGACGGTCAGGTGCTCGTGATGCACGATATGCTTGGCATCAACCGCGGCTTCTCACCCCGCTTCCTGCGTCGCTATGCCGATGTGGCGGGGGTGATGACCGATGCCGTCGGCCGCTATATCGAAGATGTCAAGTCGGGTGATTTCCCCAACGAGCGCGAAAGCTATTGACCTTTGAAGCGCAGGATGCGATTGGCTCCCTGCGTAGTCCCGCACAATAAGAAAGATTCAGGATATTTCCGTATAATCGGCGGAAATATCCTGAATCTTTTTTTTTCAATCGCATGCCGGCGCGATCAGATCGGAGGCACACGTCGGCTGCGGGCCCGGCGCCCGGGAGTGGGGTCGGCTGTTGTCGGCGGCTCCACCGGCTTAAGCAGGGTCGCCAGCGACTCCATCCGCTCCGAAGCTGTGTCGGAAGTCGCCTTGCGGGCCGTCACAGCCCCATCCGGGAAGTCAAACCCGGCAACTGTCAGCCAGCGGAAGATCGTGTCGGCCACAACGTGGGTGTGGAGCGTTCGATAGAGCAGGTCAAGATCGGGAGTGCCCCCGATTGCCTCCAGCGGATTGATCACCCTCAGTCTCATCACATCGCCCTCGACTGTAAACGACTCAACCCGGTCGGCGAGGCGCAGCGCCATGTCAGACGCGGAATCCTCCATCAGAAGGTCGAGCAGCGGACGGTCGGGCTCAATGGCCGCGATGCGGTCGTAGTCTACAGCCGTCTCGGCGCGTTTCCCCGCCAGATAGGATGTGTAGAGGCGGATACGGTTGAAAATCTCATTTTTCGAGAGCGAGAATGTTAAAAGTCTGTTCATAATTTTGAAGTGTCAAATTAATATTGTAATTTAGCACTGCTAAATTATGAATTTGGGATTTATGAACATCGTTAAATCTTGATAAAGTCGATTTGCTCTCCGAATCGACGGGCGCCGGAAAAGGCGATTGTAGGCGTGGCGGCGCCAAGGCGCGACCGCGCATAAAGTAAACATACTCTAAGTCTGCAAAGCTTAACGATGATTCGAAAATCCTCACAACAACCGAACAACATATGGCATCAGAAGTAAAAAACCGACTCCTTGAATATCTCGGCGTCAAAGGGATCACTCAGTTGGAATTCACCCGACGGCTCGGAGTGTCGAGCACCTACATCGGGGCGATGCGACGCTCGCTGAGCGACGCCAAAGTGGCCCGCATCCGGCAGCTCTTTCCCGACCTCAACACATCCTGGCTCCTTTATGGCGAGGGGGAGATGCTCAATGAGCGCGACGCGGCGCCGTCGGCCGAGGATGGCTATCTTGTGCCGCTCCTCCCGGTGGCGGCCTTTGCGGGGAATCTGCAATTGTGGTCGGAGGGGGTCAACCTTGATCAGTGTGAGAAGATACGTGTGCCGATCCATGGCGTCGATTTCGCCATCCGCATCTCGGGCGACAGCATGGAGCCTGCGCTCCACAACGGCTCGATGCTCTATATAAAGCGTATCAACGACCGCGCGTTTGTGCCTTGGGGCAACATGATGGTGATCGATACAGAGAACGGCGTTCTCGTCAAGAGCGTCTACCCCGACCGCGACGATTCATCGTTCATTGTGGCCAAGAGTGTCAATCCGAATTATCCGCCGCTGCGCATTCCTTCGGAGAGTATCTTCGGCCTATATCGTATTCTCGGGAGTTCGACGGTCTATTCCACAATGTAGCCGACAATGGCAGTCATGAGATGCTGAGCCGGTATGCGCGGCCGTGTGACGATTCGGCACCGTATGGCGTTCCGGCCGTATGACGATCCGGACCGTGTGGTGTCCCGGCCGCGTGTTGTGGTTCGGACCGTGTGGCGATCAGAACGAAACCTGGATCATCGTCTGGATACGGTTGCAGTGAGCCTGCTTGCCGTCGCAGTTGACGCGGCGTCCGTAGATATATTCCACTCCGGTCGAGATGTAGGAATTGATATCCCAGAAGAGATTGGCCACAGCATATTGAGCGTAGCGATAGGTGTCGCCGAAAGGCGTCTCGCTCGCTCGGTCGCTCCAGGAGCGGGCGTAGTTGCGCACATGCGAGTAAGTGGCCGAGGCATATACATTGTCGGTGAAATTGTATTGCAGTCCGGCGTAGCCTCCCCATGTCGGCGACGCTTTCATTGTCGCGCCGTCGCCCGAGGGGGTGAGGTCGAGGCCGAGTCCGGAGAGATCCTGTATATACGATGCCACGCCGCGACCGTAGACCGCGGTCCAGAAGCCGCGCAGCTGCGGCAGGATTGCCGCCGTGCCGCTCAGTTCGACGCCCCAGCCGAGTATGTCGACATTGCGTGCTGCGGCATTGTCGCGATACATCAGATTGCGGGCTATGGCGGAGAGCTTCACCCAGTCGTCGCCGCCATTCCAGCGGTAGCGCAGCGATATCGGCACGTCGGGCACACTTTGGGTGACGGTCGATGTCTCGCGGCCTGTAGTGACGGAGTATTGCGGCAGTTCGATGCCGACAGTAGCCGAAAGGCAGTCGGCTTTGCCGAAGCTGTGGGTGTAGGTGAATGTGGGCACTGTGATCGGGGTGGCTCCGCAGGGACCCTCATAGTCGATCGTCGGGGGGAGGGCGGCATTGTCGGAGAAAGCCGTGTAGTCGTATCCGGCCTTGAAACCGCGCCATTTCACATAAGCGTTCTGCACGACGGGCACATAATTATTGAGCAGGTTCAGGCCGATATACGCGCTGATACGGTTCTTATTGTCGGGGAATGCCACGAAGTCGACAAAGAGCGAAGATTGCTGGGCCGAGAGGTGGAAGCGCTCTTTGCTGCCCGGTTGGGCGGGGGTGATCTCCGAGGTCGTGAAGTTGTTGGGGTTTTCCAGAGGTGCTCCCCAGTCTTCGCCGACGGTCAATTTCACCGAGCCGCCGATGCCGAGATAGAACTTACCCTGACGCCCGAATATGGCGAAGTGGGGCACAGCGTCGTCGAGGCCTTCGGGCGCTGTCTCCTGAAAGGATTCGATGGCGGCTTCACGCAGTGAAGTGTTGGTAGATCGGTGGTCGTCGGCTCCTATGCCGTGGACATTGTCGGCGTTGGCCGCGGGCGCGAGTATCGCGGCGGCAGCGGCCATGAGTATGGCCGGAAGTCGATCTTGCAGAAAATGTGTTTGTGTCTTCATGGAATCTATTGAAGTGGTGTTGGAATCGGAATGTAGAGGATAGCTAATGATGATAGCCGGAATAGCTATTTTAGCTAAGATAGCTGAGATAGCTGAGATAGCCAATGTAGCTATTATAGCTAAGGTAGCTAAGGTAGCTGAGATCTTCGGGAGATTGGGGATCTCTTATAATAAAAAAGCGCGGGGTCATGATTTTGTTCATCATGACCCTGCGCGTATATGGTAGGCTCGCGGCAGCTGTCGGCGTCACGCCGAAGTTGCGCGGAGTCAATGAGTATCAGGCATCGATGTTGGCGTAGGTGGCGTGGGCCTCGATAAAGTCGCGGCGCGGGCCGACTTCTTCGCCCATGAGCACAGAGAATGTGTGGTCGGCTTCGGCAGCGTTGAGCAGCGTCACCTGCTTCAGCATGCGGTTTTCGGGGTCCATGGTAGTCTCCCAGAGCTGCTGGGGGTTCATTTCGCCGAGACCTTTATAGCGCTGGAGCACCATCTTGTTGCGGTCGCCGTCGCAACGGGTGTCGACGAAGCGCTGCACTTGCTGCTCGTCCCACGCATACTCTTCGATTTTGTTCTTGCCCTTGGTGGTGCATTTGTAGAGCGGGGGAGTGGCGATGTAGAGATATCCGTTGTCGATCAGCGGGCGGATGCGGCGGAAGAAGAATGTCATCAGCAGGGTGGCGATGTGGGCGCCGTCGACGTCGGCATCGGTCATGATGATGATCTTGTGATAGCGGAGTTTGGAGAGGTTGGGCTCTTTGGAGTCTTCTTCGGTGCCGATTGTCACTCCGAGTGCGCGGAAGATGCTGACAATCGAGTCTGATTCATAGACTTTGTGGTCCATGGCTTTCTCGACGTTGAGGATTTTGCCTCGCAGCGGGAGGATTGCCTGGAAGTTGGGGTTGCGGCCCTGCTTGGCGCTTCCGCCTGCGGAGTCACCCTCGACGAGGAAGAGCTCACACTGGGCTGCGTCGCGGCTCTTGCAGTCGGCGAGCTTGCCGGGAAGAGCGGCGCCCGAAAGGGGCGACTTGCGCTGCACTTTCATGCGGGCCGACTGGGCGGCGTGGCGCGCCGTGGCGGCGAGCACGACCTTGTCGACGATTGCGCGGGCCTGCTTCGGATTCTCCTCGAGATAGTTGCTGAGCGCCTCGCTGATGGCCTGGCTTACGACACCCTGGATCTCGTTGTTGCCGAGCTTGGTCTTGGTCTGGCCCTCAAACTGGGGCTCGGCCACTTTGACGGAGATGACGGCTGTCAGTCCGTCGCGGAAGTCCTCTTTGGAGAGTTCGATCTTGAGTTTGTCGAGCAGATGGTTGTCGTCGGCATATTTCTTGAGGGTAGTGGTCAGGCCGCGGCGGAAGCCGGTCAGGTGAGTGCCACCCTCCATGGTGTTGATGTTGTTGACGTAGGAGAAGATGTTTTCGTTGAAAGTGGTGTTGTAGGTCATGGCCACTTCGACGGGCACACCGTTCTTTTCCGTGTTGATGTGGATCACCTCGTTGATGAGGGGCTCCTTGCCGGCGTCGATATATTTGACGAACTCCTTCAATCCTTCGCGTGAGAAGAATGTGTGGGATTTGGGCTGTCCCTCTTCGTCGCGCACTCGCATGTCGGTCAGCTGCAGTTTGATTCCGGCGTTGAGGTAGGCGAGGTCGCGGAGGCGGTTGGCGAGTGTCTCGAAGTCGTAGACGGTCTCGGTGAAGATTCCGGCGTCGGGGTGGAAGATGATGGTTGTGCCGGTGCGGTCGGTCTGGCCGATGACCTTCATGTCGCAGGTCGGCTTGCCGTAGGCGTATTCCTGCATGTAGATGTTGCCGCCGCGATGGATTTCGGCGCGGAGATAGTCGGAGAGGGCGTTGACGCAGCTGACGCCGACGCCGTGGAGTCCGCCCGACACTTTATATGAGCCTTTGTCGAATTTGCCGCCGGCGTGGAGCACTGTCAGCACGACTTCGAGCGCGGGCTTGTGCATCTTTTCGTGCATGTCAACGGGGATGCCTCGGCCGTTGTCGACCACCTTGATCGAGTTGTCTTCGAGGATGGTCACTTCGATATGGTTGGCGAATCCGGCGAGGGCTTCGTCGATCGAGTTGTCGACCACCTCATAGACGAGGTGGTGGAGTCCGCGGCCGGAGATGTCGCCGATATACATGGCGGGGCGCTTGCGGACGGCTTCGAGCCCTTCAAGCACCTGGATATTGTCGGCCTGATATTCTTTCTGATCCTCCTCGGAGGCGATATTGTCGACGATTTCAGCAGCTTCGGCTGCGGCTTCGCGAGCCTCTTCGGCGGCTACAGCCTTGGCGGCGTCGATGGCCTCTACGGCCTCCATGCCGTCGTCGGCGGCATTGTCTATATTTTCGGTATTCATGTGATACTTGTCTTGGCTGGTTGAACCTGCGGCTTTTTTCAAGCCCCTTGCGCGAGCGCGAAAACACACGCCCGTTAATTCTACAAAATTAGCAAAAAATCGTGAGAAAACCTAACTCTTGGCGTTTTTTATCGAAGTGTCTGCCGGGGGATTGTGGGGCCGTTGCATAACATAATCAAGGTGTTTTTTGTTAGATTATCAAAAAAATTAGTAATTTTGCGCCCGGATTCCGTCTGCGTCTCTCCTGGCGGCGAGCCGAATGTAATTATACCCATCCTTCAAAACGCCTTATGAAGAACCTTGTCATTGTCGAATCGCCGGCAAAAGCCAAAACGATCGAGAAGTTTCTCGGAAAGGATTATAAAGTCCTTTCCAGCTACGGCCATATCCGCGATCTTTCCAAAAAGGAAATCCATCCTGATGATGAAGCCGATACATATCCGGCTTATGAAATCCCGGCCGACAAAAAGGATCTTGTCAAAACCCTCAAGAAGGCTGCCAAGGAGGCCTCTATGGTGTGGCTCGCTTCCGATGAAGACCGCGAGGGTGAGGCTATCGCATGGCATCTCTATGAGGTGCTCGGATTGAAGCCGGAGAATACGAAGCGTATCGTATTCCATGAAATCACGAAGCCTGCCATCCTGGCGGCTATCGAGAATCCGCGCGATATAGATATCGACCGCGTCAACGCCCAGCAGGCGCGCCGTGTGCTCGACCGCATTGTCGGCTTCGAGCTTTCGCCCGTGCTCTGGCGCAAGATCAAGCCGTCGCTTTCGGCGGGCCGTGTGCAGAGTGTCGCCGTGCGTCTTATCTGCGAGCGCGAGAAGGAGATCGACGCGTTTAAGTCGGAGTCTTATTTCCGCGTGACGGGTCGCTTTTCGCTCCCTTCGGGCGCTGAAGTCAAGGGTGAGTCGCTCCGCCGTTTGCCCGATGAAGCGTCGGCTTTGTCGCTGCTGAACGCTGTGGATGCGGCTACTAAGGCGGAGGCTCCGATGGGCGGCTTTAAGGTGACGGAGGTGAAGGTCAATCCGCTTCGCCGCAGCCCGGCGCCCCCGTTCACGACTTCGACCCTTCAGCAGGAAGCGTCGCGCCGACTCGGGTTCAGCGTCAATCAGACGATGATGCTCGCCCAGAAGCTCTATGAGGATGGTCACATCACGTATATGCGTACCGACTCGCTCAATCTCTCGGCACTCGCCTTGCGCGATATCGCCGCCGAAGTGGAGAGCGATTTCGGCAAGGAGTATCTGAAAGTCAGAAAATATCACACCCATTCCAAGGGTGCGCAGGAAGCCCACGAGGCTATCCGCCCTACATATATCAATAAAAAGAGCGTCGGCTCTACCGAGCAGGAGCGCCGCCTCTACACCCTCATTCGCCGTCGCGCGATCGCATCGCAGATGGCCGATGCCGAACTGGAGAAGACCCTTGTCGACATAGCCGCCGACGGGGTCGACGCCACTTTCCGCGCCGAGGGAGAGGTGGTGAAGTTCGAGGGCTTCATGAAGGTCTATCGCAGCGATAGCGACACTCTCGAGAAGTCAGATTCCGATACGCTTCTCCCGCCGCTCGCCGTCGGCGAGTCGCTCGGAGTGGAGGAAGTGGCGGCGACGCAGCGTTTCTCGCAGCCCCCCGCCCGCTACACTGAGGCTACGCTCGTGAAGAAGATGGAGGATCTCGGCATCGGCCGACCCTCCACATATGCGCCGACAATCTCCACCATCCAGCATCGCGACTATATCAAGCGCGGCGAGCGGGAGGGGGAGAAGCGCGATTATGAGGTGATTACTCTCGCGGGCGGCCATATCTCGAAGACGACGATGACCGAAACGACCGGCAGCGACAAGGGCAAACTTGTGCCGACCGATGTCGGCATGATCGTCAACGATTTCCTGACCGAGCATTTCCCCGATATCCTCGACTATAACTTCACAGCCCGCGTGGAGGAGAAGTTTGACGAGATCGCCGAGGGCAAGCTGGGATGGAAGAATGAGATCAGCGATTTCTATGGCGGTTTCCATCCTTCGATCGAGCGTATCAACGATCTGCGCATGGACCGCAAGGTCGGCGAGCGTCAGCTCGGTGTCGATCCGAAGACCGGTCGACCGGTGTCGGTCAAGATCGGTCGCTACGGACCGGTGGTGCAGATCGGTGAGGCCACTGATGAGGAGAAGCCTCTCTTTGCAAGTCTCGCCTCCGGCCAGAGCATCGCGACGATCACTCTCGAAGAGGCTCTGAAGCTTTTCGACCTCCCGCGCACACTGGGTGATTTCGAAGATAAAACGGTGGTGGCGGCGGTCGGTCGTTTCGGCCCCTATATCCGCCACGCCGGTGCATTCGTGTCGATCCCGAAGGGGATGGCTCCCGAGACAATCTCGCTCGACGAAGCAATCGAATTGATCCGTGCCAAGCGTGAGAAGGATGCCGCCAATCATCTCAAGGATTATCCGGAAATTCCGGGTCTGTCGCTCCTCAAGGGGCGCTTCGGCCCCTATCTGGCCTATAAGCCGGAGGGCGCGAAGAAGGCCGTCAACTATCGCCTCCCCAAAGGTGCCGACCCTCTGGCGATGACCATCGACGAGATCCGCTCGCTGATGGAAGCCCAGGACGCGGCGCCCAAAAAGAAGAAGGGGAAGTAGGGGGTTAGGTTTTAGGTTTTAGGGGTTAGGTTTTAGG
>CAMWNT010000034.1 GCA_947175695.1 uncultured Porphyromonadaceae bacterium
GAGGGTTAGTGGCCTCGGAGTGAAAGAATTGTAGGATTGCCGGGATGTTGAATGTTCGGTTTTGGCGGTGAGCTCGGAGCGCAATCAGTAGCCGGATCTTGCTTCGGCGGCGATGTCGAAGATTGAGGATTGACGTCGCTTGGCGGCCGGGGCACCGCAGAGATTGGGAGTGGTGGCGGCCGCGGGTCGCAGACGCTCTTCGATGGCGGCGTTGCGCCCGGCAATCTCCCCTTCGGCGCGGGCACGGAGGATTTCTTCACGTGCCTTGGCGGCGTCAAGGAGGTTTCGCAACTCATTCTCCGGTGTTTTGCCGGCGAGGAGGTCGGCTGCGAGAGTCAGCAGTGAAGCGATAAGTGAGGGAGATTCTTGGCTCTGCTCGGCTTCATTTGTTTGCTCCTCTTTCGACTCTTCTTTCGACTCCTTGGCTTCAGAAGGGGCTTCTTTAAGCTCTTTAGGGCCTTTAGGGTCTTTAGGGTCTTCGGGGGCCGGGTCGCTTTGCTTGGCATCCTCTTCAGGAGAGTCGGCGGTTTCTTTCTCGGCGTCGAGTGGCGCGAGACTTGCGGCGTCGCCGATCGCTGAGAGATCGTAGAGGGGATCGTCGGCACGGGGTGACTGTCCCGATTCGGAAGTCTTCGACTTCGTGGATTCTGTCGTTTTCATCTTAATAGGTGTTTTGATGGGTTGATTGATGAATTTGATAACAATGCGAATTGCTTTGAATTGTATTAGCATTGCTATGCTTCGTTGAGGCTCGTCTCAAACGGTAGTGCAAAATTAATATCGGAAAAATCAAAAAATATTTTTAATTTTGACAAAGTTGTATTAACTTTGCATCGCTGTTAAAAAACACAGCAACGCTTATTTATAACAAAACAACTCCTAACCGAAACAAAATTATGAGAAAACAAGGAAGTGTCAGTGAGTTCACCTCACAGCGAGATGCAGAGATCGTAAAGAAGTTCAGGCGCTGTCTGGCGCAGGCGCGTGTGCTTGATATGGATGAGATTTTTGAGAAGGTGTCGCGGCTCCCGGTCGAGCGGTTTTATGTGTCGGAGGCGCGCGCACTTCAAGTAGTGACTGCTTATCGTCAGACGGGCATCTGGCCTGTTCGCACTCTGGTGCGGCGGGAGATGTTTGCGGAGATCGACCGTCGAGTGACCATGCTTATGAGCCGCCGGCCGGAGCTGAAGTTCCGCGAAGCAGTGTTTGAGGTGGTCAACTCCCCGGCGCCATCGTTCTATCTCACTCCGCGCTCGTGTCGCACGCTTATATATTCGGTTCTTCAGCGGGTTCGCCGGAAGAAGTCGGGTTTTTAAGTTTTTAAGAGAGTTTTACGCGAGCAATTCTATTGTTCTTACCTAATTAAAATTCGACCCAATGATTGACAATGATTTTAATCCCGAAAATGTCGAAGCAATGCTCCGCGAGGATCAGCGTCGGCGCGATGCGCGAGATTGTCGGTTTGATCCGATAAGCGGCGAGGGGAGTCCATGCCCCCGGCGGCGGATCGATATTTCCGACCATTCCCCTTCGACCCTCTATCTCCCCACGGCGATGTTTTCGCTCCCGATCGTCGAGGCTCTCCGCGAAAAGGGGAGTTTCAGTCGGGCAGCAGCCGATAAGGCCGACGAATCGCGACTCAGGAGTGAGTTTCATTCGCTGCGTCTGTTGCATGATTTCCCATATTGGTGTGCCACGAGTGCCAAGATAAAATGCAAGGGTGGCGGCGACGATGTGTTTCTCTATCTCAATCGTCCGCAGCGGCGACTTGTTGAAATTTTCGAAGAGATGCGCGTCGAAGGTCGACCGATCCGCGTGATCCTGCTCAAAGCGCGCCAGTGGGGCGGCTCTACGTGTGTGCAGCTCTACATGGCATGGCTGCAATTGATTCATCACACAGGGCTCAACTCGCTCATCATAGCCCATCAGCGTGTTGCGACCGATGAGATCAAGGATATGTTCGACCGTATGCTCGACGCCTATCCCGCGGAGTTGCTTCCGGCCGAAGGGAAAAAGCGCACAAAGGCAGTCGGCAAGAGTTCCGACGCAGTGCGTATCCTGGGGCGGAATTGCAAGATAAAGCTTGGATCGGCCGAACGTCCGGATTCGTGTCGTGGAGGCGACTATAATCTCGTGCATCTGTCGGAGGTCGGAGTGTGGCGCTCGACGACAATGAAGACGCCCGAGGATATAGTCAGGTCGGCCTGCTCGGGCGTGCTGCTTGCTCCCAACACGATGATTGTGCTTGAAAGCACAGCCAATGGCACAGGCAATTACTTTCATCGCGAATATCTCGCCGCGATGCGGGGCAAATCGCAATTCCGCCCGGCTTTTGTGGCCTGGTATGAGATCGAGCAGTATGCCGTAGCTCTCTCCGACGCCGAGCGTAGCCGCCTCGCCCGGACCCTCTGGGAGGGTCGCGACTCGACGGCGGCCGATGATCGCAGCGACTCCGGCCAATTCCTCTTCCGGCTCTTTGCGCGGGGGGCGACCCTCGATGCGATCGCGTGGTATATCAGCGAGCGCATGAAATATAACGACCATGCGCGCATGGCCTCGGAATACCCCTCCGATGAGCATGAGGCCTTCGCCCATTCGGGCAACATGGTGTTTGATCGCGCCTCTCTTGAGCGGCTTCGCGAGGGGTGTCGGACAGCATCCTATCGCGGAGATATCGTTTCGCATGATCTCAATCCCGAGTCGCTCGATAATCTCTATTTCCGCCCCGGCGCCGGAGGAGGACTGGAGGTGTGGGATCTTCCCGACAGCGAGTCGCGAATTGCCGACCGCTATCTGGTGGTGGTCGATGTCGGCGGCCGTTCGGCGAAGGCCGACTGGAGTGTGATCGCCGTGATCGACCGCGCCGGTATGGCCGACGGCCGGGGCTCGTCGATAGCGGCGCAATGGCGCGGCCACTGCGACTGGGATCAGCTCGCATGGCGTGCGGCGCGGGTGGCGGCTTTCTATTGCCGCGCGTTGCTGGTCGTAGAAAGCAATTCGCTCGAGAGCCGGGAGCCACACCGGATGGTCGACGGATGCGAACTTCCTTTCATCCTTCATCAGATCCGCGACGTCTATCCCAATATCTACGCCCGCAAAGCCGGCATCGAAAACCTCGCGCGCGGCGAAGAACTCAAACTTGGATTCCACACCAACATGGCGACAAAGCCGATGATCATCGGCACACTGATCCGAGTGGTCCGCGAGGGCCTGTATGAAGAACGTTCAGACGACGCCGTCAACGAGATGATCTCTTACGAACGCCGCCCCAACGGGAGTTACGGCGCTGTGGCCGGCGAGCATGACGACATCCTGATGACCCGCGCCATAGGTCTTCATATCGCCCTTTACGAGATGGAGCCCCCGCGGCGGCGGCTCCCGCCGGCTGAACGCCGTCAGCGCGGCCGGCGCAACCGCCCCCTCTCCGAAGCGATGATCTTTTGAAACTTATTACCAAACTAATCGAAATGAAAACAAAGACCAACGTCGCGGCGACTAAGGAACGCCGCGTCGATCTGCAGCTGCTCGAAGCGGCCGCGGGTCACTGGAACGCCATGGCTGAATTCCGCTCCGAACGCGAGCGATGCAAGCGTTATTGCTATGGCCGCCAATGGGATGATATGATCGAAGTCGACGGCCACCGCATGAAGGAGGAGGATTATATCCGCAGTCAAGGGAATGTGCCCCTGAAAAACAATCTTATCCGTCGACTCGTCAGGAGCGTCTTGGGTGTGTTCCGAAATCAGTATGCCTATCCCGATGCGGCCCGGCTCGAACTCTCCGCCGAATCCGATGCCGATCTGGCGCTCTATTCGCGACTGCTGCTCGACGCAAGCCGCAACCGCCTCGACGAACTTCATGCGCGCACAATGGAGGAATTCCTCATCTCGGGATTGGCTATCCACCGCAAGTCAATCCAGCCCGCAGGCGCCCCCGACAGTGCCGGAATTTGCCACTCGGCAATGGTGCGCACCGACTATGTGGCTCCCGATTCATTCTTTATCGACAGCGCATCGCGCGACTTCCGCGGCTGGGATGCGAGGCTCGTCGGGCAGCTTCACGAACTCGATTTCCCCGCCCTCTGCTCGGCAATGGCCCGCAACGTGAGCGATGTGGACTATCTCCGATCGATCTATGGCGCCCCGTCGCGCGAAGCCCCCTTCGGAAGCGACCGCTTTTTCTCGCTCGGCGACTCCGGATTGCGTGATTTCTTCGCTCCATCACGCCCCGGAATGTGCAGAGTGATCGAGGTGTGGACCCGCGAGTCGATGGAGTGTTACCGTGTCCACGACCGACTGACGGGAGAACTCTTCCGGATAGTTCCGGAGGATCTCGACCAATACCTGCCCGAGAATACCGACGGCCGCTACGACTGCAGCTGGATAATGGACGAAGTTTGGACCTATCATTATCTATCGCCGCGCGGCGATGTGCTTGCAGAGGGAATGTCGATGATTCCCGGGGGCGGACAACCCTATGTATGGAAAGCCTACCCCTTTATCGACGGCGAGATACATAGCTTTGTGGCCGACGTCATCGATCAGCAACGCCACACCAACCGATTGATAACGCTCTACGACTGGGTGATCCGCTCTTCGGCCAAGGGTGTGCTCCTCTTTCCGGAGAGCGCGCTCCCCGACGATGTGGATATCGATGATATAAGCGACGAATGGAGTCGCTTCAACGGGGTCATACTCTTCCGTCCGAAAGCGGGTATGCCGCTGCCACAGCAGGTCAGCGGCGGAGCGAGCCAGGCAGGCATCACCGATCTTCTTAACATCCAGATGAAGATGTTTGAGGATGTCAGCGGGGTCAACGGCGCGCTCGAAGGGAAGTTGACCAACAGCAATGTCTCGGGCACTCTCTACACCCAGCAGACGCGCCAGGCGATGACGGCGCTCCTCGATATTCTCGAGAGCTATAATTCCTTCATCCTCGAAGGGGCGCGGCTTGAAGCCCGCTTTGCCCGATAGCTTGCCTTGCAGGATTTAACCCGCTGAATATTCAAATGGTCAGTCAGGTTGAGCAAATGGAAAGCGGGGATACGCAACTAATGCGTATCCCCGCTTTCTTGATATTATCTTCGATCGGCGATCCGGAGCGGTCAGGCTTGCTCCTTCACCTTAAGCACCGACGGATGATTATCATATTTTTCAAATACGGAATGCTTCGATATGAATTCGGGCACAGTCTCCTTCATCAGAATCACCATATCTTCGATCTCCACTTTCTGGGCATGATCGCGCAGTCGATCGATGGTTGAGGATGCGGTAGAATATTCATAATCGCGCACCATTGCCTTGTAGATCCGGTCGTGGTCGGTCGGGAGGGTGTTTTCCTTCGTGGCGAGCACTTCCTCATAAAGCTTTTCGCCCGGACGCAAACCTGTGTATTCTACAGTGATGTCGACATCAGGCTCGAATCCGGCGAGCGAGATCATCTTGCGGGCGAGATCGTCGATCTTGACGGGTGTTCCCATGTCGAAGACAAAGATCTGAGTGCCTGTGGCCATAGTGGCGGCCTCCATCACGAGTCGGCAGGCTTCGGGAATTGTCATGAAGAAGCGGCGGATATCGGGATGGGTGACAGTGATCGGGCCTCCTCTTTCGATCTGCTCTGTGAAGCGCGGAATGACAGATCCATTGGAGCCGAGCACATTGCCGAAGCGGGTGGTGACGAAAGTGGTCTTGCCGCGGGTGATCCCTTTTTCAATCGAAAGGCCGAGCGACTGGACATAGATTTCGGCCAGACGCTTGGTGCATCCCATGATGTTGGTGGGATTGACCGCCTTGTCGGTCGAGATCATCACCATCTTTTCAGATTCGTATTCCACACACTTGTCGGCCACATTGCGCGATCCGAGTACATTGGCGAGCACCGCCTCGCAAGGATTCTCCTCCATCAGCGGCACATGCTTATAGGCAGCGGCGTGAAACACGATCTGGGGTCGGTATTTGCGGAACACGAAGTCGAGGCGATCCATATTGCGCACATCGCCGATGATCGGGGTGAAATTCAGAGCCGGGAATTTATCTTCGAATTCGAGGCGCACATTATGAAGCGGGGTCTCCGCATTGTCGAACATGATGAGATGTCCGATTCCGAGCATTGCGAGCTGGCGGCAGAGCTCGGATCCGATGGAGCCGGCGGCGCCGGTGACGAGCACGGTCTTGCCGGTCATGGAATCGCGGATCTCCTTCATGTTGATATTGATTTCCTGTCGGCCCAGAAGGTCTTCGATGCGGATGTTGCGGATCGAACCGGTGTTGAGTTTGCCGTCGCGCACTTCATCGATCTCAGGCACGATGAATGTCTTCAATCCGACTTTCTGGCAGATCGGGATAAGGCGGTTCTGCTCTTCGCGGGCATCGGGGAGATATGCGAAGATTATGCCGTCGAGGGCATGCTGCTGGCGCAGGCGCTGCATGTCGTCGGGGGTTTCGAAATGGAAGATGGGCTTGCCCATCAGCAGATTGTTTTTGATGTCGGAATATCCATAGACGAGGAATCCGACCACATTATAATGTTCGGAAGCGCGAAGGCGTGTCAGTGTCGAGGCCGACTTATTGCCGATTGCATAGACGAGCACCCGGCGACGATTGTCGAAACGTCCGCGGCGGCGCATCGAGAGCCAGTAGACGGTCAGCATGATGACGCGGGTCAGCAGCAGGCCGGCGATGGAGACGAGAAAATCAGTGAATACGATCGTCACTCCGATGCGTGCTGTCATCGAAGATTCGAAGAGCGAGATCGCCATGAGCAGAAACACTTCCTTGACGCCGGTGGCGAGGCAGAGGCGAGCGAGATCGCGCAGTGTCGAGAATCGGATGACGAGCTTATGGGCGCCGGTGGCGTAGAAGCCGATGACAGAGCCGAGAGTCGCGCTTATCATCCAGATCATTAGAAAACGGTCGGCCAGGAAGCTCGATCCGGCGAGAAGGGATACGAGGATTGCCACCAACCCTGAAGCGATCAGAGAGGTGATTGTGTCGATTGTCAGGACGATGGTTGAACGTAGATAGTTTTCAGAACTGTAGTTGAACATGATAGGCTTGCTGACTCTTAGTCAGCCGGATTGAAAAGGATTATATCGGGAAATAGGCCTGCGGCTTGAGAGCGGGCACTCTCTGAGCGTCGGCAATTCCGCATCCGGAAGTGAGTGAGGTAATATGAATGCTATTCAGCGATTTGACTGCAAAGTTAAAACAAAAAATCTATATTTCAAAGAGTTTCTTCGTTTAGTGGGGATTATTTTTTGTGAAATATATGTGAAATATATTATGTGTGTCCGGTCTTTCCGACATGATATGCCGATAAAGCCGAAAGGGCGCGCCGCTGTTGTAGCGACGCGCCCTTTTCGGGATGGAGAGTTCCTAAGAACTCCTGACCGTTCATGGCCGGGGGGAGATCAACGGTTGAGATAGAATTCCGTTGAGGGGAGTCCCTCGATATGGTAGATTCCGGCCGGAGCTCCTTCGGGATGCCATTGGAGGCGTCCGGCGGTCGACGACGGGAGCTCGATGCTGAGTCCGTCGGGGCCGACGAGGGTGTATTCTTTGCCGTCGACAAGCCCGGTGAATGTGACGTAGCCGGTGTAGTGGCTTTCCACAATCATGGGCGACACTGAGGCTGCCGCGGAAGCGTAGAGGTTGTCGGAGCCTGCGAGGCAGAATTCAGTCACTCCGAGTCGCGATCCGACGAAGATCGAGTTGGTCTCGGGATTGTAGGCGATCGAGAGGAGCTCGTTGCTCGGGATGTCGGAGTTGGCCGTCGTGAAGTGGGCGAGCACCGTGGATCGGTCGGGCGAGAGGCAGACGAGGCCCCCCTTCTGCAGAGCGATCCATTTTCGGCATTCGGAATCGGCCACGATTCCGCCGACTCCGCCGATGCAGAAATCGCGCACGATAGCGCCGTCGGATGCCATGACGGGATTCAGATGCGAGCAGCGGGGCTTGTCGCCGTTGAGTGCTTGCTCGGCGGTGATGGTCAGCATTTCGTGGCGAGTCGGGATGAGGAAAGTTCCGTCGAAGGGGTCTTCGAAAGGGAGATGCGGGCGGGTGATCGTAAGGATCTCGTCGCCGTTTTCATCGATGAGGTTTTTGAGCTCGACCCAGCGGTCGTCTGACGTGTCGTCGGGGGTGCCGTTATGGTCGTAGAAGAAGCTGCCGTAGGAGGTGTTGTCGCTGAGATGGACGATGATGTTGCGGTTGCCGTCGGTCTTTCCGGCGATAGTCGTGCCGGCGCGCGAGGGGTAGATGCCCGGGATGGAGATGATCTTCATCGGATGGGCTGCGTAGTCGGCGGCCGATTTCACTGCGGCGCGGTCGTCGGCGGTCCAATACCAAAGCTCGGAATGGGTCTCGGGATAGTCGTTGCATGGGAGACGTGAGTAGGTCGTCCACATAGTGCCGTCGTTGTCGAAGCCGGGCTGGCCGAAGGCTGTCAGCGAGTTATATGCCGATCCGGTCATGACGGGCACGACATTGACCTTGTTGGTGCCGGTGTTGTTGCTGCGGGTGAAGAGGAGCCAGTCGGTGCGGTCGTTGAGATTTTGGCGGCGCATGCCGTAGGTGGAAGCTCCGCATGAATAGACGTATTTGGGATCCATCGGGTCGTGGATTGCACCGGCGGGGAGTACGACTGACGCGATTGCGCCGGGGTTGTCGACAAAGAAGCTGTGTTGAGTCCAGACTCCGTCGCGATATGAGCAGAGGCCGTTGGCCATGCCGTTGCGATACGACCAGTTGTGGTCGGCTCCGGCGTTATGCGCCACGATTCCGTAGGCCGGATTGTAATAGAGATAAGAGGGCCAGCCGGCGGAGGGAGCGTTGAAAGTGATGTCGCTTCCGGCGTCGCTCCAGGTGGTGGCGGCAGTGGTTGTGTTGGCGGTGCGGCGGCGCAGGCCGCTGCGATGACGGTAGGTGTGGAAGTTGACGCCGTCATAGGTGGCGGTGATCTTGTTGGCTTCCTTGCCGTCGTTGGCGTAGGCGAGAGTTGCCGACGCGGGCTTTTTGAGCGTTGTCATGGCGTTTTTCAACGCCGTCGGGTCGGAATGGTCGAGCGCCGTGGTCTTGTAGGGGAGGAGATAGATCGACTGCTGGTTGTGAAACATCAGTCCGTCGCGAGTCGGGCTGACGAGCGCTTCTTCGCGGGCTTCGGCGGCCATGTCGTCGCGGGCGCCCATCTGGGCGAAGTTGATGGCGGCGGATGCGAGACTGACTACACTGCATGGCTCCGACTCGGGATTGTCGGGAAGGAGGAGCAGATTGAGCGACGCGCCGTCGGATGTGGCGGCCGTGTTGATTCCGGTGAAGACGAACGCCGATTCATCGACGGGGAAGATGCCGTATTTCATCATGATCCGGCCGTTGCCGTCGAGCAGTCGGGCCGGGGCGAGGGTGGAGTTGGAAGTCAGGGTCGGAGTTTCGTTGAGTGTGGCGGGAGTTGCGTCGGCGTCGAAGAAGTGAATGGCGTCGTCGGTGGCGGCGAAGATACGTCCCCCGAGGAGATTGGCACAATTGACTCTCTGACTGAAATTCCAGATTCGACGGAGGTCGCCGGATTCGATATCGAAGAGAGCCACGCCGTAATCGGCGGCGGCCACGAGGGCCGATCCGTCATGAGAGAATGCGAGGGCATGGATTTGGCTTCCTCCGGGCTGATTGATCATTGTCAGATCTGAATTGCCGATGAGTCGGCCGTCGTCGAAAAGGAGATCGACGGCTCCGGAGCGATAGGCGATCGCAAGGCATTTCAGCTCTTGGGAGTATTCCATCATAGCCACATCGATGCCGACCGTCGTGCCGAGCTTCGGGGCGAGAGTTTCGAGTGTCGGAGCGTCGGCGAGTTTGTCGTAGCGGACTACATTCAATCGAGTCTCGCCATTGCCGAAGATGCAATAATTGTAGGTGGGTTCATACCAGGACTCGTAATAATAGTTGGAAGTCACCAGAGCGTAGACATATCGTTCCCCTTCCACGAGTTTCTGGATATTGTTGGTCGCCCCCCCCGTATAGCCGTTGAGGTTGCTATAAAAATCGATGGCCGGGTGAGTGATCCACTGTCCTGCGATTTCGGTGGCGCCGGCTGATTGGGCGGCCAGCAGGGATGATATAACTAAAAGAGTATTTTTTAAAGTCATGACAAATCAGCGTTCTATGCGGCCTCCGGCAGTTGGTCGGGGGCGTCGGGAAAGATGATAGGAATCGGCCGAAGTCGAGTGTCGACACAAAATCGGCAATAAAATAACGTCGGATTCCGTCGGATATTGTGTGGCATTCGAAAGGTCGTCATGCGATGATTGTCCGGAGTCGGAGAGCGACGGTGTCGGTGTATTTCCGGGCTCCGTCGATGTTGAGATGGTCTTCGTCGAAGAAGAGGTTCATGTCGGAGTTGAAGGAGGGGTGGAGTGAGTCGTCCCAGACAATGAATTCGTAGCGGGATGCGATATCGTGGAGCATTGATGTGATATGCGAGTAGTCGGCGGTGATGAATGTGTGTGGAGTCAGGGCGACAATGAGCTTCACTCCGGCTTCATGGCAGAGTCGTGCGAATTCTTCCATATGGGCCCGGCATTCGGGGAGAGGGATGTATTGATGAGGATTGTAGGTCGGCGAAGGATGTCGGCGGGGATGGGGAATGGGCTCGAATCCCTTTTCGTAGGGATATGTGATGGCGCCGGTCTTATAGGCGAAGTGGCGCACGATGTTGCGGTCGATTCTGACGAGATTGGAGCGCAGGAAGTAGTATCGCCGGGGGTAGAGTTCGGCGAGCACGGAATCGAATGCTTCGGAGCTTCGGCCGTAGTAGGAGTAGAAGTTGATCGTGGAGCGACCGAGTCCTTTCCGGCAGAAATTGTGGGGGTTGAGGGCGAGGATGACTGCTTTGGGCCTATGACGTGCCAGCAGCCCTTTGAGGGCCACGAGGTTGAATTGGAGCGAGCTGCCGGATGTGGCGGCGTTGGTGCATCTGACTCCGAGTTGCCTTTCGAGCGAGCCGGCATCGAAATGGGTCGAACCTGCCGAGTTGCCGAGCACGACCACATCTTCGTCGGCATCGAGCAGGGCGTGTTCGACGCCGTTGATGCGCAGTGTGGATCGGGTGAAGAGATAGTCATAAAATTGGCCGACGGCGATATCCACGCAGAGGGTGGCGGCGGTGAATATGAGTAGCCATATGATGAAGCGTCGCATGATTCAGAGATGACTGTAGGGGGTTGATTTGAGGTCAGAATTGGAAATAGATGAAGGCGTTGCCGGAGAAGTTGCCGAATATGAGCAATACGGATGTGATCATGGCCAGAAACAGGGCCGAATGTGCCACCGACCGCCGGGAGAGGACAGCCGACATTTCGGGAGGTCGGGTGGGGTCGGAAGTCGTCGGGAGGGGGTGTCGGTCGAAATATTCGTTGCGGATTTCGATGGCCATGAGCATTATGATGAAAAGGAAGAGTTCGCAGAGATAGATCTTGCCGGTGCCGGTGTCGGGGATTCCGGGTTCTGTAAAGATCTTTTTGAAGGCGATCATTGCATCTGAGATGTTGTCGGCGCGGAAGAATACTCGGCCGAGGAGGACGAGGAAGAAAGTCCACGCGATTTTCAGCGATCGGGTCAGCATATTGTCGGGCAGGCTGAATTTCGAGTGTTTATGCCATGCGGCCTGCAGGCATTGCAGCGATCCGTGGTAGGCGCCCCACGCCATGAAAGTGTAGTCGGCGCCGTGCCAGACACCGCTGAGGAATAGGGTCAGGAAGATATTGAGATAGTGTCGCGCCGGGCGCACGCGGTTGCCTCCGAGGGGGATATAGACATAGTCGGAGAGCCAGCGCGAGAGCGATACATGCCATCGGCGCCAGAAGTCGCGGACGGAAGTGGCGAGATATGGCTGCCGGAAGTTCTGGGTCAGGCGGAAGTCCATGCATCTTGCCGCGCCGATAGCGATCAGCGAATAACCGCCGAAGTCGGCGAATATCTGGAAGCAGAAAAAGAATGTCGCGAGCAGGATGGTCGTGCCGTTGTGGTGGTTGACATCGAGATAGACGGAGTCGACATATTCGGAGATGTTTTCGGCGACTACGATTTTCATGAAATAGCCGAGCGCCATGAGCTCGAGTCCGGCCATAAGGGCGTCGAAGCTGAAGCGCGGGCGGCGGTGGAATTGAGGGAGCATGTTGGCCGCGCGTTCGATCGGGCCGGCCACAAGCTGGGGGAAGAACGCTATAAAGAGGGCGAAGATTCCGAGGTTGCGTTCGGGAGCGATCGTGGCGCGGCGCACGTCGATCAGATAGCCGACGGCCTGGAAGATGAAAAAGGATATGCCGACGGGGAGCAGGATCGTGAATTCCGGGATCTCGATACCGACTCCGAGGCTGAAGAGAAGATTGCGGATCTCATCGCCGACGAATTGGAGATACTTGAACACGAAGAGCATCGCCAGATTGAAGATCAGCGTTGTGCGGAAAGCGATGCGGCTTCGCCGGGGATCCGATTCGCGCCAGCGGTCGATCAGCAGAGCGCCGCCCCATGTGGCGAGAGTCGATATGAGGAGAAGAAGTCCGAATGCGGGTTGCCAGTTCATGTAGAAGTAGTAGCTGGCGATCAGGAGCATCGGGTTTTTCCACCGCGATGGCAGGATCCAGAACAGGATGACGACTGCGGGGAAGAAGATGAGAAATTGAATCGAGTTGAAAAGCATGATGAGGGTGAAGGAGGGATGTCAGGGGGAAAGAATCAGCCGAGGAGGCCGTCGATTATTGAGCGGTCGTTGCGCAGGCGAGGGATTTTGCGTTGTCCGCCCAGCTTGCCGCTCCCTTGCTGAGAGAGCCATTTGTCGAAGGCTCCTTCGGGGAGGGTGATGATTTGGGGTGGATCGAGGAAAATGTCGCCGCTTCGCTTGGCTGCATAGTCGGAGTTGAGCTCCTTGAGGGAGGCGTCGAGCGTGTCGCGGAAGAGGTTGATGTCGGAGGGCGCGGCGTCCCATTCGATCAGCCATTGATGGCGCCCTTTTTCGCGTCCGTGGGCATAGAGTGGTCCGGCGGTGTAGTTGCGGATGTTGGCGCCGGTGGCGGCGCATGCGTCGGCGATGGCGCGCTCGGCATTGTTTTCCATCAGTTCTTCGCCGAAGGCGTTGATGAAGGAATGAGTTCGTCCGGCGATCCGGATTTTGACCGGATTCGTATCGACGATCTCCACCGTGTCGCCGAGAGAGTATCGCCACAATCCGTTGCAGGCTGTGATGATGAGTTCGTAGATACGCCCTTTCTCCACCCCCTCGATGCCGACGGCGTCATTTCCGTCGTGGCAGCCGATCGGGAGGAATTCATAGTATATTCCGTTGTCGATCAGCAGAAGCAGGCCGTCGTTTTCAGGACTGCTCTGAGTGGCGAAGAATCCCTCGGAGGCGTTGTAGGTCTCGAAGAAGTGCATCTTTTCAGCGTCGGTGATGCGGGTGTATTCCTCACGATATGGATCAAACGAAATTCCTCCATGGAAAAACACCTCCAGATTCGGCCAAAGGTCGGAGGCTTTTTCTTTGCCCGAGATCTCAAGAGCGCGGAGAATGACTCGCAGAAACCACGACGGGACGCCGCTGATATTGGTCAGATTGGCGCCGATGGCGGACTTGGCGAGCTGATCGAGCTTGGTGGTCCAGTCGGGATTGAGAGCGATCCGTTTCGAAGGGATTCGGAAGAGGTTGACCAAAGGGTTGATCGTGTCGATCAATGTGGCGGAGAGATCGCCGGCCTTGACATTATGCCCTTTCGGATGAAGGCGCGTCTCGAAGCTTCCGCCGAGAATCATCCCTTTGCCGGAGAAGATCCGGCTTTCGGGGAATGCTCTGAGATATTGGGCCATGACGTCGCGGGCGCCGGGGAAATGGTTGACCCTCAGAGAGTCGCGGGTGATGGGGATAAACTTGGAGCGTCCTCCGGATGTGCCGCTCGACTGAGCGAAGTTATAGCAATATCCGGGCCAAAGTATATCGCGTTGGCCGTCGGTCATTTTCATGACGTAGGGGCGGAAATATTCATACTCCCCTATGGCGACATTCTCGCGGAAAGCCCTGCGGGGGTCGGGGTTGGCGAGAATCGACTCGAAATTATGTTTCCGACCGAATTCAGTGTCGGCTCCTTTGAAAATAAGCCAACGCAGCTGACGCAGCTGGATCTCCTCGGATTCGGAGGCCCAGGCGTCGGTGCGGAGTCCGGCTTTGCGGAATATAATTCGGGCGAGTGGAGTGAAATTCATTGATTTTCCTTAATCGTGAGACATTAAAGCGATTTCGGGGGCTTGCGGAGTCATTGCGCCCGCAGCGGAGCCATCTTGCGGATATGTCGGATCTGCCATGCGAGCATCGCGCCCGACACGATTGTCGACACACAGTCGCTGATCGGATAGCATACCCATACGCCGCTCAGCCCGAAACGCCCGGGAAGGATCATCAGCAGCGGAATCATGAAAAGGATCTGTCGGGTCAGACTCAGGAACACGGCTTTTCCGGCCATGCCGAGGCTCTGGAAGAAGTTGGTGGCGACGATCTGGAAGCCAACCATCCAGAATCCGAGAGTGGTCAGTCCGAGGCAGTTGATGGATGCGAGGATCTGCGATTCGTCGGTCATGAACATTGATGCGATCGCCCGGGGGAAGAAATGGCCTGTCAGCGATCCGATGATCGTGATGCAGAGCGCGGTGGCGGCAGCCAGTCGGAGAGTGCGGAAAAGACGGTCGTATTTTCCCGATCCGTAGTTATAGCCCAATATGGGCTGCATGCCCTGGCAGATGCCGATGACGATGAAGACGAAGATGGTCACAAATCGGTTGAATACGACGACCGCCGCAATCGCATCGTCGCCGCCATATTGCAGCAGAGAATTGTTGATGATCGCGTTGATCACCGATCCCGCCACATTGATCAGGAACGGCGCCATGCCGATATATAGCACCGATCGGATGACGCTCCAGTGCAGCCGGAATGTGCCGCGCACGAAATGGAGCGTGTTGTTTTTGTTGAAGAAGTGGCTCATCACCCATATGGCAGTGATAAGCATCGAGATGTCGGTGGCTATCGCGGCGCCCCGGATTCCCCAATGGAAGCCGAAAAGGAATGTCGGGGCAAGAATGCAGTTGAACACGGCGCCCATGATATTGGTCAGCATCGCCTTTCCCGGATATCCCGAGGCGCGCATGACGTTGTTGTAGGAGAATGTCAGATTGATGAGCACCATTCCCGGGAGAACCCACAGGATAAATTCGCGGGCATAGGGGAGAGTGGCGTCGGACGCTCCGAACATCCGCAGGATAGGATCTACGAATATGCCGAACACCGACATATACGCCAGGCCGATAAATATGGTCAGCTGCACGCTGTTGCCCAGGATGATTTCGGCCATGCGGTGGTCTTTTTGTCCGAGCACGATCGATATTCTTGTGGCCGCGCCGGCTCCGATGAGCATTCCGAGGGCTGTGGCGAGAGTCATGACGGGGAATGTCACGGCTATTCCGGCCACAACATTCGGATCGCCGATCGCATGGCCGATGACGATCGAGTCAATGATATTGTAGAGAGCGGATACGACTGTGCCGATGACAGCCGGCAGACTGTATTTGATCAGCAGCCGCCACACCGGGGCGTTGGCCAACTCAAGCAGTCGCTCGTCCGGGTCGGCGGTTTGGGATATGTGGGAGGCTTGTGCCATAGGAATCTTTTCAATAGTTGGCGGGAGGGATCGCCTTCAGAGGCGAGGGCCTTCCGTTTTAACATACGGGAGAGGAAAAATGTTGCTCGGCGCGCTCCCAGTCGGCGAGAGTGTCGAGGTCAAGGCTCCGCGCGGAGTCCATTTCCACGGGGATTATGCGCCGTATGCGGGAGATTTCCGATTCGCGGAGCGCTTCGGGGTCGATGACATAGACGGCGCCGTTGAATTCCCACACCGGGGGCGCGTCCTGTCGGCGTGTGTAGCGGCCGTCGCCTTTTGAGATATGCAGGAATCCGTCGGCGTCGGTCTCGAACGCCGAGTAGTAGGGGTTGGTGCGGGCCTCGCTGACGCTGACAGCCATGCCGGGCCGACGTCCTTCCGAGGCCGCCTCTTCAAAGGCCTTGACGGCGCGTGAGATGTCGGAAGCGCGACGCAGCGGCGATGTCGGCTGGAGAAGCACGACGGCGTCGTAGTTTCGTCCCATCGAGGCAAGAGTGTCGAGGGCGTGGAGGATGGCGCTTCGCGAAGATGAAGTGTCGCCGGCGAGCTCGGCGGGACGCATGAAAGGGACGTCGGCGCCATATTGGCGCGCCACGTCGGCGATCTCTTCCGAGTCGGTGGTCACAACGACGTCGGCCGGATCGGCGCCCGATTCCAGTGCATGGCGGATCGAATGGGCGATCAGCGGAATGCCGCCGAGCGGGCGGATGTTTTTCCCGGGAATGCCTTTGCTCCCTCCGCGGGCGGGTATGAGGTAGAGATATTTCATGATCGTGTTATATCGGTTTTTTTATATGGTAAGACAGGTGGGTTAATGAGCTCGCGGGCTCCGGGTGAAGTCGGGCTCGTGAGTCAGGGTCCGGTCAACGCTCGGGCGAGGTTCGGTCAAGGCTCGGTCCAGAGTCGGTCAACGCTCGGTCGGGATCGAGAAGCCGGAAGTGCTTGATCGGGAATGGCTGCAGATCGAAGGCGAGAATAGCGTCGGCCATAGTGTCGGCGGGCGAAGCGCCGGCATATGGGTTTTCGCGTCGTGCGGCCAGCTCGCGGTGGGAGTCGGAGAGGAGTTGTTGAAGGCCGCGGGCGATGGATTCGCGGTCGGCGGCGCAGTGGATGACGGCCGGTCCGCATTCGCGCCCCTGCTGCCGCATGCCGATGTCGAGGCTCCCGACGCCGAGCGATGGGGTCTCGACAAGCGCGCTCGAGGAATTGCCGACGACACCGCGGCTCAGCGCTACCGCCGAGAGATATCTGACGCGTCCGAGCGAGGCCACGACTTTCACCCTCGGCGCCATGTCACGCTCGAATTCATGGAGCGATTCGATCAGAGGCCGGGGGTCGATGTCGGAGTTGGGATAGGTCAGGATGAAGCGATAGGTCGGGGGGAGGGAGGCGAGAGCATCGAGCATGTCGCGTTGCACATCGAGGGGGACTCTCCCCTCGAGCGTGGCGGCGTGGAGTGTTACCACCAGGAAGTTATCCCCGGGATCCCAGCCGTCGAGCGATTCGGCCAGTGCGTGGCGGTCGAGCAAGGGGAGTCGCATTGAGTTTTCCACGCCCAACGCGCCTGTGGTGATGACCCGGGCCGGATCTTCGCCCATCTGCAGGATGCGCCGGGCGCAGAGCGGCGTCTCGGGGAAGTGGAGCGTCGCTATTTTCGTGATCGCGTGGCGCACGCTGTCGTCGAAAGCCCCTTCGGAGACAGTGCCGCCGGCGATATGCGCCACCGGCACGCCCGAGAGCAACGCGGCCGATGCCACGCCGAGCATCTCGCAACGATCGCCCAACACGACGATCGCGTCGGGGCGGAGCATGCGCAACGCGTCGGCGGCTCCCGCCGCCGCCATCGCCATAATCGAGGGCGCATCTCCCGCGGCGGGGAATGATGCCGCCGGAGTGAATCCGTCGGCAATGATCTCGGTGATGGTGTCGCCCATGTCGGCCATCAGATGCTGATGGGTGGCCATGACGGCCACATCGGCTCCCCTTTCGCGGAGTCTGACGGCGAGCGGCTGGAGAAGTCCCCAGTCGGCGCGGGTGCCGGTGGCTATTGCTATTTTTTTCGACATGGCGTGGTTCGGATGTATGGATGATCCGCAGGCGCTCGCGAGGGGCGCCTGTCGATCAGAGATGAATAAGTTGGTCGTATTCAAAATCGTCGGCGGCTGTCGTGCCGATGACTTTGTCCCAGAGCATGGGCGAAACGCCGTTGCCGGGGCGTTTGACAGTCAGATTGTCGGCGGTCAGCAATTCCCCTTTGCGGATGGGGCGCGAGGCTACGATGCTCTTGCGGGCAACAGTCATATTCGGGATTTCCGACTTGGCCGGCTCTTTGATTCCCGAGCCCATGGCCGATTCGATATGACGGATCTGACTGACGAGGTCGGCCAGTTCGTCGGGTTCGAGCGATGCCTTGTGGTCGGGTCCGGGGAGGAGTCGGGAGAGAGTGAAGTGCTTTTCGATCACTTCGGCGCCCATTGCGACAGCAGCCAGGCTGACTTCCAGACCCTTGGTGTGGTCGGAATATCCGACGCGGACTCCGAGGCGGTCGCGGATGGCGAGCATCGCTCGGAGATTGACGTCGGGATATGGGCAGGGGTATTCGGTCGTGCAGTGCAGCACGATGATATCGTCGGGGGTCAGCGATGATTCCGAAGGATAGTCGGGATGTCGGCCGGTCAGTATCTTCACGGCGTCGTCGATCTCTTCCATCCGGGCCATGCCGGTGGAGAGAATCACTTTCTGTCCGGAGCGGGCTACGGCGCGCAGATATGGGAGATTGGTGATCTCGCCGCTCGGCACTTTCATCCAGTCCTGTCCGAGTTCGGCCAGGAGGCTGACAGATTCGAGGTCGAAGGGAGTCGACATGAATCCGATCCCTTCTTCTTCGCAAAGAGCCTTGAGGCCGGCGTAATCAGAGAGCGGAAGATGAATAGCGCGACACATGTCGAGCTGCGACTCGCTTTCGCCCGTAGTCGATTTCTGATATTCGGCCTTTGGCGCGAATGTGGAGATGACGAGCTCGGGCTTGGCTGTCTGGAATTTGACGTAGTCGGCTCCGGCGCGTTTTGCCGCCTTCACCATCTCTCGGGCGAGGCGGAGATCGCCGTTATGATTGACGCCTGCTTCAGCGATTATGATCACTGCCATATTTCTCGGGTTTATGTGTGGGGTGTTGTCATGGGGGATGCGTTCCGTATCCGATTCGGGGTCAGCTCCTCCTTATACGGGCTCGGAGGGGAAGAAAATCGCCTCTTTCTGATATCTGGCCATTAGAGTGCCGGATGTCCAGTCGTCGCAGGGTGTCACGCTGACTCCGAGTGATTCAGCGATGATATAGTCGGTCATCGGAGCACCGGCGAAGATGGAGCAGATGACACCCCCTCCGAGGCGCGGATTGATCTCCATGAGCATGAATCGGCCGGAATCTGTGTCTTCCAGAAACTGGAGGGTGACGGGGCCGCGGAAGCTGAATTTCTCAAGCACTTCGCGGCTCATCTTTTCCAGACGATGGTTGCTGACTGTGCGTGTGCGGGTGACTTCGCCCCCCATGACTTCGATGCGCAGGCGCGGGACTGTGGCCAGTATCTCGCCGCTCTGCGAGATGTAGCAGTCGACGGTGTATTCCCGGTTGTGCTCAATATATTCCTGCACCAGATAGTCGTGGAGATTCTCAAGATGCATGAGGCCCTCGATTGTATGGAATACTTTGATTCCTCGCGAAGCCGAACCGTGGCGCGGCTTGGCGATGGCGGGCATCTCGGCGTTGAGCACGCTGTAGGTGCGGGGGATGGGGAGATCCGCTTCTTTGAACACTTTGGCGGCTTCGACTTTGTCGAACATGACTTCGGCGAGTCCCGGCTCGATGACGGGCACAAACACGTCGGGGAGCTTTTCGCGGCAACGGGCAGCGATTTCAATGGCGCCGTCGACGAATGGGAGGATGATGTCGATATCGCGTTCGCGACAGATTCGGCAGATATCGTCGACCACATCCGGGTCTGACCATTTCAGGCCGACGATCACCTCGCCGATGACGGCGATCGGCACTTCGGCCAAAAGCTCATAGCTGGCAATCTTCACTTCATGGCCGAAGCGCTTTCCGGATTGGATAAGCTGCTCGGCGACTGATACTCTGCGGGCGCCGCCCAACATGAGAATCCTGATCTCTTGTTTCATTGCTGATTGTCGGTGGGGGGAGATTATACGTTGTAGATCCCGGCTTTGTAGAGAGCGAGATTAGCCGGATCTGTAATCCATTCGATTGTTCGGCGCAGACCCTCCTCGATATCCACCTCCGGATGCCATCCGGTCAGTTCGCGGATGCGGGTGTTGTCGCCACACAAGCGGAACACTTCGCTTCCCGAGGGGCGGATACGCTGCGGATCGCGCACCCATTCCACATCCGCACCCATCAGGCGCGCGATTGTGGCGAGGGTGTCGGCCATGGTGATCTCCGTGCCGGTGGCGATGTTGACCTCAAGGCCTACCGTGGCGTCGGATTTGGCCAGGGCGATGAATCCGCGGCAGGTGTCGGCGACATAGTTGAAGTCGCGTGTCGGGGTGAGGTCGCCGACCTTTATGCGGCGTTCGCCGGAGGCTATCTGCGAGATGATGGTCGGGATGATGGCGCGGGCCGACTGGCGCGGGCCGTAGGTGTTGAACGGACGGACGATTGTGACCGGAAGCTCGAAAGCGTTATAGAAGCTCAGGGCCAGGGCGTCGGCCGCGATTTTAGTGGCTGAATAGGGGCTCTGGGGCTGGCGGGGATGGTTCTCGTCGATCGGCACATAGCGTGCTGTGCCATATACTTCGGAAGTGGAAGTGACGAGCAGACGTCCGACTCCGGCGTCGCGGGCTGCCTGGCAGATATTGAGGGTCCCTTTGACGTTGGTGTCGACATAGGAGTCGGGGGCCACATATGAATAGGGGATTGCGATCAATGCTGCCAGATGAAACACTGTGTCGGCGCCCTTGACAAACTCCCGACAGAAATTGGGATCGCGCACATCGCCTGTCGCGATCTCCAGCTCGGGATGGGAGATGCCTTCGAGCCATCCCCAGTTGTTGAAAGAGTTATATTGGGCGAGAGCCTTGACGTGGCATCCTTCGCGGAGCAGGGCTTCGGTCAGATGCGAGCCGATAAAACCGTCGGCGCCGGTCACTGCAACGTTTTTCATTGTCGTAAAAATGGATATATGGGAGTCTGCACGATGTTCATTTGCCTCCCCGGCTTGTCTGACTCGATTCGAGCTTATTTTTATCGAGCATGTTGAAAGTCATTATATGTCTCTGTTTTTTCTCCTCTACGATGTCGGAAATTTTGAGGAAAATGGCGGTCTCCTCGACATTGCCGAATTCATCGTTGATAGCTGTGCCAAACATTTTCATTGTCGGCGAGAGCGACATGTAGGCGTTGACCAGGGGCGGAATGTTTTTCCCTTTGCTCCGGATCAGATTGTGGAGTATCTTATAGTCTTCACGGAATCCGGAGCCTGTGAATTTGGCCATGACTTCGTCAGAATCGGCGCGTGAGGGGAGGGGATTGCGGGGGACGACGAGATGATCGGCGTCGGAGAAGTGTTTGCGGAGGAATCCGAGGATATGGTCGCGTTCTTCGACTCCGAAAGAGGGATACATTGTCACCTTCCCGAACAGATATTCGATTTCGGGATAGACCACAGTCAACGCTCCGAGACCGTCCCATAGATTATCGAGGGCATAAAGAGCCTTCTGTCCGGCCCCGGATGCCTGATAGTCGGTGGCTACGAACGAACGGCCGAGCTCAAGAGTTGTGGGAAGATAATCGCGGAGGAAGCGTTCGGAGAAATCAAACATGTGAGACGTAGCGATCCTCGGGCGCCCGTCGGGTTCGAATCGGATATCGCGGCCGAGAATGAAACGGTAGCCGCCGACGATTTCCATCGCTGCGGGATTCCACACAATGAGCTGTCGGCAGGGGGGATCCATTGTGTCAAATCGGTCGATATCGCAACTCAGGCCGGTGCCGCCGCCGGCGGCCCGGAAAGCGATTTCGCGCAGTCGGCCTATCTCGCGCATTGTGTTGGGGGCGCTGTGGGCGTCGACGATATATATAAGATTATTGGCCTTGTTGGTCTGTCGGAGCAGACGTTCGGGGGTCAGCTCCTCGAGAATAAGGTCGCGGTCTATTTTCGGTATGATTTCCTCCATGTCTCTTTTTATTATCCGGCGTCAGCTTCCGCTTCGGATTGTCATCGGCTTTGGCCTATCAACCGTCGGAAAATGCAAAGTTACTAAAAAATTCCTAAATCCTCATCTTCAACCCCCAACTTCCCCTCACAAGCCCTCCAACTCCGCCGGCTCGCTCACCTCCCACTCCCCTAAAGTCTCCAAGGCCCCGATGAATCCCGATCCTTCAATATCCTTCAAGATTCTTCAGGATAAATCAGGATAAATCCTAACGCCTCCCCCCTAAAACCTAAAACCTAACTAA
>CAMWNT010000035.1 GCA_947175695.1 uncultured Porphyromonadaceae bacterium
TCGAATTCATCCACCCCGTAAGCCACGAAGAAATAAGCATCGAGATCCCTCCCATCCCTGAAATGGCCCGCATTATCGATGACGCCCGATAACGCATAAGGATCCCCGAGATTCCCAAAATCCCCAAAATCCCCAAGATCCCCAGATTCATAAGATTCCCGAGATTCCCGAGATCCCCGAGATTTAAAAAAAAAGGTTGCACCCGAAAGGATGCAACCTTATTTTTGTGATTGAGGCTTCTATTATTCAGCCAGACGAACTGTAACAGCGCGATCGAGCGGAGCAGCCTGAGGACCGAGGTCAGTGAGGTTTTCACTGTCAGTCTTCTTGTCGAGCTGACCTGCGTCAACGCCGCAGCTTACGAGGTAGTTGTAAACACCGTCTACACGAGCCTGACGGAGACGATCGTTGATCTCGTCTGTGCCGGTGAAAGAGTCAGCATAACCTGTAAGAACGTAGCGCTTGTCAGTGTTCTCCTTCATCACAGCGGCTACAGACTTAAGGATAGTCTTTTCGCGTGAAGAAAGGCCATACTGATTGATGGGATAATAAACTGTTGCAAGGCCTTCGCAGTCCTGTACAACCTGCTGGGGCTTCTGCTTGCGGAGCTGGTCGAGTTCCTGCTCGAGATCCTTAACCTTGTGGTCAGCTGCGCGGAGCTTAGCTACGAGAGCGTCGCCTTCAGCATCTGTATACTTCCAAGTGGGGCATACTGCTGTGATCGGGCAGTTCCAGTCGGACTTGCCGAGGTTGAAAGTAAGACCGGCCTGGATGCTGAGGTCGTGGTCTGCACCCGGCTTGAAGTCGATCAGTGTGTACTGAACGTCGAAGAAGATATCAACAACTTTCGAAAGACGGAAGTTGTTCATAAGGCCGGCGTTAACGAACATCACTGTGTTCTTTGCGCGGTGCCAGCCGATTTCGTGTTCGGGGTTATGATCCCATGTGCGCTTCCATGTGAAGTAAGCGCCTGCGCCGCCGTGAAGCACGAGGTTGTATACACGCTCGGGCTTGTAGCCACACCACCAGTTGGTGATGTTGATAAGAGCGTCGAATTCAGGGCCAAGGCCCATGTACTTCTCGGGATAGTAGCCGTTTGACCACGCACCGGCGTTCATCTTGCGGAATTCGCCGTCGGCTGTTGTAGCGCCCTTAGGCATGATCCAGTTCGCACCGAAGCGGAAACCGAATGTGGGAGTAACCCACTTGCCTACATAGAGAGCAGCAGCGCCGCCCCAACGATCCTTAAGGGGAGCCTTGATGTCGTGCTCAGCCATGATCAGGGTAGTACCGCCCTGTGCTGTGATAAACCAGTTGTCTTTGTTCTTGTTCAACAGGAGACCCTGCGAGCAATCGGGCTCATAAGTCACCTCCTGAGCAACAGCATTAGCGCCGCCGACTGCAAGAGCTGCGAGAGCAAGTAATACACTTTTTTTCATAGAACAACAATATTAAATATAGTGAATAGTTTGAATCACTTTCCTTTTTGGGTCATATAGCGCGCGGAATCGCTTCCGGACTATTGTCGCCGGGTCGTCACTCACGATTTGACCGACGGCTCCACGACCTCGCTCGGGGGCAGACGCATGTGCGCATTACCCGATTTATTCCGCAAAGTTAGTTAATTTTATTAAAGAAACATAATTTCCTCATAAAATGTTTAACTTTTCGCGGCTTATTCGGCTGTTTTGGGGATTTTCTTAGGGTTTTCCCTAATTATCACCCTTTACTTAACCGTTTTTTCAGGTTTGCGGATATCGCCGGCAATGGCGATATCCGTTCCCTTTTTTGATTGTGTTTCTTATTTTCCGAGGAATTTTTTCACTTCTTCGGTCATATGCGCCGGAGTGAAGCCGAATTTCTCGTCGAGCACTTTCGCAGGCGCCGACGCTCCGAAGTGGTCGAGGCCGTAGACTTTCCAGTCGCCGCGCATCAGCGGATAGAGGGTCGACGGGAGGCCGGCCGTGATGCCGAAGGTCTTCCCGGTCGGGGGAATCACGCTGTCGCGATAGCTCTGGGGCTGGTCGAGGAATTCGCCGATCGAGGGCACCGAAACCACGCGGGCCGATATGCCTTCGCCTTTCAACGCTTCGGCCACATGCCAGGCCAGCATCACTTCGCTGCCGTTAGCCACGAGCGTCACATCGGGATTGGCCGAGCCTTCTGTCACAACATAGCCACCCTTCGCAACTGCATCCATGACTTCGCGACGGTCGGCTCCCGGAATATCCTCGAGATCCTGGCGACTGAAGATCATCACCGTCGGACGATCAGACGTCTGCATCGCGAGGCGATAGCAGCCGAGGGTCTCGGCTGTGTCGGCCGGACGGAACACAAGCACCGAGCGCTTGCCGCTCAGATTGCGGAGCTCTTCAAGAAGACGCATCTGCGCTTCGTGCTCTACGGGCTGGTGGGTCGGGCCATCTTCGCCGACGCGGAATGCGTCATGGGTGAAGACATATTTGACGGGTTGCTCCATCAGGGCCGACATGCGGATGGCAGGCTTCATATAATCGGAGAATACGAAGAATGTGCCGCATGCCGCATACATTCCTCCGTGCAGAAGAATGCCGTTCATGATGCAGGCCATTGTCAGCTCGGCAACGCCGGCGTGGAGGAAGCCGCCGCTGAAGTCGCCGCGACGCAATGCGCCGGTGGCTTTCAGGAAGCCGTCGGTCTTATCAGAGTTGGCAAGGTCGGCGCTCGACACTATCATATTGCCTACATGCTTGCCCAGATAGTTGAGCACAGCCGAGGAGGCAGTGCGTGTGGCCACATTCGGCTTGATCTCGATCTCGCTGAAGTCGAGTTCGGGGAGTTTGCCACCGAGATAGCGGCCAAGAAGCTCGGCTTTTTCAGGATTGGATGCTTTCCATTCTGCGAATTTCGCTTTCCATTCACCGGCGGCTGCAAGCAGCTCCTCGCGACGCTCGGCATAGAGTGACTTGACGTCGTCGAAGATCACCCATGCGTTGTCGGGGTCGCCTCCAAGATTGCGCACTGTAGCTTCGATGTCGGCGCCGGCTTTCGAGAGCGGCTGGCCATGAGTCGAAACAGCGCCTTCGAGCGATGTGCCGTCGGTTGCGACAACCTTACGCGCCATGATTGTATGTCCGATGATCAGAGTCGGACGCTCTTTCTCAGCGCGGGCCACAAGCAGCGCGGCCTCGATCGCCTCGGGATCCGATCCATCGATCTGAATGACATTCCAGCCCCATGCACGATATTTGGCCGCAGTGTCTTCCGATGTCACCTCTGCCACTTTTGTGGAGAGCTGGACATCGTTGGCGTCATAGTACATTATAAGATTGCTCAGCCCGAGTGCGCCGGCGATGCGGCCCGCGCCTTGCGACACTTCCTCCTGCACGCCGCCATCGGAGATGAAGGCATAGGTCTTGTGGGCGGCGATCTCGCCGAAGCGCTCCGCATAGAAGCGTTCAGCTATCGCACAACCTACAGCCATCGCATGGCCCTGGCCGAGCGGTCCGCTCGAATTGTCGATGCCGCGATGCGAATCGAGCTCGGGATGCCCGGGAGTCACACTCCCCCACTGGCGGAACTGCTGCAATTCCTCGATCGTGAATCGGCCGGTCATCGCCAGGACACTATACAGCATCGGCGACTGATGGCCCGGATCGAGGAAGAAGCGGTCGCGGGCGAACCATTCCGGATCTTCAGGATCGTAGTTGATTACCTTCGAAAAGAGGACATTGACAAAGTCGGCGCCACCCATCGAACCACCGGGATGACCCGATTTCGCTTTTTCCACCATCTCCGCAATCAAGATGCGGATGTTGTCGGCGGCACGGTTCATTAACTGAGTATTCATAATGTGCCTATGATATTGAGAATTTGGTTAGTTTCGAAAACGTTTTGTCAAATGAACAGATCTTAGAGATAGTCCTGATCGGCCATGTTGGGCTTCACCTCATCCTCGTCGGCCACCGGAATATCCTTATTGACATTCTTGCAGCCGATCAAGCCGTAGAAGAGAAGATAGCCGAGCAGTGCTACCACCAGCCAGTAGGATGTCAGATAGCCGGCTGTCTTGGCGATCCAGTTCTGGATCAACGGCATGATGCCGCCGCCGACCACCATCATCATGAAGATACCCGATGCCTGGGCTGTGTATTTGCCAAGGCCCTCGACAGCGAGGTTGAAAATGCCGCCCCACATCACTGATGTGCAGAGGCCGCAGAGCACGAGAAGAAGCGCTTTCACCGGAACAGCCACCATCGAGAAGCCGTCGCTGACGCTATAGGAGGGCATGTTGACCATGTGATGGTCGGGAAGCACAATGGCAATCACCACAAGCGCGATCGCTACGATCGTAACTGTGATGAGCTGAGCCCGGCTCGACACAACACCCGAGATGACGCTTGAGAAAATTCGGCCGACAAGCATCAACAGCCAGTAGATGGCAGCTACGCCACCGGCTACTGCCACCGAGCCGGTCTTGGCCGATAGATAGAAAATCAATACGCCCGGGATGCCCACCTCGATGCCGACATAGAAGAAGATGCCGATCACGCCAAGTACTGTGTGGCGGAAATTCCAGGGACTGTGGGTCATGGCAACCTTATTGACACCACCCTTCTGCATATGGGGCTCGGGAATCTTGACAGCCGAGATAACTATCAGAGCCACAACAAACACACCCATCGCGATGAAGAGCAGGGGCGACACATCGCTCATGCTTGTGGCCTGAGTCACTTCGCCGATCAGCATGCCGACAAAGAGCGGAGTCAGAGTGCCGGCAAGCGAATTGAGTGAGCCGCCGGCCTGCACGAGCTGATTGCCACGGTTGCCGCCGCCGCCGAGCATGTTGAGCATCGGGTTGACAACAGTGTTGAGCATGCAGACACAGAAGCCGCACACAAACGCACCAAGAAGATAGATCAAGAAGTTGAGAGTGATCGCCTGGCCGTAGACGCTTAACACATTGACGCCTGTGCCCGCGAAGCCGGAGAGCCACTGCAATATCAAGCCGACGAGTCCGACAAGCATCGCTATCAGAGCCGTACGTTTATATCCTACCTGAACGAGCATATTGCCGGCCGGAATGCCCATGAAGAGATACGCAAGGAAGTTCATGGCATTGCCGAGCATTCCGCTCCAGTCATAACTGTTTTGCCAGATTGTGCCCAGAGGCGCGGCAAGGTTGGTGACAAACGATATCATCGCGAAGAGGAAGAACATCGCGATGATAGCCACTAAATGGCCTTTCGATGCGCTGCCACCTGATGATTTTACTGAGGTTGCATTTCCCATAATGAATAAAGTAAGTTAAGTGAGTTTTGTGATATTTTGATTCTTAAGTCTTTTTTTGCGGTTAATCTTTCCGGATGTCAGTGGGTGTGGATCGACGCGGGGCGCGGACTGCAGAGAGGCAATATTCCCGCTCTCCGAAGATGCGGGTGCCGACTCTGACGAGAGTCGCCCCCTCTTCGACCGCGATCGGCCAGTCGCCGCTCATTCCCATCGAGACAGTGTCGAAGCCTCGCAGATCGGGGTCGGCTTCTTTTATTGCCTTATATACACTGACGATCTCCCGGAAATCGGCGCGGACGCGCTCCATATCGTCGGTGTTGGAAGCCATGCCCATCACTCCGCATATATGGGTGGCGCGAAGGCTCTCATATCCTTTGCTTCTGAAATATTCAAGAAGTTCGGCCGGGGTGAAGCCGAATTTTGTCTCTTCGCGGGCCACATGCAGCTGCATCAATATGCGGCTGACGACTCCCGCTTTGGCGGATTCCTTATCAATCGCTTCAAGAAGATGAAGCGAGTCAACACTTTCTATCAGCGACGCCCTGCCGATCAGCTGACGCACTTTATTGGTCTGAAGATGGCCAATAAAATGCCATTCGATATCGGCCGGCAACGACTCCTGCTTGCGCAGCAACTCCTGCACACGACTTTCGCCGAAGCGGCGCTGACCGGCGGCGTAGGCTTCGAGCAACGCCTCTTCGGGGTGAAACTTCGACACTGCCACAAGCTCCACTCCCGATGGAATCTCATTCCGCAATTCTTTAAGATTTTCAGCTATCTTTGACATGGCATTTGAATTGTCAGCCCTGCTGACTTTGCGTTTAAACGATATTGACTCGCCCCGGGACGACACCGGCTCGTCATGTCGATGTCTGCCGACAAACATCGCTGACGTCGACCCGATAGATTCACTCAGCCGCGGGAGCCGACGCCTCGGAGGGCTGCTTCACACCGAGCTTCAGCGGGAACACGTCCATCACCTGAGTCTCAATGATCGCCGCCACCTCGAAATCAGCCATTGTGCCTTTCATCCCTTCCTGAAAATTGGAAAGCGCGGAGTCAAAATCGGAGGCCTGGACAAGATTGAGCACCGTTGTGCGCTTCTCTGCGCCGGACTTCTCGTCGAGCGTGATGATGTTGTATTTGACGTGGTAGAAGCGGTCGCCGGTCTGATCAAAGAAAATTTCGGCTATCTTGGTCTTCTTCACCGCCGAAATAGTGAAATCGCCCGAGATGTAGGGCTTGATTTCCTCAATGATACGCGATTCCGCCTCCGTAAAACTGAGAGCATCGACTATATAGGGTTCATTCACACGCTTGACAACGCCGTTTTCCTGCATTTTGTCGTAGCGCACCTTGCACTCAAACCAAAGGGCCATTATATTTTATGTGTATCTACGTTTGTGAATTAATTAAAGTTAACATCCTTTTGTCAGCTTGCTCGATCGTTTCGGCCGACATCTTCTGACCTGACATCGGGCGGATCGACCGCAGAGTGACCGGATATTTATGACAAAGATACGAACTTTTTATTTCAACTCAAAAAAAAACCGACATCAAATCCAACGTTTTCAAAAAAAAATCTGAAAATTACATAATATAACCTTTTATTTTTTTATATTTGCATCATGAATGGGGGTGAAGAGAATTCAATGGCTTGATATCCGATTCCCGAAGGCTTGAGTTCATTCCGCTACGCGCCGATGGCGCCCGGTCGGCGACGCGCGCCCGGTGATCCCGCTCTCCCCTTCACCATAAGTTTATGGCTCATGAATGCACTTCGAGTTTTCATAGAAATGTATCGCGACGGATTCCGGCAAATGACTGTCGGACGCACGCTTTGGGCTCTCGTGATTATAAAGCTCCTGATTCTCTTCTGCGTCGTCAAGCTCTTTTTCTTCCCCGACATTCTGGAGCGTGACTATGATTCCGACGCCCAACGGGCTGAAGCCGTCAGGACTCATCTCGCCCCGCCCTAACCCATTCCTACCATAAATCTCCTCCCTCTTCATTCCTCCCGTTCCTCTTCATACCTCCCATTCCTCCGATTCCTCCCGTTCCTCTTCATACCTCCCATCCCTCCCTATACCTTAAAAACCTATATCTCACTACGCTATATGAACGAACTATTGACCACAGTCGACTGGTCGCGCTGGCAATTCGCCATGACGGCCATCTTTCACTGGCTTTTCGTGCCGCTGACGCTGGGACTTTCCGTCATCGTGGCCGTAATGGAGTCAATTTACCTCAAGACCGGCGACTCCCGCTGGCTGAAGACCACCAAGTTCTGGATGACACTACTCGCCATCAACTTCGCTGTCGGCGTGGCATCGGGCATCATACTGGAGTTTGAGTTCGGCACCAACTGGAGCAATTATTCCTGGTTTGTCGGCGATATCTTCGGCGCGCCTCTGGCCATCGAGGGTATACTTGCGTTTTTCCTTGAAGCGACCTTCGGCGCTGTGATGTTTTTCGGCTGGGGAAAAGTCAGCCCGAAATTCCATCTGCTTTCCACTTGGCTGACAGCCATCGGTGCGTCGATCTCCGCGCTATGGATCCTTGTGGCAAACGCTTGGATGCAATACCCGACCGGCATGGAGTTCGATCCGGTGCAGATGCGCAACGTCATGGCCAACTTCTGGGATCTCTTTTCGGGCGTTGCGGTCAATAAGTTTTTCCATGCCGTATTCAGCGGATGGGCACTCGCCGGAGTGTTTGTCATCGCCGTCAGCGCCGTATTCCTTTTGTGCAACAGCAATCGTGATTTCGCGATCCGCTCGATCAAGACTTCCGGCTGGATCGGTTTGGCGGGATTGCTGTTGTGTATGTACACCGGCGATGGCTCAGCCGTCGAAGTGACACGCACACAGCCCATGAAACTCGCTGCCATGGAGGGCCTTTATCAGGGAAGCGAAGGGCAAAGCATCGTCGCTTTCGGCATCATCAATCCCGACAAGCGCTATGACAACGACGAGCCTCCTTTCCTCTTCGAGATTTCCATACCAAAAGGGCTTTCGATTCTCGCTCGCCACGACATGGACGCTTTTGTGCCGGGCATCAACGACATCATCGACGGTTATGATATGGTCGACGGACAGCCTGTCAACACGGTCAGCTACGCCGAGCGCATTGTCCGCGGTCGCGATGCCCAAAAGGCGATCCGCGATTTCGGACAGGGACTTCGCGAAGCCGACTCCGTGCAAATGGAAAAGGCTGAATCGGTATTGGCTGAAAACTACAAATATTTCGGCTATGGATATTTCAATTCACCGGGCGAGGCCGTCCCCCCCGTCGCACTGACATTCTACGCTTTCCATGCGATGGTGATTCTCGGAAGCTATTTCCTCCTCTATTATATCGTGGCGCTTTTGCTCGCATATCGTGCCGAGGCTTGGCTGACGCACTCCCGCTGGCTCCATGTCGTAGCCATCCTGTCGGCGCCGCTTATGTGGATTTGTTCGGAAGCCGGATGGATCGTGGCCGAAGTCGGCCGCCAGCCATGGACCGTGCAGGATCTTCTGCCGGTCAATGCCGCGATATCCGACATTCCCGCATCTTCGGTGATGGTGACTTTCTGGATCTTCGCCATTATATTCACCCTGCTGCTCTGCGCCGAGACGAGCATCATGATCAACTGGATTCGCAAAGCCACACACACCGATATCGAAAAATGATATAACACGTGTGAGGGCGTGACCGCGATTCAATGTGCCGACTATCCGGCAATAATATTTATTCACATCCCGACGGAGCTGCTCTCCGTTCACTGCCCCCGAGGCAATGACGATCAGCCGGACTCCGTGATCACATCAAGCAAACAATACATATGACACTGGATTTATTGCAGAATTATTGGTGGGTGCTCGTATCCGTGCTTGGCGGCATCCTCGTGTTTCTTCTCTTCGTGCAGGGAGGCCAGTCGATGTTGCTCAACACTCCCGATCCGGCCTGGACTCAATTGATAGTCGACTCGATCCAGCGCAAGTGGGAGCTGACATTCACAACCCTCGTGACATTCGGAGGCGCCGCTTTCGCCGCGTTCCCGCTTTTCTATTCCACAAGCTTCGGCGGAGCCTATTGGCTTTGGCTTCTTATCCTTTTCAGCTTTGTGCTACAGGCCGTCAGCTATGAGTTCCGCAGTAAGCACGGTAATCTCTACGGTCGGAGAATCTACGACATTTTTCTATTCATCAACGGTGTCGTGGGATGTGTGCTCCTGGGAGTGGCCGTCGCGATGTTCTTCTTTGGCGGCGAATTTACTGTCAGCCGCAGCGCGATGCTCGACCCGTCAAACCCCGTTGTCAGCAGCTGGGTTCCGACCCATGGCCTGGAGGCGATTTTCAATATCAACAATCTTCTGCTCGGGTTTGCCGTGTTCTTCCTCGCAAGAGTGCTCGCCGCCCTGTATATCATCAATTCGGTCGATGCCGACGCCAAGTTCTATCGGTGGATGATCAAGATGCTGACAGTGTCAACCATACTGTTTCTGGTGTTTTTCCTCGCATTCCTCGGGGTATTGCTGACAATTCCCGGACTGGAAGTGATCTCCTCGACATCGCTGGCCACCGACGTAGTGTTGCGCCCGTTCAAATATTTCCACAATCTGATCGGCACTCCGGCCATTTTGATTCTGATGCTCTTGGGAGTGGGCAACGTGCTCTACGGCATTTTGCGCACAATCTTCAGCAAATCGCAATATAAGAGCGGCATCTGGTTTGCCGGAATCGGCACATTCTTCACAGTCGTCGCTCTCTTCTGGATGGCGGGATTCTGCAACACTCCTTTCCTGCCTTCGCTCAGCGACCCCGCCTCGTCGCTGACAATCCGCAATGCCTCGTCGTCGAAGTTTACGCTGTCGGCAATGAGCTATGTCTCTATACTTATTCCATTTGTAATTGCTTATATCTGGTATGTCTGGAAAAAAATCGATGCCCGAAAAATCACCGGCAAACGATCTTAATCCGATCGATAACCCTTGCGGGAGAGGAGAGTTGCTTCAACTTTTCCTCTCCTTTTTTAAGATAGGACTCTTCACATTCGGCGGAGGATGGGCCATGATATCCATCATCGAGCGGGAGATTGTCGATAAGTTTCATTGGATCGAGCGCGATGAGTTTCTCGATCTGCTGGCTGTGGCTCAGTCGCTACCGGGCATTCTCGCCGTCAATATCGCCACAGCCGTCGGCGATCGACTGCACGGAATGCGAGGTTCGGCCGTGGCCACCCTCGGCTGTATACTCCCTTCGTTTCTGATCATTCTCTGCATAGCGATCTTTCTGACTCCGGAGACGATCAAGAACAATCGGGTGCTCTCGGCCGTGTTTATGGGAATCCGTCCGGCAGTGGTCGCACTGATCGTAGCCCCGGTGATCACATCCGCCCGCGCCGCCAAGCTGACATTGACCACTGTATGGATCCCGCTCGTCGTAGCCCTCGCCATTTCATCCGGACAGCTCTTCGGCATCGATCTGGGCTTCGGATCCAATCCGATTCTTTTCATTATCCTTGGTGCATTTGGAGGCTGGGCCTTCTGGCGACTTGGCCGCCGCGGATTGAAACACTGACACTCTGACTGTATTTATTATTTATAATGTAATGAATATTTACCTCAAACTCATCTGGGCATATCTGAAGATCGGAATCTTCGGATTCGGGGGTGGATATGCCATGTTGTCGCTCGTAGAGCATTCGGTGGTCGACCCGGGATGGATCACGGAAATGATGTTCACCGATATTGTGGCCATATCGCAAATGACCCCCGGCCCGATCGGAATCAATTCAGCCACCTACATCGGCTATGTCGCTCCGGCGCACGTCGACCCCTCGCTGGCTTCGCCTGTATGGGGCGTGCTCGGATCGCTGCTTGCGACTATGGCCGTCGTGTTGCCGTCGTTTTTCATGGTGATCTATAGCTCGCATTTCATCCGCCGCCATCAGCAGAGCGGCGCCATCAAGGCGGTGTTTTCAGGGCTTCGCCCTGTAGTGGTCGGCCTTATCGCCTCTGCGGCTATACTGCTTATGAATGCCCCGAATTTCAATCCCAACGGCATTGACTGGCAACTTGCCGTCAATATCATCATTTCAGCTGTGGCTTTCTGCCTGGTCTATTTCAAATTGCCGTGGAAGGGGGGAAAGCGCTCCCTTCATCCGATCCTGGTCATCATTCTCGCCGGAATCGCAGGCTTTATAATCTATTATTAAATTCTTGATAGTCTATTATTAAATTCTTGCTCCTCGCTTTCAATCTGAAACTCGCGACATGAACTATAAGGAATCTCTTGACTTTCTCTTTTCACAATTGCCGATGTTTTCTCGAATCGGCGCCGCCGCCTATAAGCCCGGGCTAGAGACATCTCTGCGTCTTGACGACTATTTCGGCAATCCCCACCGCAAATTCAAGTCGATCCATGTGGCCGGCACCAATGGCAAAGGCTCGACATCCCATTCGATAGCCTCTGTGTTGCAGGCCGCCGGCTATAAGACAGGGCTTTACACATCGCCCCACCTCGCCGATTTCCGCGAGCGGATGCGCATCAATGGCCGCATGATTCCGGAGAAGAAGGTGGTCGATTTTGTCGAGCGATGGCAAAAATGTGGCTATGACGGCCACCCTTCGTTTTTCGAACTGACAATGATGATGGCATTCGATTGGTTTGCTTCGGAAAATGTGGATTATGCCGTGATCGAAGTCGGAATGGGCGGACGGCTGGATTCGACCAACATCATCTCGCCTATTGCGGCCATTATCACCAATATTTCATTTGACCATACGCAGTTTCTGGGCACTACCCTCCCCGCAATCGCTTCAGAGAAGGCAGGCATCATAAAGGGTGGGCTGCCTGTGGTCATCGGGCATGCCGAAGATGATGTGCGTGAAGTGTTTGAAAAGAAAGGTGCCGAGGTCGGCGCTGATGTGGTGTTTGCCGAAGACGCTCCTCTTCTGGCCGTCGCAACCCCTACGGATGAATTCACTTTCCGCTGCTCATCGCCGCTGACTGAGGATTTCACATTCCCCATGGCCGGAGAATATCAACGCGAGAATATCAATACTGTGCTCCATGGAATCGCCGCTTTGCGACGTGCCGGAGTGTCGATCAGCTCTGAGGCCATAAAGCAAGGCCTTGAGAATGTGGTGGAGTCGACCGGTTTTGCAGGACGCTGGATGATCGCATCGCGCGATCCGCTGACAATCTGCGACACCGGCCATAACGAAGCCGGGCTCTCCTACACAATGCCCCAGCTTCAAAGTCTTCTCAAAAAGCATCGCGAGGTTGAGCCGTCGGCTCGGTTGCGCATAGTTATCGGATTTGTCAACGACAAGGATGTGGCCCACATTGTCGATCTATTTCCCCGCGACGCTCAATATTATGTCACTCAGGCAAGTGTGCCCCGCGCGATGGAATCGGCCGAAGTGCTTGCGTATTTAAATGGCGAAGCGCTCGATTGCCGGGTTGTCGAGGGAGGAGTGGCCGAAGCGTATGCGGCTGCCAAATCCGACGCTCGGTCGGCGAAAGGCTCGCCGGAGGATATTATCTTTGTGGGCGGAAGCACATTCGTTGTGGCCGACTTCCTTGCCTCTCGCGGCAACAGCGACTCCCCCGATTGATCGAAATCTCAAAGTAAAGTCCCTAAAGTCCTTAAAGACCTTAAAGCCCTTAAAGTCAAAAAAGCAGCGCGGATACGATATCGCATCCGCGCTGCCTTGTTTTTATGAGTCTTCATTCCGTGCCGTCGAGCGGAGTCGGAATGGGAGATCAGATCGGTTTTCTTTTATCTCGTCTATTTGTCGCGATTGGAGGCGCGCACTCTGTTTTTCGATGTGCTGCTATTCGTATCGCTCTCTTCCTTGAGGTCAATTTCCTTCTTTTCGGAATCGATCACTCTATATTGAAGATAGGCCAATGATTCATCGGGCATCAGTTTTACGCCACGTCCGAATCTGCGGCGCCATTTGCCATATATTGAGAACACTCCCTTTTTAAGATACGCATCGACATATGGATGCACATAGAGGATAAACCGTTTTACGTCGAGTGTATTGACCAGGTAATCGAGTTTTTCCTCAAGCTTATCGGTGAAGAGGAGCGAAGGCTGCACCTCGCCTTTGCCGAAGCATGAGGGGCATGTCTCTTCAGTCGTGATGTCGAGAGCCGGACGCACCCTTTGGCGGGTGATTTGCATAAGGCCGAATTTGCTGAGCGGGAGGATATTGTGGCGGGCACGGTCGTTGGCCATGATCTCTTTCATATGGTCGAAGAGATTCTGGCGATGCTCCTGCTTGTTCATATCGATGAAATCGATGACAATGATTCCACCCATGTCGCGAAGGCGCAATTGGCGGGCGATTTCGTCGGCAGCGCGAAGATTAACCTCCAGGGCATTGCTTTCCTGATCGAACGAAGCCTTGCTGCGATTGCCCGAATTGACGTCAATCACATGAAGAGCCTCCGTGTGCTCGATGATGATATAGGCGCCGCTCTTGAAGCTGACGGTCTTCCCGAAACTGCTTTTGATCTGGCGGGTGATGCCGAAATGATCGAATATCGGGACATCCTTCGTGTAAAGCTTTACAATCTCTTTATTGTCGGGGGCGATTAGATTGACATAATTCTCAATCTGGGAGAATGTCTCCGCCTCGTTGACATAGATATTTTCAAATGTCGGACTGAAGATATCGCGTATCAGACTCACGGCGCGGCTGTCTTCCTCATATATGAGGGCCGGAGGAGTCGAGCGTTGCATCTTTGCGATCGAGTCTTCCCAGCATTTGAGGAGCGTACGCATTTCGTTGTTGAGTTCGGCGACACGCTTGTTTTCGGCCGAAGTGCGCACAATCACACCGAAACCCTTTGGCTTAATGCTGCCGATCAACTGGCGCAGACGGATTTTCTCTTCGGTGGATTTGATTTTCTGAGAGATTGAAATTTTGTCGGAGAAAGGCATCAACACCATGAATCTGCCGGTGAACGACAGTTCTGTCGTCAGTCGCGGCCCCTTTGATGAAATAGGCTCTTTGGCTATCTGCACCAGGAGCTGCTTTCCGGGCTGCAGGAGGGTCTGGATGGTGCCGTTTTTAGGAATGTCCTGCTCTTTTTTGAATTTCGAGATGGCCGGCACTTTCTTCGGGTCTTTGAAGCATTCTTCAAGATAGGCCGAATAGGTTGAAAATTGCGGGCCGAGATCGAGATAATGAAGAAAAGCGTCTTTTTCGTAGCCTACATCCACAAATGCCGCATTCAGGCCGGGCATGATTTTTTTCACTTTTGCCAGATAAAGATCGCCTACGGCATAAGCCTGGTTGCGATTTTCTTTCTGAAGCGATACAAGCCTCGAATCCTCAAGCAGCGCGATGGATATTTCTTTTTCCTGAACGTCGACTATCAGTTCGCTTTTCATTTCACACTAAAAATTGAAAAGGCAGACATTCGGCAATGGCCCGGGCGTGGCTTGCGCCGCCACCAATCCCCCATTGCACAATGTCTGTCCTTTCGGCGTTTCTTTTAAAAAATAGACACTCTTCGGGATGCGCGGGCAGCCTTTTTTGGGGCTGCCCGGCCCGTCCGAAAGCCGGATGTCAGGCGGCGGCCATCGGCCGTCGACTTCCCACACCGACTTCCGGGAGCATCGTCCGGAAGATTTTATTTCTTCTTATGACGATTCTTTCTGAGTCTTTTTTTACGCTTGTGGGTAGCCATCTTGTGGCCTTTTCTTTTCTTTCCGCTGGGCATAATTGTGGGTATTAATAAGTTGGATATAATAATTTTTTTTGCAGATCCCGAAACACTATCCGGATTTCCGTGAGGACGCCGGCTGAAGCATTTCCTTGTGGATCTGAGAAACTGTTTGATTGCAAGCAGCTTCCGAGGAGGATTTACACTGTCCCCCCGCATGGCCGCGCGAGATTATTCGCAACGGTTGTCGGCTGTCGCCGTGTCACGACCGGTTTTATTTCACCTGGTCGAGGAATACGCGAGAGGGCTTGAAAGCCGGGATTTTGTGCTCCGGAATGATAATCGACGTGTTCTGAGAGATGTTGCGGGCAGTCTTCTCTTTGCGCGTCTTAATGATGAAGGAGCCGAAGCCACGAAGGTAAACGTTGTTGCCGTTGGCCATCGAATCCTTTACTACTTCCATGAATTTTTCCACGGTCTGAAGCACCGCTGCTTTGTCAAGATTGGTGCTGCGAGATATCTCATTTACAATATCTGCCTTGGTCATCGTTTCTTATTCGATTTAAGTTAATATATTAATATTCACTCATTTGGCGCGAAATCGCAGGCGGCTATTCCTGCAATTCCGCGTTTTATAATGCAAATATCGTAATTTTTTTTGAATTTTCAGCTATGTTAAAGAGATAATCTGCAAATTTTCACATATTTCGCCAAGCCTCTTTCGGGCTCGAAATGAGTCGTGCGGATGCGTATTCGCTCTTTCACTGAGCCTCGCAGGGGAGTCAGTCGAGTTCTGTGATGCCTACTCCTTCGCCGCTTTGCATCAGTCCGATGATACGCTCGGAGTCGTCTTTGCGGATGCGCAATCCGAGAGTGCAGACATTTCCGAAATCACGCTCGAACACCTCAATGTCGGGATTCTCTTTTATCAGCCGCATGACACGGTCGGCAGCCACATAGGGCACTTCCACTCTGACGCTGCGCATCTCATGCATTTCACGCTTGCCGGCGTCGTCGAGAGCGAGACGGGCCGCTTCTTTATAGGCGGTGATCAAGCCGGATGTGCCCAGTTTGATGCCTCCGAAATATCTGACGACAATGACCAACACGTCGGTGACACCATGACTGCGTATCTGCCCAAGTATCGGCTTGCCGGCTGTGCCGGATGGCTCGCCGTTGTCGTTGAGCTGATATTCGGTCATGGCGGCGCCGAGCATGTAGGCCCAGCATACATGCCGCGCGTCGCAGTAGGCATTTTGATATTCTTTTATGAGCGTCTTGGCCTCTTCGGCGCTTTCCACATTGAGTGCGAAGGCGAGAAAGCGGCTCATCTTTTCGCGATATTGCCCCTCCCCTTCTTTCTCTATTTTATAATAGGTATCCAATGTCGATGGTGTGTATGTCGTGTCGGTGGTCGTCTTTGTCGCCTGCGTCGACAGGATTCCGGGTGGCCCTGTCGTTTTGTAGCCGGTCGCTTAACCGAAGTTGTAGTCGGTCGGGGTCTTGGAATAGAAGAGCATTCCGCTCCCCACTTCCTGGGCTTTCTGCTCGCCGAGCGTGGCTTTAACAATCTCAAGCGCCCAGCGCAGGGAATTGGCGGGGCCGTTGCCGGTGATGAATTTGCCGTCGACCACTACGGGCGCGCTCTGCACATCAGCCCCTTCGAGCTTGTCTTCAAAGCCGGGATAGCAGGTTGCCTTTACTCCTTTGAGCAGTCCAAGCCGGCCGAGCACTACGGCCGGCGAGGCGCAGATGGCTGCGATATGGCCCCCGGTTGAGGCATGCCGCTCGAGCAGACCCTGCAGGGGCGCGAAGTCGTAGAGATTAAGGGCTCCCGGCATTCCTCCGGGAAGAATGAGCCATTCGGGATTATCGAAGAGGGTGGCATCGTAAAGCACATCGGCTTTGACCGTGATGCCATGAGCGCCGGTCACTTGCATCGAGCTGCTGATCGATACTGTCTTCACAGGGATACCGGCGCGGCGAAGCACGTCGACCGGAGTTAGAGCCTCGACTTCCTCAAAGCCGTCGGCAAGAAAAAGAAATGATGTTTTCATACCAAATCGTTGATCCGTTTTGCGGGGCGGCTCGAGCTTTAATCGTTGCCGACTGTCACTCCGGCCCAGCCCCTCGTTTTTGAGTTTTGTAATCAAGTGTCTTTCAATCTGTCACGCCGTCTCTGCCTTTCCGACGCCGGAGAGTGTCGGGCTCTTGATGACGCTTTGTCGGCATCGCGACGGCGCAACGCGACTACAAATATACAAATTATCGATTAATTTTGCTAATTTTGTAATTATTTTTATCCGACAATGATTTTTGGTATTATCACGAGCATCGCTCTTCTCGTCAGCATCGTGGCTATCGTCGTGCTCTCGCGTCGCAATCCGGCGGCGGATATCGAGGAGCTGACGCGACGCCAGCTGAAGAGCTATGAGGAGTCGTCGGCCCGCATTCTGGCGGAGACCCGACGACAGTATGAACATCAGATATCCATCCTCGAACAGCGGCTCGAGCGACAGGCGGCGGAGCTGAAGCGCACATCGGCGATTGAGTTTGAGAATCTCGCCAATGAGGTGCTTGAGCGGCAGACGTCGCGCCTTTCTGTAGGCAATCGGCGTGAGCTGTCGGCTATTCTCGATCCTCTGAAAGAGAATATCGGAGATTTCCGGCGCGCTGTCGATGATTCTTATCTTAAGGAGAATTCGTCGCGCGAGGCTCTCCGACGTCAGGTGGAGCAACTTGTGCGCGCAAATTCGGAGATCGGCGAGGAGACGCGCCGGCTTTCCGACGCACTTCGGGGCAATACGCGCCTCCAGGGACGATGGGGGGAGCAGATTCTGGAGCGCCTTCTCGACAGCGCGGGATTTATCCGCGATGTGCATTATTCGACACAGGTCACTAAGTCTGACGGGCGCCGGTTGGTCGACGACGACGGGAAGGCGCAGCGTCCCGACCTTCTTTTTATCCTTCCGGGCGATTCGAGAGTCGTCATCGACGCGAAGACATCTATGACAGCCTATCTGAGCTATTGCGACGCAGCTTCGGAAGCGGAGGAGCAAAGCTCGCTGAAGGCTCATGTCGATTCGGTCAGAAGGCATGTAGATGAGTTGTCGCGCGCTCAGTATCATAAATATATCTCAGGGGCTTTGGAACATACTTTGATGTTCATGCCCAATGACGGCGCTTTTCTCGCTGCTCTGAGGGGGGATCCCTCGCTTCCGGAGTATGCGCTGAAGCGCAATGTGGTCATCGTGTCGCCGACGCATCTGCTTTCGATCCTGCAACTGATCAATCAGCTTTGGCGGGTCGACAAGCAGAATCGCAATGCGGAGGAGATTGCGGCGCTCGGTGGTAAGCTCTATGACAAGTTTGCCTCGTTTGTCGCTGATTTCGAAGCGATTCGCCGCAATCTTGATTCTACGGCGAATGCCTATGAGCGCTGTCGGCGACATATCGCCGAAGGCAACACTTCGCTCGCGGCCCGCGCCGAAAAACTTCGCGCCATGGGAGCACGCACCACCAAGACAATTCCCGCGTCATATATTGATTTCACTCAATCAGCCGAAGATTCGCTGGCCGGACACGACACTTTGCCAAAGGATCGTTCGCAACAGTGTCGCCTCTGACTCTCTCTCTCGATCTCTGCGCTGACAAGGAATGGAATTTGACTCGCGTAAGCGTCATGATGCATCTATGAATATCGCATACATTCAATCAGTTAAATTTGCAAAGCTTAATTAAACGCTTAATTAAATGCTTGATAAATTATGGAAATCGAACGGAAGTTTATTGTGACCTCGGATGCCTATCGCCGGATGGCTTCGGCCTCTCATCATATCGCGCAGGGTTATCTCAGTCGCGATCCCGACCGCACGGTGCGTGTGCGTGTGCGGGATTCGGAGGGGTTTCTGACGGTCAAAGGTCGCACGAGGGGCTTTTCGCGTGAAGAGTTCGAGTATGCCGTGGGAGAGGCCGACGCGCGTCAGATGCTTGCCCTATGCTTGCCCGTAGTCGTGGAAAAGACGCGCTGGATCGTGGATTACGCCGGTTTGCGCTGGGAAGTCGATGAGTTTCACGGCTCTCTTCAAGGGCTCGTCGTGGCGGAAGTCGAGTTGGAATCGGAGGATCAACCGGTTGAGTTGCCGCCGTTCGTCGGCCGGGAGGTGAGCGACGATCCGGCATATTTCAATTCTTCGCTTTCGATTCATGGCATGCCGGCCGACACACCTAATACCAATTGAACAATTAATACCAATTGAACAATCATTATCGTCATCAGCGCGTCAGCTTCGGAGCAAGCACAAAGATTCCGAAGGTCACACCGAAGTTCCAGTTGCCGGCCGGCGAACTGAGATAGTTGACATAGGCCGAGAGTGAAGCGAATGAGAAGTTATAGACCGCGGCCACCTCACCGATAAATTCCGGATCGCGAAACCACCCGTTGTGGATTGCCATTCCGTCGGCCGTTTTCCCCATGCCTCGGATGGGAAGGAAGCCGTAGAATTCTCCGCGTATCTGGAATTTGTCGATCGGGCTCCATATCGGCATCAGTCCGGCGGCCGCATAGTTGTCGGCGCGGAATGCAGGATTGAAATAGTTGGCCGTGGAGGGTGTGGGAGTGAATGCGGGAGCTGTGACAAGCGCCGATGTATATGATCCGCGCAGGCCTCCACCCGTGGCAAGCACATTGAGGTAAGCTCCGATATGGAAGTTTTTGTGAAGTTTCCAATATTCACGCCAGAGTATTTCTACCGATGGCCGCCAGGTCCGACGGAATTTTGTCGTCGGAGCGCCGTCGTCGCCGGGAGTTAGAGTCAGGATGCTCCATTCGATACCGGCCGTTGTCCTCAGTTCGCGTCCGGATAGCGGATAGAGGCGATTGTCGAGGGTGTTGTATTCCCATTTCATATCGAAGATGGCATGGCGCGTGGATGAGTTGTCGCGTCGCGCAGTCGAGTAGTCGACATCGGCCGAGGGATAGTATTTGTCGTGGCGGTCGCCATATCCGATTCTGGCAAGGGCGATGGATTTACGTCCGGTGGCCAGGCAGTATTGCACATCGATAAAGCGGCGGTCTTCGGATATGAAGGTCGGCGAATTTATCTGATAGAATTTGAGTTGGGAGGTGTAGAATTTTTGACGACTCCCGACGGCCTCTATTTTCAGACTTGCCGGCAGACGACTGTGGATAGTGAATTTGCCACTCAGGACGCCTGCCATATAGCTCTGCCCTATCCAGCCGCTGAGATCTACGTCGAGCGAGTTGTAGCTTAGCGTATGATAGCCAAAGTCAAGATAGAGCATCGACTGGGTGTCGGTTGTGATCCATCCCCCGACTCCTATATTCCATGGGTTTTTGATATATGGCTGAAGCAGCAACACATTGTCTTTTCGCACTTTGACACTATCCGAATCTACTTTTCCGAGTTCGGGCACAAGCATCAGATTGCTGAGCTTTCCGCCGCTGACGGCGCGGAAGTAGGCGTCTTGAGTCTGCTGCATGTCGAATGGTTTTCCTTTGAGTCCGCGATCGAAGAGGAATCTGAGGTAGCTGCGCTGTGAGGGAGTGCCTGCGCTGACTTTGACTTCGTTAAAAAGAATCTCGGGAGTGGCTGATGCGAAGTCGGCGCGTCGGCGTTCCACATCTTCAAGGCTTCTACGGGCCGGGGTTCGCGATTTGATGGAGTCGACCATGGCGAGCCCCGTCTTATAGCCGATTTCATATATTGTGTCGGCTTGATCGAAGTCGAGCACTCCGAAGTTCAACACCGGACATTGAATCTTTATCCCCTTGGAGGAGGGGACGGAGTAATCGTTGTTTTGAATGATCATGTCTTCGAGTTGCGACATGATATTGCCGCGCTCGGGCTTGCCATCGGGGCCTGACACTGAAACTCCGATGATGAAATCGGGATCAAAGTCGGATTCCATCACATCGACCGGGAAGTTGTCGTAGATCCCGCCGTCGTAGACCAGCACCCCATCCATCTCGATCGGCCGAAACACGAGGGGGAAACTCATCGAGGCTCTGACGGCGCGTCCGAGCAGTCCGCGTCGCAACACGATCTTGTGCTTGTGGTAGACATCGCTGGTCACGCATCTGAACGGCACCATCAGCCTGTCGAAGTCCATCCCGCATTGCGACGAATATGGCGTGAAGAGCCGTAGAAATTCCATATTCATCGGTATCGGATTGATCAGCGAGGAGGGAATAATCTGGCCGGCGATGTTGTTGCTGACGCTGTCGCGAAAACTTATGTTGACATTTCCCCATGCGGGCGACAGGTCGCTTTCGGAGAAGTAATATGTGAAGGCGGGGTCGATTGTGCCTGTGGCGCAATTCTGAAACACAGGCGATTTAATCAGCTCCATCATCTCTGCGGGGGAATAGCCGCAGGCGTAGAGGCTGCCGACGACAGCGCCCATTGATGTGCCGGCCACACAGTCGATCGCTATATCATTATCTTCAAGAGCCTTTATTACGCCGATATGCGCGATTCCTTTCGCTCCGCCGCCACTCAATACGAGTCCGACACGAAAGCGGGTCGTTGTGTCGCGCGGCGCGACATCCGGGATATTCATGAGAGTATCGGCCACAATGCCGTTGCGTTCCACAATGAGTGAGTCGGCCACAATGCCGTTGCGCTCCACGACGAGAGAGTCAATCGACTGCGAAGGCTGTGGCTGACCTTGAGCATTGGCCGTTAACGCTGACATCGCGACAATCACTGCCGCGACCACGGCGGCCAGACCGTGTCTGAATTTCGGCGGAATAATTCTCATGAGTTCGATTTTGGAGATAAGTTGCAGTTAGATATAAAGAAGAATGTGGAGAGTGCGGCTGCTCTCTCCACATTCTTTATTTTTATACAATGTCTTATCCCGATTTGTTCAGGAGCTTATCCCGATTTGTTCAGG
>CAMWNT010000036.1 GCA_947175695.1 uncultured Porphyromonadaceae bacterium
CGCGACGGATTGTGAACGATGCGAGGATGAGGTCGCGCCAGTTATAGTCGGCTTTACCGAAGAACGACACAAGGGCGTAGGCCGATTTGTTACCTTCGGCGCGTTCAACGCCGGAAGAGGCATCGGGATACATGTAGTCGGGAGTCTCGATATCGTAGTCTTGGTTGATGGCCGAGAATTCGATGCGGCTCTGGCGGAACATTTCCATGCCGGCGAGCACTGTGAAGTTGTGATCGTTGGCGATGGTGAAGTTGTAGTTGGCGGTGTTTGTCCAGGTCCATTTGGAGTCGTTGGCCTGGGAAAGGGTAGTGGAGTTGGTGTCGTTGTTGACGATGTCGCTATGGAAAGTGTAGTTGTAGGAGTGGATGAACGCAGCGTCGTAGTCAAGACCGAAGTTTGATCTGAGCAGCAGTCCCTTGATGGGTTTGATGTCGAGGTATGCGTTGCCGAAGAGACGCCACACGTTGAGAGCGTTGTCACGATTGAAAGCGAGTTCGCGGAGGGGGTTCTGGCGGTCGCTCATGCTGCCTACCGGGCCGGCATATGTTGTGCCGTCGGTCTCAAACACCGGCACGATCGAAGGCATCTTGAGAGCATTCTCAAGGGGCTGGCAGTCGACCTGACGGGTGTAGGTCAGAGTGAAATTCTCTCCTACTGTCACAATCGGGCAGATATTGTAAGATGTATTGATACGCGCCGAGATGTTCTCAAAGTTGGTGTATTTAAGAATACCATCGTTGCGGCGATAGCCGAGCGAGAAGAACGATGTGCTCTTCTCGTTGGAAGAGGTGATTGCAGCGTCGTAGCTCTGGGAGAAGCCTGTGCGGGAGATCTCGTCAAGCCAGTCAGTGTCCGACATGAGCATCGTGCGCTTAGAGTTGATGTAGCCATCGTAATAGCCGTTGACCGTGTAGTTGCGGTAGCTGTTGGTGGCTATGTCGTAGACGCTGATGGGGAAGCCGTCGGCGGCGTTGAGGTTAAGGCCGTAGCTGGATGCGTAGGCAGCCGGATCAATGCCGTCGTTGAGTGCGGCCTGAGCCATTGCCGTAGCGTAGCCTTGAGAGTTGAGCAGTCGCATCTTCGACTGCGAAGAGTAGAACTGAGCTGTCAGATTGGTAGAGAAGCTGACGTTGACTTTTTTATCTTGAGAATTTTTACCTTTTTTTGTCGTGATGATGATGACGCCGTTGGCCGCACGCGAGCCGTAGATGGAAGCGGAGGCTGCGTCCTTGAGCACCTGCATACTCTCAATGTCGTTCATGTTTAGGGAGTTGAGTGATGCAGTTGTGGGCACTCCGTCGATGACGAAGAGGGGATCCTGCGAGGCGTTGAACGAGCCGATACCACGGATGCGCACCGAGCCGGTGCCGGCCGGCGAACCGTTGGCGGTGATGGTCATGCCCGGCACTTTACCTTGGAGAGCACGCATCGGATCGGTGTCGGCCGATGTTTCAAGGTCGCCGGTGGAAACTACCGATACAGCGCCTGTAAGATCGGCTTTGCGGACAGTCTGATATCCGACAACCACAACTTCGTCGAGCAGTTCGGAGTCCTCTTTGAGATAGATTGTCATCTGCGGGGTGGCTTCTTCGGTCACACCCTGGTAGCCGACATAGCTGACCCGGAGTTTGGATCCGGCGGGGACGGAGATTTCAAAGTTGCCGTCGATGTCGGTTGCTGTGCCGGTCTTGTTTGATTCGCTGAGCACCGAGGCGCCGATCAGAGGCTCGCCGTCGGAGGAAGAAAGCACAGTCCCATGCACAGTGATGTTCTGTGCGTGCGCCCATACTGCCATAAGAAGGAGCAGCACCGCGCTGAGAGTTGATCTTTTCATGCTATTATATTTTAATTCGAAAAAGTTTCTGGCGCAAAGTTAATATGGCTCTGTGTCAGCAGCTATGAATGATGTTGGTGTGCTTATAATTTTTTGTGCAAGTCACGATTTTTACAATCTATTGCACGATTTTTCCCTCTTCTCCCCCATTATTGACCCTTTGGGGACTCAAAAAATATGATCGGGGATTCTCGCCAACGCGAGAATCCCCGATCATTATATGCGGGTCGGTTCATTTGCCGATCGCGGAGCGGGTCTCCGAAGGGGTTTCGCCATATGCGGTGCGATAGCATTTCGTGAAGTAGGCCGGGGTGGAGAAGCCGGTGGCATAGGCGATCTCGCTGATGGAGCGATCGGTGGTCTTGAGCATATGTCGGCCTTGCTTGAGTCGGAGATTGCGCACAAGCTCTACGGGCGAGTAGTTGGTGATCGCTTTTATCTTGCGATAGAACTGGGTGCGTTCGAGCCCCATACGCGAGGCGAGAGTCTCGACGCTGAGGTCGGGGTTGCCCATGTCGGGAGTGAAGATTTCGAGGAATCGGGCGTAGAACTCGTTGTCGATATCTCCGGCCGGGGGAGTCGGTCGGGCGGGCTGCGCTTCGGGGGTGGCCGACGCCGACTCGGGAGCGGCATGTGCGGCGGGGGCATCCCCTTTGGTCCAAAGATGCTTGATCAGGCGACGATTGGCGATCAGCGAAGCGCAGCGGGCGAGGAGCACTCCGGCGCTGAAGGGCTTGGAGAGATAGCCGTCGGCGCCGCTCTCGTAGCCTGTGACGCGCTCTTCGTCGCGCGAGCAGGCTGTCAGCATCAACACGGGGATGTGTGATGTCAGAGTCTCCGACTTCAGTCGGCGGCAGCATTCCATGCCATCCATTCCCGGCATCATGACGTCGCAGATGATAAGGTCGGGCACATATTTTATCGCCTTGCGCAGCCCGGCGCTGCCGTCGGCGGCTTCGATCACATTATAGTCGGCGGCGAGCAATTCGCGGAGCATGAGGCGGATGTCGGTGTTGTCGTCGATGACAAGCACAAGCGGGCGTCCTTCTTCGAACTCGGCGTCAGCACTTTCCATGTGCAGTTCGGCCTCGACGTCGGCTTCGGTGACTGTGACAGCCACGGGCGCGGCCTCGCCGGCGACATGGCGCAGCGGGAGAGTGACGATGAACTCCGATCCTTTCTTCAATGCACTCTCCACCGTGATGTTTCCTTCATGAAGCTCGACAAAGGCCTTGCAGAGGGAAAGGCCGATGCCTGATCCGTTGGGATGCACCTTCTCGGCCTGATAGAAGCGGTCGAAGATATTCCCCAGGTCGCGGCTGCTGATGCCCATTCCGGTGTCGGCCACACTGATTATGGCTTCCGTGTCGGTGGCGCGACAGCTGACTGTGATTGTGCCGTTGTCGGGGGTATATTTGAATGCATTGGAGAGCAGATTGAAGAATACGCGTTCGATTTTCTCGACATCGACGGCCAGCACGACGGGGTGGTCGGGCTCGTGGAATTCGAGTTTCATATCGTGTTTGCGAGCCAGTGATCGGAATGATTCCATCCATTCGGCGATATGGCGAGAGAGGTCGATCTCTGTCAGATGGAGGGAGAGCTTGCCGTTTTCGTATTTTCGAAAGTCGAGGATCTGGTTGATCAGGCGATGAAGAATGCGCACATTCTTGTCGGCCAGGGAGATAAGGGTATGCTGGCGCGACGTCAGATTGGGAGCATCGACAAGTTGCGCCACAGGCTCGGCGATCAACGAGAGGGGAGTGCGCAGGTCGTGGGAGACATTGGTGAAGAACGTCAGTTTCGACTGTGTGGCCTCTTCGAGCTGGCGGTTGAGATCTTTTTGCTTGTCGCGTTCTTCCTGAAGGAGGGCGTTTCGAGAGGCGAGGGCCTGCTGATGGCGACGATGCGACCAATAGCCGCGCAACATTAGGAAGATGGTGATTATCAGCAGTACGATGATTGCGATGCTCGCATAAAATAGGAGAGTCTGCGAAGAATGCTGGCGCCAATAATCGTCGATGCGCATTTTGAGTTCTTTCATGCGCCCGGTCTCCTGGATGATGGTTTCGTTTTGGCGGAGGAGTATGTCGGCGTTGGAGATATCGACGGCTGAGGAGACCGGAATGATCGTCTCGCGGTCGTAGGGTTCGCCACGCAATATATTGAGGGCGGTGCGTACAAGTCGGTAGCCGTCAGTGGGGTAGAGGAAAGTGGCGTCGATGACGCTGTCGGCGACTGCTTTGATGCCGATCTGCGGAGCGGCGTCGATTCCGATGATGCGGATATCGTCGCGCCCGAGGCGGCGGGCGGTCTCGGAGGCGCCGATGGCCATGCGGTCGTTGTGGGCGAAGATGATGTCGGCCTCGGGGAAATTACGAATCAGCGAATCGGCCACTCCGACGGCCTCACTCTGATTCCAATTGCCGGTGCCGGCAGCGATGATCTCTCCTCCGCCGGCGATGAATTGATCGGCGAATCCGGAGTGTCGGTCGTTGGCGGGGGTTGATCCGGGGCGGCCGGTGATTTCGATCGCTTTGCCTGTGGAGAGCATGTTGAGGGCATATCGGGCGGCCGAAGCGCCGAGGCCACGGTCGTCGACGCCGATTCGCGCCGTGTAGGTGTCGCCGTTGATGTTGCGGTCGAATATGATGACCGGGATTCCGCGCTCGTAGATCTCGCGGATTGCGGGAGTGAGGGCCTCGGCCTCATTGGGCGCCACGATGATAATGTCGAAGCCATGGTCGGCGAAATAGCGGATATCGGCGATCTGGCGGGAATTATCGTCGTCGGCAGAGCGGATTTCCACTTCCGCATCTTCGTTATACATAATCTCGCGCTCGATTTCGGAATTCATCTTAGCGCGCCAGTCGTCGCTGCTACACTGCGACACACCTATCTTATAGGGCTTTTTATGCTTTTCACATCCCCCGCAAAGGGCAATCAGCATAAGCAAAACCAAGCCTATGGCTTTTAAAAACACTGATGACTTCACTCGCAGGGACATCATAGTCGGTTGGTACATTGTTTTTCGTCAGGAAGGTTAACTTGATCGTTTGGCACTGCAAATGTAGCAATAAATCCATAAAAATCGGGCAAAAAATATGAAAATCATACCCATACAACATTTTTCATACGTATTGCACTATTTTTTTTATCGTCATCGCGGGCGATTTTCTTATTTTTGCATCGCCGACCGAAGCCGTGTCGGGCGTCAGCGCCGGAGGCTTCGGCATAGTGTGGACAGAAAAACTCATTCTTTCACAACCCGCACTTCACATTACATTTCAACGAAAAACTCATCACATCGATATGAAACTTTGTAAATCCACTCTTCGCAGCCTCCCGGCTGCCGCGGCTCTTCTCGCCGCCTCCGCCTCGGCTTTTGCCGCCGGAGGTCTCGATGTGGCTCACCTCGGAGCCAACAACACTCTCGTCAGAATCACGGGTGATGCCCCCTGCCTGCTCCTGCCGGTGCAGGACAATGTGGAGGATGCCCGAATCAATGTATTAGTCGACGGCAAGATCGCCGAGACAATCCATGTGCGCCTTGCCAAGACGGCGACAGACTTCACAGTGCCTTACGACCTCACGCCCTACGCAGGCAAGAATGTTGTGCTCGAAATCGTCGAAAACCATGGCCATCAGTCGGCCGACGAGTCGCGCGCCGATGTCTGCTGGAATGATATGAAGCTCGCCGACGGATTCACCTATGTAGATCAGGAGACAAAATACCGCCCGCTCTTCCATCACGCTCCCCAATACGGATGGATGAACGACCCGAACGGTATGTTCTATAAAGATGGTAAATGGCATCTCTATTATCAGTATAATCCCTATGGCTCGAAATGGCAGAACATGTCATGGGGTCATTCCGTGTCGGACGACCTGATACGGTGGGAGCATCTCCCCGTGGCGTTCCGCCCCGACGGTCTGGGCTCCATATTCAGCGGCAGCTGCGTGGTAGACCATAACAACACGGCCGGATTCGGCAACGGTGCCGTGGTGGCGCTCTACACCTCGGCCGGCACAAGCCAGATGCAGAGCATGGCGGCAAGCACCGACGGCGGCTTGACATTCTCTACATTCGGAGGCAATCCGATCATCACCCTCGATTCCGAGGCGCGCGATCCGAATCTTTTCTGGAACGAGGCCACCGGCGAATGGAATCTCTATCTGGCTCATGCGCTTGAGCATGAGATGCTCTTCTTCACTTCGCCCGATCTGAAGACGTGGACGCTGCAGAGCAGCTTCGGCAAGGGAATCGCTTGCCAGGACGGCGTGTGGGAATGCCCGGATCTCTTCGAACTCCCCGTGGATGGTTCGAAGGGCAAGAAGTGGGTGCTCCTCTGCAACATCAACCCCGGCGCCCCCTTCGGCGGCAGCGCCACTCAGTATTTCATCGGCGACTGGGACGGACACACCTTCACAGCCGACACCGACGCATCGGGCGTCATCCCGACAAAATGGCTTGACTTCGGCAAAGACCATTATGCCACTGTCAGCTGGAGCGACGCGCCCGACGGCCGCCGCACTATCATCGGCTGGATGAGCAACTGGCAATATGCCAACGATGTGCCGACCCTGCAGTATCGCAGCGCCAACACTCTGCCGCGCGAGGCGTTCATCTTCCGGGCTCCCGACAATCAGCTTTATGCCGGCAGCCGTCCCTCGCCCGAGCTCGACAAGCTCCGCGCCGCTCTGACAGAAAAGGCCGGCTCGCAGAAGCTTTCCGCCACTCCCGCCACATTCACTCTCCCGGCCGACAACGACGGCATTTGCGAAATCAATGTCGCTTTCCAGGCCAAAAAGGGGAGCGACGTCAAGCTGACTCTCTTCAACAATGCCGGCGAGGAGGTTATTATCACATATAACGCCGCCGATCACACAGTGGCCATGGATCGCACAAAAAGCGGCCTGACCGACTTCAGCGCCGACTTCCCGGCTGTCACCGTCGGCCCGACTTTCGAGAAAGATGGCAAAATCTCTCTGCGCCTCTTCATCGACCGCTCGAGTATCGAACTCTTCTCCAACGGTGGCCGCACGGCTATGACCAACCTCGTGTTCCCGACTCAGCCATATACGGGTCTTCGCATCGCCTCCGACGGCAATTCGGCCCGTCTCAACGACCTTAAAATTTATTCTCTCTCGGCGGAGTGACACTCTTCCACACTACGCTTGATTAATTCACATCATTCAACCCATGGAAATGACTGCAATTGCCAAATCCGACCGCAAATCGTTCCTAATGCAGATTGTGCCGGTCATGCTCTGCTTCTTCGCGATGGGCTTCGTGGATCTTGTCGGCACAGCCTCCAACTATGTGCAGAAAGATCTCGGACTTTCCGATTCACAGGCCAATCTCTTCCCCTCGCTCGTATTCTTCTGGTTTTTGATCTTCTCGGTGCCGACAGGCATGCTGATGAATAAGATCGGCCGCAAGAACACTGTACTCATAAGCCTTGCGATCACTCTGCTCTCTCTGTTTGTGCCTCTCTTCGGCGACAATTACGTCATCATGCTCCTGTCGTTCTCCCTGCTCGGGATCGGCAACGCCGTGATGCAGACTTCGCTCAATCCCCTTGTCAGCAATCTGATCTCGAGCGACAAGCTGGCTTCGACACTGACCTTCGGCCAGTTTGTGAAGGCCATCGCATCGTTTCTCGCACCGATCATCGCCGCCTGGGGCGCAACCACCTATATGCCCACTTTCGGACTGGGCTGGAGAGTGCTTTTCGGCATCTATGCCGTTGTCTGCCTGATCTCTGTGGCCGCTCTGGCCGCCACTCCGATCGTCGAGGAGCGCCCCGACAAGGCGTCGGGCGTGAAGGAATGTCTCAAGCTTCTGGGTCGCCCCTTCATCCTGCTTTGCTTCCTGGGCATCATGTGTCATGTCGGCATCGACGTCGGCACCAACACCACCGCCCCCAAGATCATCATGGAGCGCCTGCAACTCCCCCTCGAAGAGGCCGGATTCGCCACAAGCGTCTACTTCATCTTCCGTACGGCCGGCTGCTTCCTCGGCGCCTTCATCCTGCGCTGGATGTCGCCCAAGATTTTCTTCGCGATCAGCGTGCTGATGATGCTCGCGGCCATGGCGATGCTCTTCGTCTGCTCTTCGCTCACGTCGATCTATGTGGCGCTCGCCCTTATCGGCTTCGGCAACTCCAACGTCTTCTCGATCATCTTCTCGCAGGCCCTCGTGGCTTCTCCTTCGGAGAAGAATGAAGTGTCCGGACTGATGATCATGGGCCTCTTCGGAGGCACAGTCTTCCCGCTCGCCATGGGCTATGCTGCCGATGCTTTCCAGCAGGCCGGCGCTGTGGCGGTCATGACTGTCGGAGTCGTCTATCTCCTCTATTATACTCTTAAAATCAAAACCATCAAGTAAAGAAAGGCAAGCAAAATGTCAAGCAAACAAATCTCAACAGAAATGAAAGATATAGTGGTCGGAATGGGTGAAGCTCTTTGGGACGTGCTCCCCGAAGGAAAGAAAATCGGCGGCGCGCCGGCCAATTTCGCATATCACGTGTCGCAGTTCGGCATCCCGAGCTGTGTGGTCAGCGCAGTAGGCGAGGATCCGTTGGGCGAGGAAATCCTCCAGAATTTCAACAGCAAGGGACTCAATCAGCTGATCGAGACTGTGCCCTACCCGACCGGCACTGTGCTTGTCGAGATCGACGAAGCGGGCGTTCCCCAGTATGAGATCAAGGAGAATGTGGCCTGGGACAATATTCCCTACACAGCGCGTCTCGAACAGCTTGCCGAGCGCACCAAGGCAGTCTGCTTCGGATCGCTCGCACAGCGCAACGTCGTGTCGCGCCAGACAATCAATCATTTCCTCGACGCGATGCCCGACGACAACGATGCGCTGGTAGTGTTTGACGTCAACCTCCGTCAGGGTTTCTACAACAAGGAGATCCTCTGCAATTCGATGGAGCGCTGCAATATCCTCAAGATCAACGATGAGGAGCTGGTGACAGTCAGCCGTATGTTCGGCTATCCGGGCATCGATCTTCAGGATAAATGCTGGATCTTGCTGGGCAAGTATAATCTGAAGATGCTCATCCTGACGTGTGGCGTCAACGGAAGCTATGTTTTCACTCCGGGCAAGGTGTCGTTTCAGCCGACTCCGAAGGTTGAAGTGGCCGACACAGTCGGTGCGGGCGATTCTTTCACCGCCGCCTTCATCTCGAGCATCCTGAAAGGTAAGAGTGTCGAGGAGGCTCACGCACTCGCAGTGCGCACATCGGCCTACGTCTGCACGCGTCCCGGCGCTATGCCCGTGCTCCCCGAGGAAATCCTCAATGCCTGACCCACACCCCGAGTCCCGCCGACCGACAAAAATCTGCAGCTGAAGCGAATCAACAACAATATCAACACAAAAACGGGACAATCATAACAGCAAAGAAGCCGCCACGCATTTTCGCGTGGTGGCTTCTTTGCCATTTTACCATCTTGTCCACTCAGAGGAGATAGACTCTGACCGAGCCGAGCGGGAGCTTGCCGATCAGCTGAAGGGGGATATGGGAGGCGTCGGCCGATATCCAAGCCTCGATGTCGTCGCTCGATTTCTTGCGGCCGTCGGTCGTAAACCGGAATTTGATTCTGATGGCGTCGCGATATGTCTTGTCGCGCATCTGCAGCCGTTCGCGGCCGGCATAGCGGATCGTCAGTCGTTCGACTTTAGATCCGGAAAATACAGGCACTTCCGCCACTTCGCCCCGGGCGAGTGCGGCGTAGTCGAGGGTGCGCAGATAATAGAACACGCTGAGCATATCGTAGGCCTCGCCGGCGGCTGAGAATGTCTTGTGAGATGTCTCGGACGCCCCTTTTCGGTCGCGCTTGACGCGCTTCACTTTGGCGGTCGTGGTCGATCCCGAGCGGGAGTAGGTGATGTCGTCGCGACGGTATTTGCCATCTTCATGCGATATCTTCGAATAGCTGAGCGGGCGGAATCCCTGACGCGCCACTGACGAGACGAGCGTGTCGCGCACCATAAACACCTTGTCGGCCCAGGGCTTTGTGCGTGCTGTCAGTCGCAGGTTGTAGCGGTCGCCATGACCGCGTAGCGTCAGTGTCGCATCGCCCGCATCCTTATTGACGAGTCCCCACTTATACGTGACGACATAATGCAGCGTCTCATCGGCGAAACCGGTCGCGATAGCCGTCGACGCCATGAAAGTCCAGACCAATGCCACGGCCAGAGCCGCACCGCGCAACAGTCGCCATGCCTTCAATTTCTCTATTATTCGCATTATTCGCATAAAAATTTCTCTATTACTCGCATGACCTTCAAAGATATCACACCTACTAAACGATTTTATCCGCCGGAATTGCACACCGCTTGATTTTATTTCTTAACTTTGTAAGTTATTTAGAATACTTACTTAAAGAAATGGCCAAGAAATTTGACTATCTCGTGATCGGCGCAGGAGTCGCCGGTATGAGCTTCGCCCTCAAAGTGGCGGAACGCAACGCTAAAGTGGCCCTCATATGTAAGACCACACTCGAAGAAGCCAACACGTTCCTCGCCCAGGGGGGTGTGGCAAGTGTGACCGACCTTAAAGTCGACAATTTCGAAAAACATATCCACGACACAATGGTGGCCGGCGACTGGCTGTCGGACCCCGAAGCCGTGGAGATGGTGGTGAAAAATGCCCCGGACGGAATCGATTTCCTCGTGAAAAAGGGGGTCGACTTCGACCGTAAAGACGACGGATCGTTCGACCTTCACCGCGAAGGCGGACACTCCGAATTCCGCATCCTACACCACGCCGACAACACCGGCGCCGAGATCCAGACAAGCCTAATCGAGCAAGTCAGACTTCATCCCGGCATCGAAGTATTTGAACATCACTTCGCAGTCGAGATCATCACTCAGCATCATCTCGGCCGCATAGTCACGCGCCGGACTCCCGACATCACCTGCTACGGCGCCTATATCCTCGACGAAGAATCGGGACGCGTCGAGACATTCCTCGCCCGCGCCACCGTCATGGCCACCGGCGGAGTCGGAGCCGTCTACACCACGACCACCAACCCGCTGATCGCCACCGGCGACGGCATCGCAATGACATATCGCGCCAAAGGCACCGTCAGCGACATGGAATTTATCCAATTCCACCCGACGGCCCTCTACCATCCCGGCGACCGCCCGTCGTTTCTCATCACAGAAGCCATGCGCGGCTACGGAGCCGTGTTGCGCAACCTCGACGGATCCGAATTCATGCAGAAATACGACCCGCGCCTCTCGCTCGCGCCCCGCGACATCGTGGCCCGCGCGATCGACTCCGAAATGAAACTCCACGGCACCGACCACGTCTATCTCGACGTCACCCACAAAGATCCCGAAGAGACGCGCCGCCATTTCCCCAATATATATGAGAAATGCCTCTCGCTCGGCATCGACATCACCAAAGACATGATCCCCGTCGCCCCGGCGGCCCACTACCTCTGCGGCGGCATCAAAGTTGATGCCAACGGCGAATCATCCATCAAACGGCTCTACGCCATCGGCGAATGCAGCTGCACAGGCCTGCACGGCGGCAACCGCCTCGCATCGAACTCGCTGATCGAGGCTGTCGTCTACGCCGACGCCGCCGCACGCCACTCGCTCGACGCCATACAGGGCTACGACTTCCGCAACGATGTGCCCGAATGGAACGACGAAGGCACGGCCCATCCCGAAGAGATGGTGCTTATCACCCAATCGGCCAAGGAAGTAAACCAAATCATGGGCTATTACGTTGGAATCGTAAGATCCGACCTGCGTCTCAAACGCGCCTGGAATCGCCTCGATATCCTTTACGAAGAGACCGAAAAGCTCTTCAAAGTGTCGAAGCCCTCGCGTCCGCTCTGCGAACTGCGCAACGTCATCAATGTGGCATATCTCATCATGCGCCAGGCAATGGAGCGCAAGGAGAGCCGCGGCCTGCACTTCACGGTCGACCATCCCCGCCCCAAGGCGGTTGAACCCTCCGAATCCGGCTTCTGACCCCACTTATCCAATCTCCCTATCGACTATCACACATGACAGCACCTTCACGGCGTCAGCGACGCCCCCTGCACACCATCCTCCCCGCTTTGGCAATCATCGCGGCTCTGACAATCGGCATCGCCGCCACCGCGTCGTCGGCCAAACCCGACGCGACCATCAGCCATGACGAAGCCTACAACCGCAACCTCACCATCTTCAACGCCCTAACCCGCGAACTGGAGGAAAACTATGTCGATTCAATCCGCACCGACGAAGCCTTCGAGGCTGCGATACGAGGAATGCTGGCTACAGTCGACCCCTACACAGAGTATTACTCTTATGACGACAAAGAGACTCTGACACGACTGACCACCGGCTCCTACGGCGGAATCGGCTCATATATACAGGGTCGCGACGGCAACACTTATATCTCGGAGCCGATCGTCGGATCGCCGGCAATGAAGGCCGGTCTGCTCCCGGGCGACAGAATCCTGCGCGTCGACAGCGTCGACGTAGTCGGCATGTCGTCTGACCAGACCACACGACTCCTCAAAGGACAGCCCGGCACGGATGTTCGCGTCACTGTCGAGCGCCCCTACCCACGCGAGAATGAAGATTCGATTCTGACATTCACGCTGACCCGCGAGAAAGTGTCGGAGCCAAGTGTGCCCTGGAGCGGTGTCATCAAGGGGGATATCGGATATATCAAGTTGGATCAGTTTGTCGAAAGTTCGGCCGACGACGTCAAGAACGCGCTCGAAGGATTCCGCGACAATCCGAACGTCAAATATGTCGTGCTCGACCTCCGCGGCAACGGCGGCGGACTCGTCGAATCCGCGATCAGCATCCTCGGGAATTTCCTCCCGAAAGGCACTGAAGTGCTCCGCACCCGCGGCAAGCGTGCCGCGGAAGAGAAGATCTACAAGACTCAGTCAAACCCGATTCTGCCCGACATTCCGCTCGCCGTCATGATCGACGGCGGAAGCGCCTCGGCTTCGGAAATCACAGCCGGAGCACTTCAGGACCTCGACCGCGCCGTGCTCGTCGGCACGCAGAGCTTCGGCAAAGGCCTTGTGCAAGGCACCCGCATGCTCCCCTACAACGCGCTGCTGAAAGTGACCCTCGCGAAATACTACATCCCCTCCGGCCGACTGATCCAGGCGCTCGACTATTCCCAGCGCAACCCCGACGGAAGCGTGGCCCGCACGCCCGATTCGCTGACCAACGTCTATCACACGGCTCATGGCCGAGAGGTGCGCGACGGCGGCGGACTGAAGCCCGATTCGATAGTGGAGTGGGAGAACGCTTCGGCTCTGATCTACGGCCTTGTGGTCGGCAATCACGTATTTGACTACGCCACACGCTACGTGGCCACGCATCCCGCCCCGGAGTCGCCCGATGAGATCAGCATCTCCGACGACGACTATGAAGACTTCGTCAATTCGATCGACGCCGCAACTTTCAAATATGACAAGCTCTGCAATCAGATACTCGATCAGCTCCGACGCACCGCCGAAAGCGAGGGATATCTCAACGATGAGGTCAAAGCGTCGATCGACGCCCTCGAAAAACAACTCGATCATGATCTCAAAACCGACCTCCACTCCAAGCGCCCGCAGATCGAAAACTATCTGACCGAAGAGATCGCCGCCCGCTACTTCCCGGGCAACGGCCGCACCCGCCGCGAATTGCTCAGCGACCCCGGAATCGAAGTCGTGGAGAAAATCTTCCGCACCCCCGGACTCTATGAAAGCATCCTCTCCGCGCCAGACTCGAAAACCAAACCCAAGAAATAACAACCCGGTACCGTTCAGCGCCATACGGGCCGATCTCGACTCCGCGTCGGGATCGGCCATCCTATAAATGCTATGATCGACAATCAACCCGCAGCCATCACTCTCGCCGAGGCCGACCGGCTTTTCGCCACTCCCGGACGAATCAAGCGGATCGCCGAATGGCTCGACGACAAAAACATACGCCGGATCGCACTCCCGGGACTCCCCGGAAGCGCTCCGGCGATGCTTTTCGCAGCCCTCCCCAAACGCCGCATCCCATATCTCGTGATCGCCGCTGATGCCGAAGAGGCCGGATATCTCTATAATGATCTTGTGCAGATATCGGGAGACGCGGCGTCGGTGGCCATCTTCCCGAGCGGCTATAAGCGTCATATCAAATATGGCCAGCCCGATCCTCCCGCTCGCATTCTCCGCACAGAGACGCTCGATGCGATCCGCAATTCCAAGGAGCTGAGATGGGTGGTCACATCGCCCGACGCTCTGGCGGAGAAAGTGCCGCTACCGGCGGAATTGGCCACTTCGACACTCTCGTTGCGTTCCGGCAGCCGCGACGTGATGTCGGAGACTCTGCGCAGGCTTCGCGAACTTGATTTCAAAGAGGTCGACTATGTCTATGAACCCGGGCAGTTCGCTCGCCGCGGCTCGATTCTCGACGTCTTCTCATTCGCTTTCGAATATCCCTATCGCATCGACTATTTCGACGATGAGATCGATTCGATCCGCTCATTCAATGTCGAGACCCAGCTCTCGATCGAACGTGTGGAGGAGATATCGATCATTCCCGCCGGCGCGGCCGATGCGGGGGAGGGAGTGTCGCTGCCGGAATTCATGCTCGGTATGCCGGGCGCAAAGGGGAGCAAAGCGCAGGATTTCACTGTCATTACGCGCTCGGCGGCGATGACGGTCGAGAGCGTCAGAGCGATCTGCGGCGAGTCGTTCTCCCACGCCGCATTGATCGCCGACGAGGGGGACCCCGACGCAATGACCAAGACCGTCGATCCCGACCGATTCGAAGAAGCGCTGCTCGGCGCTAAAATCATCGGATATTCCCCCGCAGCGGAAAACAATCCCGCCGTGGGGAGTCCCGACGCCACGCTGCAATTCGACTGCGCCCTGCAAAGCCTTTATCACAAAAACTTCAACCTCATCGCCGACTCCTTCACGCGCCTGCTCGCCGACGGCTATCAGATCTATATCCTCTCGGATTCGGATCTGCAGATCCGCCGACTGCGCGATATCTTCGAAGAGCGAGGCGACAAGATCAGCTTCACCCCCGTCGGGCCGACTATCCACGAAGGATTCGTAGATCACGCCGAAAAACGCTGTTTCTTCACCGATCATCAGATCTTCGACAGATTCCATAAATTCGCCCTCCGCTCCGACAAGGCGCGAAGCGGCAAGATCGCGCTATCGCTCAAGGAATTGAATCAGATCGAGGTGGGGGATTATATCGTGCATGTCGACCATGGAATCGGCCGATTCGCCGGATTGATCAAGACCGCCGTCAACGGTCGCCCGCAGGAAATGATCAAGCTGACATATCAGAACGACGACATTATCCTGGTCAGCATCCACGCGCTCCACAAACTCTCGAAATATCGCGCCAAAGAGGGGGTGCCCCCGAAGATATCGAAGCTCGGCACCGGTGCATGGCAACGCATCAAAGACCGCACCAAGCAGAAGATGAAGGATATGGCGCGCGATCTGATACGCCTATATGCCGCGCGCCGCGAAGAGCAGGGATTCAGTTTCTCGCCCGATTCTTATCTGCAGCATGAGCTGGAAGCTTCGTTTGCCTATGAAGACACCCCCGACCAGCTCCGCGCCACTACGGAGATCAAGGCCGACATGGAATCGCCCCGACCGATGGACCGCCTCATATGCGGCGATGTCGGCTTCGGCAAGACCGAGCTCGCCGTCAGAGCGGCGTTCAAGGCGGCCGCCGATTCGAAGCAGACGGCCGTGCTCGTGCCGACGACGGTGCTCGCCATGCAGCATTACCACACCTTCAGCGAGCGACTGAAAGATCTCCCCGTCAGAGTCGAATTCATCTCCCGCGCACGCAAACCCAAGGAGATCAAGCAGATTCTTGCCGATCTCGCCGATGGAAAGATCGACATCCTGATTGGCACCCATAAGCTCATAGGCAAGCAAGTGAAATTCAAGGATCTGGGTTTGCTTATCGTCGATGAGGAGCAGAAGTTCGGAGTCGCGGTGAAGGAAAAACTCAAGCAGCTGAAGGTCAATGTCGACACACTCACGATGTCGGCCACCCCGATTCCGCGCACACTGCAGTTTTCGCTGATGGGTGCGCGCGACCTGAGTTCGCTCAACACCCCGCCGGCCAACCGCCAGCCGATCCTGACCACCGTCTCCGGCGCCGACGACGATGTGATCGCCGAGGCCGTCAACTTCGAGCTCAGCCGCAACGGACAGGTGTTCTTCATCTCCAACCGCATCGACAATCTGGTGGAAATCGAGACGCGGCTGAAACGTCTTGTGCCCGGAATCAGAGTCGTCGTGGCTCATGGCCAGATGCCCCCGGAGAAGCTCGAACAGGCCATCATCGACTTCGCCGCCCATGACTATGACGTGCTTCTCTCGACGACGATCGTCGAGAATGGCATCGACATGCCCAACGTCAACACCATCATCATCGACAACGCCCAGAATTTCGGTCTGTCGGAGCTCCATCAGTTGCGCGGACGCGTAGGCCGATGCAGCCGCAAGGCGTTCTGCTATCTTCTCGTGCCCCCGGGAATGCAACTGACGCCCATTGCCCGCCGACGCCTCTCGGCGATCGAATCCTTCGCCGACCTCGGCGCCGGAATCCATATCGCCATGCAAGACCTCGATATCCGCGGGGCCGGCAATCTCCTCGGTGCGGAGCAGAGCGGCTTTATCGCCGACCTGGGCTATGAGGCATATCAGAAGATCCTCAAAGAGGCCGTCATGGAGCTGCGCACAGGCGAATTCGCCGACTCATTCGCCGACATGACGCGCGATGCGGGCGCCGAAGCGGAATTCACCACCGACTGCGTCATCGAAAGCGACCTCGAGCTGCGTCTGCCGCCGGAGTATGTGCCGCAGGAGAGCGAACGCATCGCGCTCTATCAGAGCCTTGACAATATGGAATCCGACGCGCAAGTGGAGCAATTCACCGATAATCTGCGCGACCGCTTCGGCGAAATACCGCAGACGGCCCGCGAGCTCATCAAGGTTGTGCCGTTGCGCATGGCCGCACGCCGTCTCGGCGTCGAACGCCTGACGCTGAAAGGGGAGCGGATGTATCTCTACTTCGTAGGGCGCGAAAACAAGGCATATTATGAGTCGGCGGCCTTCGGGAAGGTGCTCGCTTATTTCCAGGAAAACTACAAACGTTGCAATCTGCGCGATGTCAAAGGGAAGCAGTCGATGGTGGTGGAGGGAGTAAAGAGTGTCTCCGACGCCCTCGATATCCTGACCGACATCTGCGGCCGCGGGAAATGACGGCGAGTTTTTTCTCACCCTTCAGGCATATTTTCCCGCCGACGGTTGTTAAGACTATAGAGCTGATGTAATTATCATATTTAAATCCCCAAGCCTCCATGCACAAGCTACTGATTCTCATAGCGACGCTCGCAGTCGCTCTTTCGACGCAGGCCTCGCGCTATGCCGAATTGCCGGCATCACTCGACGGCTCGATGAGTCTTTACGACTTCGCGGCGGTTGAATCGCCGGCGATTCCCGATTCACTGACGCCCGTCAGGATATCCTATATCGCGCGCCACGGCGCACGGTATCTGACCTCGGAGAGCAAGGTGAAGAGCGTCGAGAAAGCGTTGCGCAAAGCGCAGGAGCGCGGTTCGCTGACGCGTGCCGGCCGGGAGTGTCTGCAGCTGATGCAGAGCGTCAGAGAGGCTACCGCCGGACAATGGGGAATGCTCTCGCCGATCGGCAAGGAGCAGGAATTGCGCCTCGGCCGCGAGATGGCCGAGGATTATTCTTCGGTCTTTGTCAAGACCGGGGCCGGAGTGAAGGGTGTCTCCTCTTACGTGCCCCGTGTGATCGAGACGATGGATCAGTTTTTCATCAGTATCGCGGATACAATCGTCGGCATCCCGACTTCGGCTTCATCCGGCAAGGAATTCGACCCGCTGACGCGCTTCTTCTCAAGCGTCAGCGAATATGCCGACTGGCGCCATTCGGGCGATTGGCATGAGGTGTATGACTCTTTCGCCGCCGCGACATTGCCCGTCGAACCCGCCAAGCGGCTCGTAAGCGATAAGTCGGGAATGACCGATGCCGAACTCCGCGACCTGTCGTATGACCTCTACAAAGTGCTCCAGGGACTTCGCGCGATGGGACTCGAGCCACCGACCACGCAATGGATGAGTGCCGACGAATATCGCCGCTGCTGGGAAGCGACGAATATGCAGAAGTATTTCCAATATTCGCTGTCGCCGCTGTCGACGGTTGTGCCGCGCGGCGCATCGGCAGTGCTTTTCCATCTGCTTGATGTGCAGAATTCGCTGCTATCGTCGGCCGATCCGCAGCCCGGACTGGAAGGGATCTTCGGTCATGCGGAGACGCTGCTGCCGATATTCGCGCTTCTCGGCGTGCCCGGCACAACGGCCCTCCCGCTCGACTATTCATCACTCGCCTCGGAATGGAGCGACGCCGTGCTGACCCCTCTGGCCGCCAATCTGGCGATCGTCTACTCCCGCGCTCCATCGGGCACTTATTACGCCTCGATGCGCCTCAACGGCCGCAATGTCTCGCCGGTCAACGACCCGTCGAAGATGCAGGTCAGTGTGGCCGAGCTACAGGCCTATTGGCTCAACCGATATCTGCAGCTGCTTCCTGCGGGGAAATGAACAATCTTCAAGCCGCAACGTATTTATTATTGTGGAGTCGGACACAGAAATCAGAGCCGCATACATGAATTCATGAGCGACAACTGAATTCGTAAAAATCATATGCGCCCGAATTCTCCGGCCATCGACCCCAACCGTCAAATCAATCAACAAACACTCAATATGGAAAACACCGACCTTTTTGCAAAAGCACGCCAGGATCTATACGACGATATGCAGCAGCGCAAAATCGGCGCGATCTTCTGGGATAACTCCACTGCCGGCTTTCACTACGTGCCGGAAGTCAATCTCGCCGCCGATGATGCCGAAATGCCCGACTCTGTCAGAATCATGGGGCTTTACTGCTATAACGGCGTCCTATATCTGATCGAAGAGGATAAGGCACGCATCGATTTCGAAGATTTTTATGACGCCGATTCAGAAGTGCGTCCCAGCGTCGTCACCCTCACTCCGACCGTGGCACGCAAAGACCTCGGCGATCCCACGGAAGAACCGGGATTCACCACCGCCGGTTCGCTCGAAGAATGGCTCACTGTGGCCGATTGCTATTTTGAAGCACTCAACGAGGCTGAAGAAGAGTAATTTCACAATTAAGAAAAAGGGATAGTTGCGCTGCCGATAGATAGCATCTGACATATCATCGAGAATCAACAATTCAAGTTAAATAAAAAAGCATCCATGGAATTCCATGGATGCTTTTTTATTTAATTATGGAGTCAATACGGATATTAATACGACCGACCGTCGGATCAGAGGTAGCTGAGGTTATAGCCGGAGAATTCGAGGTCGTTCTGAGCGCGGGTGCGATAGTTGCTGTCGAGCTTGATCGCCTGACGGAGATTGCTCATCACCATTGTCTCGTTGTGGGTGCGGGCGCCGAGCACGGCAGTCAGATAATAAGTCGTGGCGTCGGGCACAGGGATCGCGGCCAGCGTGTTGCGGGCTGTGTTATAGTCCTTGCCGAGGATCTGGGCGAGAGCGGCATTGTTGGTCTTGGCGTCGCCGAAAGCATTCTGAGCTTTGCCGACTTCGCCCTGCATGAGATAGTAGACGCCGAGCGCGTCAGCTGTCTCGGGCACTCCGGCGGCCGCACCGAGCTGCTCGTTGGCCTTGGCATAGTTCTTGTCGAGCATGGAGATCAGACCGCGGTTCATTTCTACTTCCTTGGCCTGGGGATTCATGGCTGCGGCTTTATCGAAGCTTGCTTTAGCGGCGGCATAGTCGCCGGCCACATACTGCGTCAGTCCGAGATTGTTGACCGCACGATAGTCGTTGGGGTAGAGGCGCACGGCGGTGGAGTAGATCTCCTGCTTGCGGGCGTTGTCGTCGGTCAGAGTGGCGACGTAGAGGATCTCGTCGGCGGTGAGCTTCTGCGGATCGGAGTTGTAGAGATTGATGAGCTCTTCGTCGGATTTGCCGATGACGTTGATTGTGGCCATCACGCGCGAGTAGCGGAGCTGGGGGAGGATCTGGTCGGCGAGTTCGTTGAAGACGGTCGAGATGTTGCGGATTTCGCGCTCGCGCTCTTCGGGATCGTTATAGAGCGAAAGTACGCTGAGGATAAGATCCTTGTCTTGGATGTTGCTCTTCTCGACGAGGCTGCGGAAGCCTTCCCAGTCTTCGGCTGTGAATTGGGCTGTCAGCTCACCGAATTCGGTGATTTTGTCTTTCTTGAATTGGGATTCGACATAGCTTTGAGTGTTCTGCTCGCGCTTCTGGGCGAGTTTCTCGTTGAAGTCGAGCGAACCTTCGGGGGAAGCGTAGGAGTTGATGGTCACTCCGGCGATCTCCATATTGGGCGCGGCGTTGGCTTCCATGAGCTTCTTATTGAGGTCGATATATCCGGCCTTTGATGTCTCCGACGCGCGCACATTTGCCTGGTTGACAAGGAAGTGGATATCGGCGCTGTATTTTTCGGAGATTACGCGCTGGAAGCTGTCTTTAGCCACAGCGGGATGCACCGTAGCTGCCGAAGCGAGGGTTGAAGTGGCCACGACGCCATTGCCGACCTTCACGCGGGGGAGGGTGTAGAGCTTACCGTTCTGGTCGACCGCGAAGTCGAGATAGAGCTCCGAGCGGGCCATTTCGGGCTGATAGGGGATTGCGAAGGGGATGCTGACGGATCCGCCGTTGGAGTAGCTGACCACTTGTCCGTTGTCGCGTACATTCTCGCCCTGGAAGATGACGGGAGTTGCGGCCACTTCGCCGTTGGTGCCGTCGGCCCACTGGAGCACGGGGGTGGCTGTTACCTTGGCGTTTTTGACCATGAATTTGGCGGGGATAGTGGCGTAGACAGTGCCGGGCACATTTTCACCGACGGTCTCAAGGGGAGAGGGGCGCATTGAGAAGTAATCGCTCTGGAAGTTGCCGAGCTTTTTGGAGCAACCGCCGGCGAGGAGTGCCAGGGCTCCGAGGGAAAGGAATACGGTTGATTTATTCATCTCTGGAGATATATGGTTGGTTTGAATAATTCGAGTTTGCAGAGGTAGATTTTCGCCGATTCACAATAAAAACCCTGCTTTAGGGCCCGGAATCGGTGAAAAATCACAATTCAAACGCTAATTTACGAAAAAAATTTGAGAAAAATTTGCACAATCCGAAAAAAGGTATTAACTTTGCACTCGCAATCGGGAAGCAACGCCCCGCCGAGCGCTTAAGCCGGCCGCCGCGCCATCCGATCGCATACCAACAATGACTCCGTAGCTCAGTTGGTAGAGCAAATGACTCTTAATCATTGGGTCGTGAGTTCGAGCCTCACCGGGGTCACTTAAAGAGCTGAAATCCACA
>CAMWNT010000037.1 GCA_947175695.1 uncultured Porphyromonadaceae bacterium
ATATGAATACAGAGTTTAACAATTTCTTATTAACAGTTTTTAAGAGACACCAGTGGATTAAAATGATTATTAGAGCGAAATTTCGCTACATCTCCACAAAAATAAGATATAAGGCTTTATATCCTTATAGAAAGTCAATTAGCATTCTGAACAACATTCAGACCGTCGATAGTATAATTGACAATAATCTTTCTATATGTCGATATGGCGATGGAGAATTAAACATGATTTTGAGCTCTCTTGAGGGATATTCTGACAGCAAAAAATCGGGATTTCAGAAGTTTGACCCTGAATTAGCAAGACGATTAACCGACATATTGCAGAATTCTAATAATGATAAATGTCTGATTTGTCTTCCGGGTTGTATGTTCCGCATAGGAACCGGGTATTTAAGAAGGTATGCATCTCATTTTTGGGAATTATATACTGTGAATAATCTGAAAAAACTGCTTCCGATCATAAACCCCTCTCGGACATACGGTGAAACCAACTTCTCACGATTCTACCTTTCACATCGCGACAAATCGCATTGTTCTGATTTTCTCAAAACTCTTAAACAGGTATGGGAAGACCGTGACATCGTTATTGTAGAGGGAGAAAAGACAATGCTGGGTATTGGAAATGATCTGTTTGATAACGCTCGCTCAATCAAACGAATTTTATGTCCTTCAACTAATGCTTGGCAAAGATATTCTGATATCATTAATTCTGTAAAGCGTAATGTTCCACTTTCTGATGAGAAGTCAAACCCTTTAATTCTGTGCGCTTTGGGTATGACTGCAACCATTCTGGCTTATGACTTGTCGGAGTTAGGATATCAAGCGATTGACATTGGACACATCGATATTGAATACGAATGGCTGCGCATGGGGGCAACTACAAAGGTTGCCGTACCAGGCAAGTTCACGAACGAGGCTCATTCGCATATTAGCAATCCTGAATTAGAGAAACAGCTTAGCAATCAAGTAATTCTTGAATCTATCGTCTAAAACAATGAAGTTCTTCGCGGTATCTAATAGCGACAACCTAATTTTAGAAAACAGTTCATCAGGAGGAGCATTTTCTATTCTGGCACAAAAAGTTATTGAGCAAGGCGGCATAGTATATGGCGCAACTTTTGATCAAGAATGGAAGGTCGTTCACCAACGAGTTGACTGTCAAGAAAAGCTCGGCATTCTCCGCGGCAGCAAATATGTGTATAGCCATGTCGGGGATGCTTATTCAGAGGTAGTCTCTGACCTTGAAGCCGGCAGAAAAGTATTGTTCAGCGGCACTCCTTGCCAAGTTGCCGCCATGCGCAAGCGCGCCGGCGACAACCCGAATCTATTGCTTGTAGAAGTTGTCTGCCACGGTGCTCCGGAACAAAAATACTGGATTCAATATCTAAGAGAACTGACTACAAAACACAATATCAAATTCTATGATATTGAATCCATTAATTTTAGGGATAAACGCAATGGATGGAAGAATTACAATTTCACCATAAAATTGCGGGATGGAAGAGAGATTTCCGAATTTCATGGTGAGAATATCTACATGCGTGGATTTCTAAAGAATTTCACTCTCAGGGAGGCTTGTTTCAAATGTCCGTTCAAATACCCCGACGGCTCAAAAGCCGATTTGACATTAGGCGACTTTTGGAAAGTAGAAACGATTATAGATGTGCCGGTCAACGAATTATCCAAAGGGATTTCTCTTGTTATCTCACGGACCTCAAAGGGGAATCAAATGGCCGAATGGTTAGTTGGTCGCAATGAATGCGATGACAGAGTGTTTTCACTTAATTCCGCACTGACAAATTGCGCTCGCAAACCAACATCATACAGCGACTTTCAACGTAAAGCATCGACAACAAACGATATTATAAAATTAATAGAAACCTTCACAAAAGAGCCTTTAACGATCCGAATTAAAGTAGTAATTGCACGAATATTAAATTTAATCGGGTTCCGAAAAATATGAGAATAGGAATACTGACACAAGCATTGCATGGCAACTATGGGGGAATTCTCCAGAACTATGCACTGCAACAAGTTATCATGCAATTGGGGCATACTCCGGTCACAATCGACCGGCACATGCCACGTCATGAATCCAAAATCATAAATCTGGCAAAATGCATCATGAGGCTTCGTAAGCCTACCTTTGATTCGAGCCTGCTCACTTTCTCGGAAAAACGAAAACTGAATTCTTGTCAGCTGGATTTTGTCAACCGTCATATCAAGCGGATTGGACCTGTCATGACTCAGTCCGATTTCGACAAAATTGTCTCAGAAACGGATTTCGATGCATTCATTGTCGGAAGCGATCAATGCTGGCGACCCTGTTATTCGCCAAATATCACCAATTATTTTCTTGACTTTGTTTCACAGAGTGCTGTAATTAAGATTGCCTATGCGGCTTCTTTCGGTACTGACAATTGGGAATTTACACAATCACAAACTAACGCCGCCAAGACACATGCCAATAACTTCAACGCCATATCCGTAAGGGAGAAAAGCGGAATAGAGTTATGTCGCTCACATCTTGGGATTGAGGCCAAATGGGTTTTGGATCCGACAATGCTATTAGGCGTCGACGGATTCAAGAGCTTCGTAAGCAACTGCGATAACAACCGCGATGATTATATTGCCACATATCTTTTGGAAGACTCGCCCGAGAATGATCATATCATTGAAAAGGTAAAAGAACTCACCAATATATCAGACATTCGCAATAATAATAGATCGACTGCTTTCAAGCGCTTTAAATCACTAAATCACTACAAGAACATCACGATCGAAAACTGGATATCAAATATTGCGAATGCCCGATTCTTGATTACGGATTCTTTTCACGGAGCGGTATTTGCCATTTTGTTCAATATTCCGTTTGTGGTTAAATTGAACAACACGAGAGGTAATACCCGCTTGGAATCACTATTATCCGATTTCAATATTCAAGAGGCTTTATGCTGCTCCGGAGAGGCATTTAGAATTCCGACCTTCGATTGGGAGAAAATCAATGAGCATCTCCGAATCCGACGTAACGAATCCTTAAATTTTCTCAAAAACTCATTGAATGTCACTTCTTTCGATAATCATCCCGGTCTATAACGTTGCATCGTATTTGCGTCAGACATTGGATAGTCTTTTGGTTCAGCCCCAAATCTCTGAATGTGAGATTATCCTTATAAACGACGGCTCAACAGACAACTCTTTATCTATTGCCAAAGAGTACGAACAGCGCCACGACTGCTTGCGTGTCATCGACAAAACAAACGAAGGGGTCAGCGCCACTCGCAATCGGGGCATCGCTGAAACAAAAGGAGATTACATATTTTTTGTCGATGCTGATGATGTGGTTCATCCCAATGCGCTTGAGATTATAATAAAGAATCTTAAGGATCGCAATCCTGACATTTTAGTGTGGCATTACGATGCTTTTTATTCTAAGCCTCGCATAACGCCCCTATCAGCCGGCAATCTGACACCTCGCCGATTAAAAGGCGACAGAGAAGAGATATTCAATGACCTATTACGCCGCGGAACTGCCCTATCTTTGTATGTAAAAGCAGTCAGACGCTCTTTGATCAATGATATATCACTTGACACAAGACTCTCTTATGGCGAGGATTTCTTCTTTTCATGGAGATGCTTCCTTTTAGCCGAGACGGTCGATTATCTACCCTATAGTCTATATTATTATCGTCAGACACCATCGGGAGCTGTCACAAAATTTCATGAGAAACTTTATGAAAAATATAACGAAGCCTTCGAAGATATCAAGCATTTTGCGATAAACCAATCGCTTTTCAATAATGATTTTGATAATGATATCAATTATCATTTTGCTTGCCGCCTGCCCGCATTGATAAGAATGGAATATCGTGCGCCCTACTCGCAGAATGAGAAGATGAATAGGATTTCAATGATCCTGAACAACAAAAGAATCAAACATGCATTAGAATGCGATTCCCGTCTAAAAGGCAAGATTTATGATCTGGCTCGAGCCGGAGATATGGCAATGATGCTAAAATATTCCAAGCGAGCTGCTATAAAAAGTCGATTATTGTTTCCTCTCAAAAAACTTTTAAAATGATGAACCTCTCATTATCATTCATTTCCAAATATAGATCAGCCTTTATGGGTTTGGCTATCTTTTGGATATTTTTCTATCATACAGGAGTTGACATACCTGTTCTTCGCGAAATATTCGCCCTCGGTTGGATCGGAGTTGATATATTTTTCTTTGTCTCAGGATACGGACTATGTGCATCCTTGAGTAAAAATGCCTCTGTCGGCAATTTTTACAAACGTCGATTCTCACGTGTCATTCCGACATGGTGGGTGGTATTGGCAGCGATGTCAATAATCGGTATGATTTGGTCGCTAAAAGGCTTCCCCTCTTCTCCGGCTGACTTCTTTTATTGGTTTACGGGAGTGGGATGGTGGAGTGCAAACTGCAATTTTGAGTGGTATATTCCCACTCTCATCGTCTTCTATCTCTTTGCGCCGATGCTTGCACGCATGTCGTTAAAGGCACTGTGCATTTCCGTAGTTATTTCTATTCTTGCGTCAATAATATTAGGTTGCGGCATAATCCATCATCTCGACCACGTCTATATGTCGTATAGCCGAGTAGCTGTTTATATTGCGGGCTTTGCGATTTATAAGTATCAGAAGAAGTCGGATTCACTACCTTTGTCAATTTGGGGACCAATGCTTATTATAGGCATTGTCGGCTTCGGCGTAGGAATGTATCTGAGATTGACCAATCTCTCGTTTGGACTAACTGTCGCTCGTGTTTCGATTCCCTTTATGATAGTCCCGATGCTTTGGACGATCAGTCAACTTTTCTCAAGGATCAAGTGGCTCAACAGCGTGATGGCGTTCTTGGGGTTGATCAGTCTGGAAATCTACCTGCTTCATATAAATCACGAGTTTTCTCATACTATCGAATCCAAGTATTTGGCGAATCTTGATAGCTATGTTGTAAAAGCGACGTGGTTTATAATGGTAGTAACATCCGCATGGCTACTTCATGGCATGATGCAGAAGGTAAACGCACTGACAAGCAAAAGATGATTGAAATAACTGCGAAGAAAGATTGCAGCGGATGTGGTGTGTGTAAAGAGATCTGCGGCCACAATTGTATATCGCTGCGACCGGATGATGAGGGATTTTCATACCCGTCGGTGGATGCTGTGAAGTGTGTGAACTGTGGATTGTGTGATAAGGCATGTCCTATTGTCAATATTCCGTCTGACAATGACATACGGCATGTTTTTGCAGCAAAGAACAAAAACGAAAGAGAACGCTTTTATAGCTCATCGGGGGGGATTTTCCGAATTCTGGCAGAAGCGGTCCTTCAAGAAGGAGGTGTCGTGGTCGGATGTCGCTTCAACGACAAAATGGAAGCTGTTCATGCTGTTGCAACTAACTCAGAAGAGCTGATGCCGCTGATGTCATCGAAATATGTACAAAGCGACACGATGGGGATTTACACAGAAGTGCGTCAACTTCTTCGGGATGGAAAGAAGGTGCTTTTTTCCGGAGTACCATGTCAAGTGGCAGCCTTAAAAAACTTTTTGATCAAACCATACGACAATCTAATCACGATTGATATTTTGTGTCACGGTGTGCCCTCACCAAAGATATTCAAGGAATATCGCGAGCACATGGAAGATCATTATAAGGGTAAAACCGAGACTTTGAGCTTTCGGTGGAAAGAGAAAAGTTGGAAACGCCTCTATATCAACATCGAATTTTCCAACCATCGACGCCACCATCTCTTTTCGGGCTATGACAGTTATATGCAGCTTTTCCTGTCTGACCGTCTACAACGTCCGAGCTGTTTTGATTGTCCATACAACACTCTCCATCGTCCGGGAGATCTTACGCTTGGCGACTTCTGGGGGATCGGCAAAAAGCACTACGATTTCGACGACAATAAGGGCGTATCAATGGTGTTGATCAATAGCGACCGAGGACAAGAATTGTGGGATAAGATCTCTTCTGAAACGACATATTTTGAGACTGACATCGACACTGCCGTCGAGGGGAATAAAGTGCTTGTGCAACATTTGCCGTCAATTGCAAAAAGAGACGAATTTTACGACTATTATGTCAAACACGGTTTTGAAGCCGCAATAGAAAGATTCGCCCCTCAACCGTCGAAATCATATCAACACTATCGCAATTTCCTGCGCCTGGGACTCGATATTGTGAGGAAAATTAAAAAAGAAGGATATTAAGAGTATGTTTAGCTTTAACACGATTAAAGGAAGCCTACTCTTCGGAAGGAATCTTTCCATCCACTCAAAGGTCTTTTTCGGTGCTTTTCGTCCGAATTCATCGGTCACAATCTCTGATTGCTCCCTCGAATCCGAACGAAAATCCCTCGAAAAATCCTCTTTGAGTGAATGAAAGTTAAAACTAAATATACTCTAAACCATTTCTGAATGAAAATTGGCATACTGACATTCTGGAAAACCGAAGATAATTATGGCCAACTTTTACAGTGCTTCGCGACACAGGCATTCCTCAGAAGTCTTGGTCACGAAACGTTTCTGATTAAGGCCACTACAGGAAAGGAATATAATCCTAACTTTAAAGAAAAGCTTATCTCGAAACTTCGCACGGCCTATCGGTTGCTACCTTATCCATGCTATTTGGTGAAGAGAGGTCTGACATCGGCTTTTTATACTCTTACACACGGTAGACTCAAACCCAATGTGACATCACGCGGATTTGAAGAATTCCGAAAGACGCATCTTCACTGCACAGAAAAAGAGTATACCCTTGCGATGCTGGAGAATAACCCACCCAAAGCAGATGCCTATTTGGTAGGGAGCGACCAAATCTGGAACACTACGGATGGTATATATTTTTTGAAGTGGGCACCGGACAATGCCGTAAAAGCATCAATTGCAGCGAGCTTCGGAGCAAGAGTTGCATCTGATGATTTTTGCCGCTTAATTGAACCTTGGCTGAGAAGATTTAATCTTGTCACTGTAAGAGAAAAAAGTGGACTTGAGATTTGTAAAGCAGCTGAAGTTGAAAAACCCCATCTTGTACCGGATCCGACTTTGTTGCTGTCAGCAGATGACTATGAGGACATTGTATCTGATAAAGCACCGTCACAACCATATATATTCATCTATTTTCTTGGAACAAGAACTCAGATCAATTGGAAAGAGATCCATAGATTTGCCAAATCCAAGAATCTGAAGATAATCTATGTCGGATCGCAAGGGCAAGAAGACAAATACCCCAAGGCGGAGCCTACTATACCGGAATGGCTTGGATTAATGAAAAACGCAACTTATGTGATCACCAATTCTTTCCATGGGACTGTATTTGCTATCCAATTTCGTAAAAAATTCTTGGTTTATCCGGTATGTGGCGTTGCTGCGAAAATGAACGATCGCCTGACGACTCTCCTGTCTCCTCTTCACCTCGACTATCGAATATATACCGACAATATCAATATCATCGAAAAGGATATTAACTACACTTCGGTTCACAATCAACTGCAGAATCAAGCCAATACCGCTAAAGAGTTAATTGCATCTGCATTTCAATAAATACCTATGATTACAATATTATCACTCTTTATTGTATGCGCCGTTCTTGCATTTCTGATTGAGACTGCAAAAACTGATCAAAATCGGAATACTTTTATCTTTATTTGCCTGACAATTCTCACATTCGTCAGCGGAACAAGATTGGTCGGAGGTATGGATTTCCCAACTTACGAGGGACTTTACTACAATACCCCAACTTTTCCGGAGGTATTGAATCCTGAACTTCGCAACAATAGATACGAAATCGGATATATCTACATCTCTTCATTTTTTAAAACTTTAGGGATCTCATTTTATGGATTCTGTCTAATTCATTCCGCGTTTTTCTTCTTTTGTCTATGGAAAGGTCTTAAACGCTATACGAACCATTTCGGAATCGTAATTTTGATATGCCTTTATAAACTTTATTTCTACGATACTATGATCAGCATGCGACAAAGCATAACTGTCGCTTGCTTTATAATGATGGTTCCGCTGATCGAAGAAAAAAAATATATCAAATACTATATAGCCGCATATTTTGTCGCAATGGTTCACAATGGTGCATATCTTCTGTTTGCAATCTATCCTTTGGTCTATATCGCATTGACTCGCGACAGAATCATGTGGATGAATCTCCTATTCATTCCTACGATGGCAATTGGACTCACAGGAGTTGATGTACTCGGACCTATCGGCGAATTTTTACAAGACAATGCAGCTAACGAGTCAATGATGACTAAATCCGAGAAATATTTTAATAATGAAAATTTATCACCTATCGGTATTTTTCATACATTAGAATACTTCCTTTTAATGCTGGTTATGTATGTGAACTTAAGAAAATTCAACTTATCCAACTCTAAAGTGCACATCGTAATTTGGATGTTCTTATGTCTTTTGCCTCTTTTCACGTTATTCCGCGGAAGTGAAATCTTAACGCGGGAAAAAGACTACTTCACAATATATTATGCAGTCGTTATAGGATATTTGATCGACAAATTACCGCAATATCGCAAACTTATATATTGCTTCGTTACTGCATTATGTGCATTTGGATACTACCGATATGTAATTTTATTTGACGACGGACATTTTCTGACCTACCACTCATGGTTATTTGATCCGGAATATTCATTCTTCTTAAGATGAGAAAAAGAGTATTACATGTATATCCGCAGATTAACTGCGGAGGCACCGAAATGGTGTTCTACAACTTAATAAAATTTGGGAACCACTCTGATTTCTCCTATGAAATACTTGTTCAAAGGTCAGGAGACAATGAACGGATTTTCAAAGATTTAGACATCCCGATTCATCGAATACCATTCTCTACCGCTAATGATTATAAGAACCGTCTGATACAGTTCTTTACAACTGAACAGTTTGATGTCGTTCATGCACATATGGACACATCAATGCCGATTGTATTGTCGGCTGCAAAAGAAGCCGGGATTCCATGTCGGGTTGCCCATTCTCATAATGCTCGTGTTGATATTCCCGAGATTCTTTGGCCATTATTTTTCCTTCGCCATCATCCATATGAAAAATTTGCGACCCATTTGTTTGGATGCTCTCGCATCGCGCTGAAATGGCTTTTCCCTTTGAGATGGCGCAAGGGACACGTGATCAACAATGGAATTGACCTCGATAAATTCAGATTCAATGCGGGGACTCGGAGACAATACAGAGCTGAGAATGATATTGCCTACTCAACAAAAGTATTTATAAACATCGGTAGATGTACGGATCAAAAAAATCACAAATTCATTTTGGATTTGGCCAAGGAGCGCATTGATAAAGATGAACTATATATCATCATTGGCGATGGGCCTTTATTCTCAATGCTAACGAAATACAAAGAGGCTCACAATCTTGACAATGTTCGCCTTTTGGGACGACGTGACGATGTCGCCGAATGGCTCTGTGCAGCAGATGTATTTTTGTTTCCCTCAATTTATGAAGGTCTTGGAATTGTGGCAATAGAGGCTGAGGCATCTGGACTAAATGTATTGGCAACTGACACTATTCCGGAGGAAGCAAATATGCATCTGGGGAACTTTCACAGTATCCCGCTTAAGAATAAAACTCTTTGGCATCAGATTATGTCAAAAGAGACCAATAGCAATGAGATACGCTCCGACCTTTCCCACAAAGCATTATCATCGGACTACAACATCATAAATGTTGTCCGAACAGTAGAATATATATACAACGACATTTAATAAGGAAGTTTTACAACCTCAAATTTCTTCCGAAATCGATGTCAATATCAAATTGTCTTTATGCTTATCACCGTATTTACGCCAACTTATAATAGGGCATACCGTCTGGATGCTCTATATAAAAGTCTTTGTAAACAGACATTCACAGATTTCGAATGGCTGATTATTGATGACGGGTCGACCGACAATACAAAAGAATTAGTCGATGCATGGATTCGTGAAGACAAAATAAAAATCCGCTACATAAAGCAACCTAATGGCGGGAAACACCGAGCCATCAATAGAGGTGTCGCAGAAGCAAAGGGAGTTTTATTCTTCATTGTCGACTCCGATGACATACTCCCTATTGATTCTTTGGAGAAAATCAATAACCATTATTTGATGATCAAAGATCGCAAAGGGTTTGGAGGACTTTGCGGTCTGAAAGCTGATTATCACGGACAGATCGTAGGAGGAGAAAAGAAATTTGGCATAATTGAATGTAGCTCAATTGATCTCAGATATCGCTATAAGGTAAAGGGAGATATGTCAGAAGTCTTTTATACTTCTGTTATGAAGGAATTCCCATTTCCCGAGATTGAAAATGAAAGATTCTGTCCCGAAGCTTTGATATGGAATAGAATTTCATCAAAATATCTTATTCATTATTTTGACGAGACAACATATTGTTGTGAATATCTTGATGATGGCTTGACTTCATCAATTGTCAAAGTCAGAGTAAAAAGCCCGATAGCCTCATGCATGACATATGCTGAACTGGTCAAGGCGCCAATACCCATCGCTCAACGATTTCGATCCGCAATAAATTTCTGGAGATTCAGAAGATATATCACATCAAAAAAAGACAGGATACATCTTCACCCATGTTGGTCGCTCGCGTGGCCATTTTCTCTGATATTCTATTTTAGAGATAGAAAATTCAGATGATTTACTCAAAGATCGGCTCTAAATTGAATTATCAGACTCCTCTTCAACGTCTCGCCAATTATATGGCAAGACTCCGAGAACAATGAAAATACTGCACGTCATTACATCGCTTCACACCGGTGGAGCGGAGAAACTGATGCTTGACCTTATCCCGCGACTGAAAGAGCATGGACATCAAGTTGATCTGCTTCTGTTTGATGGATCTGATACGCCTTTCCTTCAAGAGGCTAAAGCTCTGGGGATATCTGTGATTGATTTAGGCAAAGGGGGATCTGTATACTCTCCTGCCAAACTGCTAAAGCTGATTCCGTATCTCCGGAAATACGATATAATCCACACACACAATACAGCTCCACAGCTTTTCGCTGCCATTGGCAGCGTGTTATGCTCTGTGGTGCTCTGCACCACAGAGCATAACACTTCCAACCGACGTCGCGGTTGGAAGTGGTATGCTTCTATTGACAAGTGGATGTATAGCCGTTATCGCAAAATAGTATGCATCTCTGACAAAACGGAGCTGAATCTTCGAGAGGCAACAGATATATCTGACGACCGAGTCATTACCATCAATAATGGTATCGATGTTGCCAAATATGCCGAAGCTCAATCTCTCGAGGATATGAAAAAGCAGTATAACTGCTCAATCGCATTGATGCAGGTGGCCGGGTTTCGATATCAGAAAGATCAAGATACAGTGATCAAAGCTCTAAGCAAACTTCCGGATTACGTACACCTGTTTTTGGTTGGCGATGGCGAAAGGCGTAGCGACCTTGAAAAGATTGTGACTCAGCTCAAACTCCAAGAGAGAGTGCATTTCATGGGAATCAGAACAGATGTACCCTCTCTTCTTGCCTCCTCGGATATTGTCATCATGTCGTCACACTGGGAAGGATTTGGACTATCTGCGGTCGAGGGAATGGCTGTCGGAAAGCCGGTGATTGCCTCTGACGTTGATGGCTTGCGCGAGGTCGTCAAAGGTGCGGGAATTCTTTTCCCTCATGGTGATGCAGATGCATTGGCTAAAGAGGTCTGCCGACTGGCAGAGAATCCGGAAGTGTATGCGGAAGTCGCAAAAAAGTGCCGTGAGAGAGCTGATATGTATGATATCTCCACTATGGCGGATGGATATTTGAAAGTATATGAGAGTCTGACAACTCACAAGAACCATTAAAATTTCGACCTACACATGACGAAGATCAAGTATAAGCTGGGGCAAGAGCGAGATATTGTCGTAGAGAAGGGTAACTTCGATGAGTCGATATTCCGAGCACAGTATATTCGTGCTGCGAAGCTGATGGCGGGATTTATCGACAGTTGCGATGATAAGTCGTTGAAGGTCGTCGCTTTTTGTGGCGACCGCGGCGAAGGTAAGACTTCGTGTGCCTCAACTTTCATTGAAATGCTGAAGCGATCCGGAAGCGCTGACGACGCTGAGGGACAGGAAGTGGCAAACTTCTTCAAATCATGCAATTGCCTGGAAAAACTCAGGAAGAAAAGCTTCGCATTCACGGAGAATATCGATCCGTCGTTCTTCACTGTGCGATTCAATGTGTTGGAGATTATTATCGGTCAGCTCTATAAAAAATTTCAAAAGGCCGACAGATCGGATGATTTCGGACTCTCTACAGATCTTGACACTTCGTTTGTGTTGGTCAAACGCTGTCTGGACAATATCGGCCGGGCTTCGTTTAAAGCGTTCGACACAATCAATGATCTTGAGGCGCTGGCTGCTTCTATCGATCTGAAACGCAATCTCGAGGAGCTCGTGAAGCGCTATCTGCGCTTTTTCAAAAAGGATATCCTTATCATTCCTATTGATGATATCGATCTTTCGCTCAGCCACGCCTATCAGATGTGTGAGCAGATCCGGAAGTATCTTTGCATCCCGAATTGCATCGTGATGTTCAGCACCAAGATCAGCCAGCTCAACGATGTGGTGATCAAAGCTTTCCGCGAGCAGATCGACGCAAAGAAGGAGATCGTCAAAGATGAGGAGAATCCGAATATGAACGAAACCGAGGCTATGGCAAAGAAATATCTCGACAAGCTGATCCCTGTCAGCTCGAGAATCAATATGCCTAAGATCTACGATTTCGGCGACGCGGAGATCGAAATCAAGCGAGGCGATGAGATAATCGTCGATTCTCAAAAACTGAGAGATTGCATTCTCCGACTGATTTTCAGTCGGACGAGATATCTCTTCTATAATCCCGTTGGCGGCCTGTCGCCGTTGATGCCGAATAACCTGAGGGAATTCTTCAATCTTGTCGGATTGCTTGCGATCATGGATCCTGTGGTCGACGACAAAAAGCAGGAGATCCTGCGGTCGAATAAATCGCTTTTCAAGGGGTATTTCTTCTCTGTCTGGAAAGACAGGTTTGATATCGCAACCCAGTCGTCGCTCGACAGTCTGCTGAACTACGATTTCGGAACATCGTTCAACCGCGAAGTCGTCAAAATCATCGACTTCCACTTCGGGAATCGCCTCAAAAAGGATTACGACGTTATGGACGATGAGGGCAATTCTTCGTTGCAAGTGGGGTCGATAATCGACAGTATCATCGACACTAACAATAAAAATTTCGGATATAATGTGACTGCCGGCGATGTGTTTTATCTCTTTTCAATGCTTGAGAAGGAGACTCTCTCTGAATCGGGCTATGCACTGCTGTTCTTTTTGAAAAGCTATTATTCGATCCGAATGTATGAGGCTTATGAGACGGTTACTGAGGACTCCGCCTATTATCCCACGCCTTCGGAAGAAAAAAGTGTTTTGTCGGTGATCGATCATCGCTTCGACAATACAAACGCTCTTCAGCAACTGATCGGAGGGAGCTATTTCACATATGCTCCGGGCGAATTGCTTCCCGAACAGAATGACCTCTATATCGTCAAAAGCGATGAGTTCAACAAGTTGCTGAGAATTCTCATTGACTCTTACAAAAAAATCAAAGAACTGGTTAAAAAACCCGATAAAGAGCTGAAAGAGGATGAAAAAAAGGAAATCAAGGAATTCAATCTGCGCCTCAACACTGTCGAGCTCTTCATACTGATGACGAAATGTGCGGTAACAGCCAAAAACAATCTTGATAATCCCGTAGCGGCAATCGACAAGATGAGAAAGAATGCCGAAGCATTCCATTTCCGTCCATTCTTCAAAGAGACGGGATATTACATGCTTGATGTCCTCGCGCCTTTCTCAAACCTTATGAATCCCGAATTCTGCTATAAGAGATTCCGCCAGATTGACGATCATCTGTATTTGTTTATCCTTAACTACAAGGAATCTCTCTTACGAAATATGATCAACATCTGTATGGAGAAACGCGGTATGGCTAAGTCCGACGAAGTCGATTTTCATGAGCAATATCATTGCCTGCTTTCTGTGGCGGCCATTCGGAATTCAGAAGTGCTCACCGCCATCAAGGAAAATATCACCCTATGGCGCGAAAAGATCAAGAAGGGACGGGATATCGCATTTCCGGAATTCTACAAATCTCTCTCCGACTCCAAAATGCTGACGCATCCGACCAACGAGGCTGATCCGGATTCCAAATATAGAATTATCTTCCATTTCTTGAAGCCGATCGAGCAACTGCTGACGACAATTTTAGGAGATGATAAAGGGGAAAATGCCGATTTATACGACTCACTTAGGAGTGTAATTCTAAAACCTCAGAGCTCGGATGCTGTAAATGACGTGCCGACTAAAGAGAATTTGATAAAGGTGCTCAAAAAAAGAAAAAAAGCTGATACCATTGCTGATGCAATTCTTATGATCGGAGCTTTCAAGACATTGTCAAAACAAGCACTCTCTGAGAACCTTGAACAGGAACTGAATGGTCAATTCAACCCTCAAAACATCTCTCAATGGGTCGAGCGGCATTACGAAGAGTTGATCAATGGAGATGCTATATTTAAAGAGGGAGGAGCTAACAACAATCCGGCCAATAATCATGTGATCGCCGAGGCCCAAGCCGCACCACAAGTTGACGCGCAACCGGCGGATCAACCCGAGCCGGAACCTGCTGCCCAAGCCGACGATCAAGCTGAAGCGGCAGTTGAATAACCTCACCTATCCCGATATCGCACTGAATGGATCTGCTAAGATCTACAATATCGACTGTTTTCTATCATCTGTCGATCGAGGCTGTCGCAAATGCAATTTCCGGGGGCCGCAGGTCGCTGATTGATGAAATCGCCGACACGTTTTGCGTTGCCAATCTCCAACATACCCAATCGGAGATTGAATTGCTGAAGGATATAATCCTGCAGACATGGGCCACCGACGAACGCGGCCTGAAAGCACTGCCGCCGAATGCCGACGACAGGCAAATAGCCGGTCGTCTCCCCTTGATCCTCAACCAATTCGCGTCGTCGGCATTACAATATGGCTCCCAAAATCAGCCACAGGTGAAATTTCAACATCTTCTCCGCTGGCATGAAACAACCCATCTTATCGGCGAAGATTTACTGACTCTGCCTTTCCTTGCCAAAAATGACCTGGAGAAAAGAATCCGACGAAAGTATTTCTGCTGGCCCAATGTAATCGGTCACGATAATTTCCGACTGAATGCGATCATAAAGGAACATCTCTCCGACACCCACAATCATATTAATGCATCGCAGGATGTGTTTGAATTCAACTGGCTCGCCATGATGAATCATCCGGATCTTGTAGTCTCCGAGACTTCCGATTCAGATCCGAATATTCAGATCAGAGATGGATTCCGAGCTGCGGGCCATCGGATGGAATACGACGTGGCGTCAAGGATTCATCGAACGAGGTGTTTTTCTCTAAATTATTGGATTCGAGTGGCCGCCGCGATTCGAGTCCTGCTTTTTCAGACCATCCATTTCGATATAAAGCAACTTAAGGGAGAAGAGTTTATTTCGCGGAAGGAGATCGTTGATGTGGTGGCAGGGGGCAAGTCGTTCAGCCTGTTTGAGAAATCGGTCAAATTGGCGGCAGCTTTCAGTCGACAGGCTTTGAAGGCTGAGGAGGAGCTGGTTGTGGATTATGCGATTCAGAAATCTGCATTCAGCGATCGCGATTCGCAAGAGATTTTAAAATCTCCTTTCACTATCCATCAGGGTGAGCGCTCTATCATTTATGGCTGGTTTCATTCTCTTTATAGAGGCGACTCCACTCCGGCGATTAAGATAGCTCCGCTGGTGATGCTTTATCTGCTTATCAAGTCAAAGGCACGACGAGAGTTTGTGCAGACCAACCGTCAGCCGGGATTCGCCAATTTCCAGATCTATCAGAAACTGAAAACGTTTGGATCAGGCCTTTGGGGCGACAAGCGCCAAAAGGAGTTGTTCGAACGCGTGCAGTTTCGCTATGCTGTGCAGTCTTGCATGGGCGAGAGACGGAGTCATTCAGTCGAAGCCCGATTGACTCCGGGTGTTGTAAAAAATTTCCGTGCCGCCAATTTCAGGAAGGCAATTTTCGGCAACGACGATTATCTGTCGGACTCCGATATTGAGAGCATAACGATTGTGCCCCATTTCATAAAATGCACCTTTCCCGAAGACCAACGGAGTGCATTGCGACATCAGAAACTCAGAGCGCAACTTTTCGAGGAGGCCGGGATGCTGGTGGAGGTAATCAATCAAATTGACAAGACTCTTCCCCCCGTGACCGGTATTGACGCCGCAAGTTCGGAGCTCGCATGCAGGCCGGAGGTGTTCGCGCCCGTTTTTCGCTACATGCGTGCCCACGGTCTTCCGAATTTCACATTTCACGCCGGCGAGGATTTCTATGACATTCTTGATGGATTGCGCACCATAGCCGAGACCATCGATTTCATGGGCTATACAATCGGTTGTCGAATCGGCCACGGATTGGCACTTGGCCTTGACGCAAAGCGATACTATGAGAGCCGTCACCGCATGGTTTTACTTCCGCGGCAGGTGTTGCTCGACAATCTCGTATGGATGAAGTATTTCGCAAAATCGCGCGACATTTCTCTCTCCAAGGAGACGGAACTCTTGATTGAAGAAAACTACATCCGACTTGTGTCGGAACTGGGATATGGCAAATCGGCCGGCGAGCGTAACGGCGACGTATCGCCCGACATGTGGTCGTATTGGCAAAGCATGCGGATGCGGGGCGACTATATCGCCATTCCCGAGCCGCGCGAGGATCTGTATAGTCTTGATGTGATGCGCTCACCGGTATCTCCGACTCGCGACAGAGATCGAATCAACCGGATTCGGATGCATTACGAGACAAATTTAGAGTGTCGCCGACTGGGGAATCAACCCGAGATGGTGACTTTCCCCAAATCGTTCGCCCGCGATGTTGTGGCTGTGCAGAGCGCGCTGCTCGATCTTGTAGAGGAGAAAGGAATCGTCATCGAGACGAATCCAACTTCGAATATCAAAATCGGCAGATTCGATCGCTATGACTGTCATCCGATCACGATGTTTCACAATGTTGAGGGTGATGCCGCGCGCCATTCTTTGGTAGTCACCATCAATACCGATGACAAGGGGATCTTCGCCACCTCTCTCGAAAATGAATTCTCGTTGATCGCGATTTCCCTGCAGAAACAGCGTGATGACGCCGACAACCGCGTATACACCGATCTCCAAATCGAAGAATATCTGAAACGAATTGCCTATTATGGCAACATCTCACGGTTCAGCCTTTAACCAATATATACTCCTCTTTTCCACTACAATAACTATGCGCGGTAGTGCATAACGGTGACCAATCTCCTACCCCTGTAATCAGAAAAAACGTCTAACATCAGATGAACATACTTCACGTCGTCAACATCTACTTTGTGTTGCCTTATTTCATTGGTGATCAATTCAAATACTTTAAAGACAAAGGCCATCAATTAAATGTGGCATGCAGTGAGAGTGAATATCTTAATGATTATGCCCGTCAGCAGGAGTTCGATTATATTGAGACTCCAGTCAACCGAAGTATCTCTATCGCACAAGATTTCAAGTCGATACGCGCAATTTGCAGATTTATAAAAAAGAAGAAAATAGACGTAGTGGTCGGCCACACCCCGAAAGGAGGGTTGCTCGCCATGCTCGCGGCTTTCTTGTGCAGAGTCCCTAACAGAATCTATTTCCGCCATGGCCTTGTCTATGAGACTTCGCATGGATTTAAACGCAAAATGCTGATAACAATCGATCGCATCACTTCTTTGTGCGCAACAAAGATCGTTTGTGTCAGCCCGTCAGTACTTTCACGAAGCATCAATGATCGGCTCGCACCCGCCGCCAAACAAATCATACTTGGCAAAGGCACATGCAACGGAGTCGATACGCAAGAAAAGTTCAATCCGGCTCGAATCAATGCTGAACACCAAAAGGAATTGCGAAAAAAATATGGAATCTCGGATGATGATTTCGTAATAGGATATTCCGGACGAATGGTGCGCGACAAGGGCATAATAGAACTTGTCAGAGCATTCGATTCTCTTGAAAATGCCGACAATTGTAAATTGCTGCTGGTCGGTATGTTTGAAGAACGTGACACTCTGCCTGACGACGTAAAAGAGCGTATACTCAACGATAAAAGAATTATATACACCGGCTTTATCAACAGCGGTATGGAATACTTCTATTCAATAATGGATGTGTACATACTGCCATCCTACCGTGAAGGCTTTCCGACCGGCGTCCTGGAAGCACAAGCCATGGCTAAACCGGTCATTACCACGCGCGTTACAGGCTGTTGCGATTCCATAATCGACGGCACTACAGGCCTTTTCGCAGAAAATAATGAATTTGATCTGGCTACTCGCATTGATGATATCCGAATCCGAAATCGCATCAATGGAGAAAATGGAAGAAATTGGGTGGTCGACAATTTCGACAGCCGAATTGTCTGGAAAGAAATTGAGAAGCTGTATTAACTCTCTATATTAATCGATTCTTATGAAACGAGTTCTTATCACCGGAGCAAATAGCTTTGTCGGCACTTCGGTGGAAAAATGGTTAAGCCGATTCCCTGAGGGATATCAGATTCACACCGTTGACACATTCGGTGACAAATGGAAGACGGTGGATTTCTCAAAATATGATGTCGTGTTTCATGTGGCAGGTCTGGCCCATGTAGATCCGAAGCCTTCTATGGCTCCGCTCTATTATAAAGTCAATCGCGACCTGACCATTGATATCGCCAACACGGCAAAAGAAAATGGAGTGAAGCAGTTCATTTTCATGAGCTCCATGATTGTGTTTCACACTTCTAAGACATTGAAGTCCGTCGTCATCAATGCAGATACCCAACCTGATCCCAACGACTTTTACGGCGATTCCAAACTGCAGGCTGAAAATGGCATTCGGGAGTTGGAATCCGACGATTTTAAAGTAACGATCCTTCGACCTTGCGTGATCTACGGCAATAATGGCAAAGGAAATTTCCAACGATTGGCACATCTGGCAATGAGAACTCCGTTGTTTCCTGAATGGCATAATAAGCGGTCGATGCTCTATATCGACAATCTTTGCGAATTTGTCAAGCAATCAATCGATCGAAATCTGTCGGGCATCTTTCATCTGCAGAATCGCGAATTCGCCGACACAGTGGAGATTGTAAAGTATTTTGCTCAAAGCAACAAGCATTCAATCCTGTGTTCACGCGTTTTTAATCCTCTTGTGGCTGTCGGCGCATTGGTGCTCAAACCCCTATGCAAAATGTTTGCAGACCAGTATTATGATCCGAAGCTTACATCATTTGACTTTGAATATCAGGTCGTCAGCTTTAAGGATTCCCTCAAAAAAATTCAAATATGATTTATCTCGTTATTCTTGGGCTACTTTTTCTACTTGAATTGGCATATTTTAAAGTAGCCGACAGATTCAACATCATTGACAAACCTAATCTCCGATCTTCGCATACTTCCATCACACTGCGTGGTGGAGGTATTATTTTTCTGTTCGGGGCGTGGCTGTTCTGGGCAATGTGCGGGCTGCAGTATTCTTGGTTTGTAGCCGGATTGTCGCTTATCGGCATCGTCAGCTTTATCGACGATGTGCGTTCGCTACCCGACAGCGTGCGACTCGTCGCTCAGTTTGCGGCCATGTTTCTGATGTTCTTCCAATTCGGAATCATCAATTGGCACGACTGGTGGATCGTGATAATCGCGCTGATCGTCTGCGTGGGTATCGTCAACGCATATAATTTCATGGACGGCATCAATGGAATGACCGGCGGCTATTCGCTCGCTGTGCTGGCTCCATTGATCTATCTCAACCGGGAGTATGAGTTCGTGTCAATGTCATATCTGTATGTGACCGGTCTGTCGCTGATCGTGTTCTGCATCTTCAATTTCCGAAAGAAAGCCAAGTGCTTTGCGGGGGATGTAGGGTCGATAAGCATGGCGTTCATTATCCTTTTCGCCCTCGGTTCGCTTATTCTTACGACCCGCGATTTCTCATATCTCATCCTCATCGCAGTCTATGGCGCCGATACGATTCTGACAATATGCCATCGGATTCAATTGCATGAGAATCTCGGTGAGGCTCACCGTAAGCATGCCTATCAGATTCTGGCAAATGAATTGAAGACGCCTCATACAAAAGTCGCCGCCGTGTATATGGCGATTCAGCTTCTGATCTCGGCCGGATTGATTTTCCTCCCGATCAACCATTATCTCTATATGGCGATAATCATTGTCGCTTTGGCCTCGGCTTATCTGCTCTTTATGAAAAAGAACTATCATCTGCATGAGGCTTATCTAAATTCAAAAAAATCATGATTCTCGACGATAACCTTCTTGACAAGGTCACGGCAGAAGCGGAGGAGAGTCCCCGCCGACGCATGAATTTCAACCTCCACGACAGTCTTGACGCCAAAGCTCAGAGACTTATTAACGTATTGCTGCCGGGCACAATCGTTCCCAGCCATCGTCATCGCCACACGGCCGAGACTTATGTCGTGTTGCGCGGTAAAATGATTGTCGCGTTCTATGACGACAGCGGTGCACAGACCGAACGCTTCGCGCTCGACCCCACTATCGGGAATTACGGAGTGCAGATTCCCGCCGGGCAATGGCATTCTATCGAGGTCGTCACTCCGACTTCGATCATGGAGGTGAAGGATGGTCCTTACACTCCCATCAGTCCGGAAGATATTCTGGATTAATTTTAAATCTCTTATCCGATGAGTGAAAAGATTCTGCTGTGCAAGCCCAAAATGTGTGGGCGCGAGATAGAGTTTATAAAGGCGGCGCTGGCCGAGGATTGGGCGGTGCCGATGGGGCCGGATTGCAACGCGTTTGAGCGTGAGCTCGAGGATTTCGTTAATCGGCGCGAGGGCGCCGAGCCGCTGGAGAAGCGGGTGGTCGCGCTGTCGGCCGGTACGGCGGCGGTGCATCTGGCACTGATCGCGTGCGGCGTCG